>JARLJS010000047.1 GCA_031291075.1 Nevskia sp. | reverse complement strand
CCCCCCCCCCCCCCCCCCCCCCCCCCCCCCCCCCCCCCCCCCCCCCCCCCCCCCCCCCCCCCGCTGGCGGCGGCGCGGGGGGCTCGCTACTTGAGGGCTGTGACATCGGACGGCGGGTGCAGCAGCTGCTCCTGCCGCTCGCTGAAGCTGCGGTGGCGCTGCTGCCATTCGGAGGGCTGGCTCACGCGCGTGACCTGCACGGCGGTCACCTTGTACTCCGGGCAGTTGGTGGCCCAGTCGGAGTTCTCGGTGGTGACGACGTTGGCGCCGGAGTCCGGGAAGTGGAAGGTGGTGTAGACCACGCCGGGCTGCATGCGCGCGCTGACCTGGGCGCGCATCACGGTCTCGCCGGCGCGGCTGTGCACGCCCACCCAGTCGCCGTCCTGCACTCCCCGCTCCTCGGCGTCGTGCGGGTGGATCTCCAGGCGGTCCTCCTCGTGCCAGACGTTGTTCTGGGTGCGGCGCGTCTGCGCGCCCACGTTGTACTGCGAGAGGATGCGGCCGGTGGTGAGGATGAGCGGGTAGCGGGCGTTGACCTTCTCGCGGGTGGGCACGTACTCGGTGAGCAGGAAGCGGCCCTGGCCGCGCACGAACTCGCCCACGTGCATGATCGGCGTGCCTTCCGGCGCCTGGTCGTTGCACGGCCACTGGATGCTGCCCAGCCGGTCCAGCTTGTCGTAGCTCACGCCGGCGAAGGTGGGCGTGAGGCGGGCGATCTCGTCCATGATCTGGGACGGGTGGGCGTAGTCCATGGCGTAGCCCAGCGCGTTGGAGAGGAGCTGGGTGATCTCCCAGTCGGCATAGCCGCCGGGCGGGCTCATCACCTTGCGCACCGGCGAGATGCGCCGCTCGGCGTTGGTGAAGGTGCCGTCCTTCTCCAGGAAGGAGGAGCCGGGCAGGAACACGTGGGCGAACTTGGCGGTCTCGTTGAGGAACAGGTCCTGCACCACCACGCACTCCAGCGCCGACAGGGCGGCGGTGACGTGCTGGGTGTTGGGGTCGGACTGCGCAATGTCCTCGCCTTCCACGTAGAGGCCCTTGAACTCGCCGTCCAGCGCCGCCTCGAACATGTTGGGGATGCGCAGGCCGGGCTCGGGCAGGATGCTCACGCCCCAGTCGCGCTCGAACTGCCCGCGCACTTCGGCGCCGCCGACGTGGCGGTAGCCCGGCAGCTCGTGCGGGAAGGAGCCCATGTCGCAGGAGCCCTGCACGTTGTTCTGGCCGCGCAGCGGGTTCACGCCCACGCCCTCGCGGCCGATGTTGCCGGTGGCCATGGCCAGGTTGGCGATGGCCATCACGGCGGTGGAGCCCTGGCTGTGCTCGGTCACGCCCAGGCCGTAGTAGATGGCGGCGTTGCCGCCGCCGGCGTAGAGCCGCGCCGCCGCGCGCACCTGCTGCGCCGGCACGCCGGTCTCCGCCTCCAGCGTCTCCGGAGAATTACGCAGCTCGGCGGCAAAGGCCTTCCACCTGGCAAAGGCTTCCGCCTCGCAGCGGGCGGCGGCGAAGGTTTCGTTCACCAGGCCCTCGGTGACGATGACGTGGGCCATGGCGTTGAGCAGCGCCACATTGGTGCCAGGGCGCAATTGCAGGTGATGGTCGGCCTGGATGTGCGGGGTGCGCACCAAGTCGATGCGGCGCGGGTCGGCCACGATCAGCCGCGCGCCCTGGCGCAGGCGCCGCTTCATCTGCGAGGCGAACACCGGGTGGGCGTCGGTGGGGTTGGCGCCGATCACCAGGATCACGTCGGCGTACATCACGGAATCGAAGGTCTGGGTGCCGGCCGATTCGCCCAGGGTCTGCTTGAGTCCGTAGCCGGTGGGCGAATGGCAGACGCGGGCGCAGGTATCCACGTTGTTGTTGCCGAAAGCGGCGCGCACCAGCTTCTGCACCAGGTAGGTCTCCTCGTTGGTGCAGCGGGAGGAGGTGATGCCGCCGACGGAGTCGCGGCCGTACTTGGCCTGGATGCGCTTGAACTCGGCGGCGGCGTGGCCGATCGCCTCCTCCCAGCTCACCTCGCGCCAGGGCTCGGCGATGCTGGCGCGGATCATCGGCTTGGTGATGCGGTCCGGGTGAGTGGCGTAGCCGATGGCGAAGCGGCCCTTCACGCAGGAGTGGCCGTGGTTGGCGTGGCCGTCCGGGTTGGGCACCATGCGCACCACCTCGGCGCCGCGCATCTCGGCGCGGAAGGAGCAGCCTACGCCGCAGTAGGCGCAGGTGGTGATCACGCTGTGCTCGGCCTGGCCGGCCTCGATCAGCGAGTTCTCGGACAGGGTGGCGGTGGGGCAGGCCTGCACGCAGGCGCCGCAGGAGACGCACTCGGAATCGAGGAAGTCGTCGTTCTGGCTGGCGGCGATCTTGGAGTCGAAGCCGCGCCCTTGCACTGTCAGCGCCAGCGTGCCCTGCACCTCGTCGCAGGCGCGCACGCAACGCGAGCAGACGATGCACTTGGCAGGATCGAAGGTGAAGTAGGGATTGCTCTCGTCCTTCTTCAAGCCCAGATGGTTGGCGCCCGCGTAGCCGTAGCGCACCTCGCGCAGGCCCACCGCGCCGGCCATGTCCTGCAGCTCGCAGTGGCCGTTGGCGGGGCAGGTCAGGCAGTCCAGCGGGTGGTCGGAGATGTACAGCTCCATCACGCCGCGGCGCAGCTCGCCGAGCTTGGCGTTCTGGGTGGTGACCTTCATCCCTTCCGCCACGGTGGTGGTGCAGGAGGCGGGGTAGCCCTTCATGCCCTCGATCTGCACCAGGCACAGCCGGCAGGAGCCGAAGGCGTCCAGCTGTTCGGTGGCGCACAGCTTGGGAATGCCGATGCCGGCCAGCGCCGCCGCGCGCAGCACGGTGATACCTTCCGGCACTTCCACCTCGAAGCCGTCGATGCTCAGCTTCACCAGTTTCTGCGAAGTGCCGGGCGGCGTGCCAAGGTCCTTGTCTGCGATGGAAAGCATGGCTCGTCTCCTAGTGTCCTTTCCCCGTCACCCTTATCGCCTCTCTCTCTGGGAGAGGCCGCGCCGCGAGGCGCGGGTGAGGGCGCTCCGGATCGGCCGGATCAAACGCTTCCGGCCGTGCCGCCCTCACCCCTACCCCTCTCCCAAAGGGAGAGGGGATCCTGATTCCTGCCCCTTTCCCACCCGGAGAGGGGATTCTGATTTCCGCTGGCGTATTTGCGGACATCGCACTAGGGGCCATAGGCCTTCACGCGCGAAGGGCTGCGGAAGTCCTCGGGGAAATGGTTCAGGGCGCTCAGCACCGGCGCCGGCGTGAGCCCGCCGAGTGCGCACAGGGAGCCGTGCGTCAGGGTTTCGCACAGGTCGCGCAGCAGGGCCTCCTGCCGGTCCGGCTCGTGGCCGGCGAGCAGGCGGTCGATCACCTCCACCCCGCGGGTGGAGCCGATGCGGCAGGGCGTGCACTTGCCGCAGGATTCGTGCGCGCAGAACTCCATGGCGAAGCGCGCCTGCGCCGCCATGTCCACCGTGTTGTCGAAGGCCACCACGCCGCCGTGGCCGAGCATGGCGCCGATGCCGGCGAAGGCCTCGTAGTCCAGCGGCGTGTCGAAGCGCGAGGCGGGCACGTAGGCGCCGAGCGGCCCGCCCACCTGCACCGCGCGGATCGGCCGGCCGCTGAGGCTGCCGCCGCCGTAGTCGTACAGCAGCTCGCGCAGGGTGAGTCCGAACGCGCGCTCCACCAGCCCGCCGTGCCGGATGTTGCCGGCGAGCTGGAACGGCAGGGTGCCGCGCGAGCGGCCCATGCCGTAGTCGCGGTAGAACTCCGCGCCGCGGTCGAGGATGACCGGCACCGAGGCCAGGGTGATCACGTTGTTGATCACGGTGGGCATGCCGAACAGGCCCTTCACCGCCGGCAGCGGCGGGCGGAAGCGTACCTGCCCGCGCCGGCCCTCCAGGCTTTCCAGCAGCGAGGTCTCCTCGCCGCAGATGTAGGCGCCGGCGCCCAGGCGCACCTCAAGGTCGAAGTTGCGGCGGCTGCCGAGCAGGTCTTTTCCCAGATAACCGCGCGCATAGGCGGTGGCGATGGCTTCGGTGAGCGTGCGGTGCGCGTGCGGGTATTCGCAGCGCAGGTAGATGTAGCCGCGGTCCGCGCCGGCGGCGAGGCCGGCGATGGTCATGCCCTCGATCAGCAGGAACGGGTCGCCTTCCATCAGCATGCGGTCGGAGAAGGTGCCGGAGTCGCCTTCATCGGCGTTGCACACCACGTACTTGCGCGGCGCGGCGGTGTCGAGCACGGTCTTCCACTTGATGCCGGCCGGGAAGGCGGCGCCGCCGCGTCCGCGCAGGCCGGAATCGGTCACGCTGCGGACGATGTCGGCGGGGCTCATCTCCAGCGCCTTGTGCAGGCCGCGGTAGCCCTCGTGCGCCAGGTAGTCGTCCAGGCTGAGCGGGTCGGTGACGCCGACGCGGGCGAAGGTGAGCCGCTCCTGCTTCTTCAGGTAAGGGATCTGATCGGTCGGGCCCAGCAGCAGCGGGTGCTGGCCGCCGTGGGCGAGGCCGGCCTTGAACAGGCCGGGCACGTCCTCCGGGAACACCGGCCCGTAGGCGATGCGGCCCTGCTCGGTCTGCACCTCCAGCAGCGGCTCCAGCCAGAACAGCCCGCGCGAGCCGGTGCGCACCAGCTCCACCGTGGCGCGGCGTCGCTTGGCCATGGTGAACACCGCCCGTGCCGTATCCTCCGCCCCCAAGGCCAGCGCGGTGGCGTCGCGCGACAGGAACAGGCGCAGGTTCATGGCAGCGCTTCCAGCAGTGTGTCGAACTCCTGCGCGTTGACGCGGGCGTGCAGCTCCTGGTCCACCATCAGCGAGGGCCCGCAGGCGCAGTTGCCGAGGCAGTACACCGGCTCCAGCGTGAAGCGGCCGTCCGCCGTGGTCTGGTGGAAGCCGATGCCGAGCCGGTCCCTGGCGTGCTTCTCCAGTGCCACCGCCCCGACCGCCTGGCAGGCCTCGGCACGGCAGATCTGCAGCACGTGGCGGCCCGGCGGCGCGCTGCGGAAGTAATGGTAGAAGCTGATCACGCCATGCACCTCGGCGCGGCTGAGGTTCAGCTCGGCGGCGATCAGCGGCACCGCGTCCGGCGGGATGTAGCCGAGCGCGTCCTGCACCGCGTGCAGCACCGGCAGCAGCGCGCCGGGCAGCTCGCGCAGGCGCGCGGTCGCCTCCAGCACCTTGGCGCGCTGCGCCTGCGCCAGCGCACGCACCGGCTGCATGGGCTCCAGGGGTTGCTCGTTCAAACCGCGGTTCATCCGTGGGTTCCCTCGCAAGGTCAGCGGAACAGGGCGGCCGACTTGAGCAGCGCCGTCCACAAGCCCCAGGCGAACGGCACGCCCACCGCCAGCCAGGCCAGCAGCACCGCGACGCCCATGCCGCCGCGGGCGGCGTTGGCGGCGCGCGGGTCCGCCAGCACCTCGTGAGACAGCTTGCGCTCGGCGGCGAGTTCCTCGTCGCTCATGAAATTGCCGGCATCCACCGGCCGGATCAGGGCGTTGCAGATGAGGCCGCCGAGCAGCAGCGCCGCCAGCACGTACAGGGTGACGTCGTACAGCAGGTTGGGCGGCACGCCCTGCGTCTTTTCGAAGTCGCGCAGCTTGGCGATCAGCACCGGGCCGATCACGCCGGCCACCGACCAGGCGGTGAGCAGGCGGCCGTGGATGGCGCCGACCATCTGGGTGCCGAACATGTCGGCCAGGTAAGCGGGGATGGTGGAGAAGCCGCCGCCGTACATGGACAGGATCAGGCAGGCGGCGGCGATGAACAGCGCCACCGCGCCGAGGTGGCCGAAGGTCGGCAGCAGGCAGTAGGAGGCGATGCCGAGCACGAAGAAGGCGTAATAGGTCTTCTTGCGCCCGAGCCGGTCGGACAACGAGGCCCAGAAGATGCGCCCCAGGCTGTTGAACAGGCTGAGCAGGCCCACCAGGCTGGCGGCGATGATGGCGATCTGCGACTTCTGCTCCGGGCTGAGGTCGTTGAAGCCGGCGGCGGCGCCGATCAGCTTGCCGCCGAACACTTCCTGGAACATGGGCGAGGCCATCGCCAGCACGCCGATGCCGGCGCTCACGTTGAGGCACAGCACGCCCCAGATGGCCCAGAACTGCGGCGTCTTCCAGGCGCGGTTCAGGTGCACGTGGCGGCGCGTGATCATGGCCTTGCCGTGATCCTCCGGCGGGGCCCAGCCGGCCGGCCGCCAGCCGTTCGGCGGCACCCGGTAGGCGAAGGCGCCGCCCAGCATGAACACCAGGTAGATCGCGGCCATGGCGAGATAGGTCTGCCACACGCCGTTGGCGCCGCCGGGGGCGAAGTGCTTCATCAGCAGCGTGGCGAGCGGGGCGCCGATCATGGCGCCGCCGCCGAAGCCCATGATGGCGAAGCCGGTGGCCATGCCGCGGCGGTCCGGGAACCACTTGATGAGCGTCGACACCGGCGAGATGTAGCCCAGGCCCAGGCCGATGCCGCCCAGCACGCCGGTGCCCAGCCAGACGATCCAGAGCTGGTGCACGTACACGCCAAGCCCGCCCAGTACCAGGCCGCCGCACCAGCACACGGCGGAGGCGACGCCGGCCTTGCGCGGGCCGGAACGCTCCACCCAGCCGCCCCACAGCGCCGCCGCCAGGCCGAGGAAGACGATGAACAGGGTGAAGGTGATGGTTTCGGAGGTCACCGACCAGTTGCAGGTGCTGGTGAACAGGTCGTCGATCCAGCCCGCCGCCTTGGGACAGGCGGGGTCGGGACTGGCGATCAGCTTGGACATCGGCAGCCAGAACACCGAAAAGCCGTACGCCATGCCGATGCACAGGTGGATGGCGAGCGCAGCCGGGGGCGCCAGCCATCGGCTATAGCCCTCTCCCGCCACTGTGCGCTCCTTGGCAAGAATCCCCGCATTCCCGCCCGCAGCACCCGCAATCGCCCCCTCGATGGTGGTCGCCATGCCTGCTCTCCTCACTTTTCGTTCATATATGTGTAATACAACATATAGTTCCGGCCGCGCCCGAGGCCGTAAGGATTCAAGCTAGCACCAAACAGAACCGCTATAAATAGGCTCTTGCCTACCGATTAAATCGGCTGTAAAAAGCCGATAGGCGAAGGAGCGCAAGCGTATGTTCAAGATGTCGATCAAGCCGCAGTGGCAGCTGGAAAGCGGCGACGGGCGCCAGCTCATGCCGCACCTGGTGAGCCTGCTGGCCAGGATCCACGAGACCCACAGCCTGGCCGGCGCCTGCGCCCAGACGGGCCTGTCCTACCGCTATGCCTGGGGCCTGCTGCAGGAGGGGCAGCGCGCCTTCGGCGTGCCGCTGGCGAAGATGGTGCGCGGCCGCGGCGCCGCGCTGACGCCGCTGGGCGAGAAACTGGTGTGGGCCGACCGGCGCATCGCCGCCCGCCTCACCCCGCTGCTGGACAGCCTGGCCTCGGAGCTGGAGGTGGAGGTGGAGCGGGCGCTGTCGCTGGCGCAGAGCATCCTGCGCCTGCACGCCAGCCATGGCTTCGCGGTGGAGACGCTGCGCCGCTGGCTGCTGCGCGAGCAGGTGCCGGTGGACTTGAAGTACCGCAACATCCAGGAGGCGCTGGGCTCGCTCAACGGCGGCAGTTGCGACCTGGCCGGCTTCCACGTGCCGCTGGGCGAGTTCGAGGACGCGGCGCTGCAGCACTATCGCAAGTGGCTCAAGCCGGAGCAGCACCGCCTGGTGCACCTGGCCACCCGCCGCCAGGGCCTGATGCTGGCGCCGCACAACCCCAAGCGCATCGGCACCATCGCCGACCTGGCCCGGCCCGGCGTGCGCTACGTCAACCGCCATCCGGGCTCCGGCACACGCCTGCTGCTGGACCTGCTGCTGCAGCGGGAACGGCTCGACGGCCGCGCCATCGGCGGCTACGACAACTGCGAGTTCACCCACGCCGCGGTGGCGGCCTACGTCGCCAGCGGCATGGCCGACGCCGGCCTGGGGGTGGAGCCGGCGGCGCGGCGCTTCGAGCTGGAGTTCCTGCCCATCGCCACCGAGCGCTATTTCTTCATCGCCAACGCCGAGCAGCTGGCGACGCCGATGATGCAGCGCATCCTCGCCACCCTGCGCAGCACGGGCTTCAAGCAGGCGGTGAACGCCCTCGCCGGCTACGACGCGGCGGACTCCGGCGCGGTGCACCGCATCGACGAGGCGTTTCCGCAGCTTGCCCCGGCGCGGCGGCGGCGGCGTACGGCGGCGCCCGTGTAGGAAATATCACCCCTTGCCCTCCGGGCGCGGGGCCATCATCCTTATTTTATTGGGACAGCGCAGACAGGATGCTCGCCGTTTCATGCCCAGCATGACAGCCACCACCAAGAAGAAAACGGACCGCTCCTCGCGCAACACTTTGCGCGTGACCTATTCGCGGCTGTTCCTGGAACTCGCGCGCGAGCGCGGCATCCACGCCGAGGTGCTGCTGGCCGGCACCGGCCTGCAGCCGGCGGCGTTCGACCGCCCCGACCTGTGGATTTCCTCGCGGCAGGCGGCACGCATGGTGCACAACGCGATGGCGGTGCCGGGCAACGACGCGCTGGGCATCGAATACGGGCTGCGCATGCGCGCCACCGCGCACGGTTTCCTGGGCTACGCGGTGCTGAGCTGCGACCGCCTGGTCGACGCCATCGACCTCACCATCAAGTACTTCCGCCTGCGCACCCACGACGTGGGGCTGAACCTGAGCATGGTGGACGGCGCCGCGGTGCTGGAAGCCCACGAGATCCGCTCGCTGGGATCGCTGCGGCGGTTCTACCTGGAATGCCTGATGATCGGTGTGGCCGCACTGATCTGGAGCGAGCTCGGCCTGCAGCGGCTGGACTTCGAGCTGTGGCTGGACTGGGACGAACCGCCGTATTTCGCGCCGTACCGCGAACGCCTGCCGGGCGTGCGCTTCGGCATGCCGTCGGTGCAGCTGCGCATTCCCGGCGCTTACCTGCAGCGGCCGCTGGCGATGGCGGACCGGCTGGCCGCCAAGCAGGCGGTGGAGCAATGCGAGCGCGAGCTGATGGAAGCCGGCATGGAGGCGGTCGACGTGGTGCCACGCGTCCGCGCCGCGCTGCGCGCAGGACCGGAGGGGTATCCGGGCATCGATGCGGTCGCCGCCGGCCTGTTCATGTCGACCCGCACGCTGAAGCGCAGGCTGCACGCCTCCGGCGCCAGCTTCCGCGACCTGCTCAACGAGACGCGGCACAAGGAAGCCCTGCGCCTGATGCAGAACTCCAACCTGGAGCTGCAGCAGATCGCCGAACGCCTGGGCTTCTCCAACCCCGCCGCGTTCACGCGGGCGTTCCGCCGCTGGACCGGGCGGCCGCCGAGCGCGGCGCGCGAAGCCGACTAGGGCCTGTCGACCGTTAACATGCGCACATTCTTTCCCCTCTCCCGCGTGCGGGAGAGGGTGGCCCGCAGGGCCGGGAGAGGGGAGCACCATGTATGCGTCTGGACTAAAAAAGCCTCTAGTCCGGGGTCGGGTCGCTACGCCGCCTTGAGGAACTCCACCACCTTCGCTTCGAACGCCTGCGGCGCCTCGATGTGCATGAAGTGGCCGGCATCGACGCCGACCAGCTCGTAGCGGTCGCCGAACAGGTGCTCCTGGTCGAGGAAGGTGGCCGGCAGGATGCAGGCGTCCTTCTCGCCGTAAATCACGCGCGCCGGCACGTAGATCGGCCGCAGCAGGAACTGCCAGGCCTCCAGCTGGAACAAGATGCGGGGGATGGCGCGGTAGTAGCCCAGCGCGGCCTTGAGCCGCGCCGGATCGGCGAAGGCCGCCTTGACCGGGCCGAAGTATTCCTCGGTCGGCTCCCAGCCGGGCGACCAGCTGGCGGCGAGATCGCGCAGCCAGGCGAAGTCGTTCTCGCGGATGCGGCGGTCGGCCCAGCCCGGTACCTGGACCTTGAACATGTAATGCGAGGCGCGTAGTTGCTGGCGCGCCGGGCGCAGCAGGAAGCGGCGCGGATGCGGCACCGCCGCGGTGACGATGCGCTTGATGCGGTCCGGACGCAGCGCGGCCGCGGCGTAGGCAGCCATAGCGCCCCAGTCGTGCCCGACCACCATCGCCTCCTGGGCGCCGAAGTGCTCGGCCAGGGCGATGACGTCGCGGCCCAGGGCCAGGCCGGAATAGTCGCGATCGTCCGGGATGGCGCTGGGCGGGTAGCCGCGCATGAACGGGGCGCAGGCCCGGAAGCCCGCGCCGGCCAGCGCCCGCACCAGTCCGCCGAGGCTCCAGGCGGTATCCGGAAAGCCGTGCAGGCACAGCACCAGCGGCCCCTCGCCGGCTTCCAGGTAAGCGAACTCCATGCCGTTGGCGCGGATGTAACGCGGTTGCAGTTCGGCGGTGTGCGGCTCGGCGGTGCTGGTCATCATGTCCTCGGGGGGCCGGGGAGGGTCGGACGGGCGCTTACTGTAGCAGCGACGTGTCGCCCGGAGTGCGGCGGGGCCGCGTCCAATTGTCCCCCGTTTTGCGCTGGCGCGAAGGCCGCCGCGGTCGCTATGCTGGCCGCGACCGGGCCGCACCGGACCGGATTACCGAAGGGGATGATCATGAAAGGCTTGCGCCTGATGGCGGCGGCGTTGGCGCTGTGTGCGACGAATACCCTGGCGCAGGCGCTCGATCCCACCGCCGACGAAGCCGCCCGCAAGGCCGAGCAGTTCATGGCCTCGCTCAAGCCGCAGCATGGCACCATCAAGCTACCCAATGGCGTCGCCACGCTGCAGCTCGCCGACGGCTTCTACTATCTCTCGCCGGGCGACGCGGACCGCCTGATCACCCAGGGCTGGGGCAATCCGCCGGGGATGAAGACGCTGGGCATGGTGCTGCCGCAGGCCACCAACCCGCTGCTGCGCGACGGCTGGGGCGTGGTGATCACCTATAACGAGGACGGGCACGTCTCGGACGACGACGACGCCAAGATCGACTACGCCGACCTGCTGAGCAAGATGCAGAAGTCGACGGAAAGCGAAAACGAGCAGCGCAAGAGCAAGGGCTACGGGGCGATGCACCTGGTCGGCTGGGCGGCGCCGCCGTACTACGACGCCCAGACCCACAAGCTGTACTGGGCCAAGGAGCTGAAGGCCGACGGCGCCGAGGGCGACACCCTGAACTACAACATCCGCGTGCTGGGCCGCAAAGGCGTGCTGGAGCTGACCGCGGTGGCGGCGATGCGCGACTTCCCGCAGATCAAGGAACAGATGCCCACGGTGCTGGGCTTCACCAACTTCGACCAGGGCAACCGCTACACCGATTTCGACTCCAGCACCGACAAGGTGGCCGCCTACGGACTGGCCGCGCTGGTGGCCGGCGGCATCGCCGCCAAGGCCGGGCTGTTCGCCAAGCTCGGCCTGCTGCTGCTGGCGGCGAAGAAGTTCATCATCATCGGCCTGGCGGCCGTCGGCGCATTCTTCCGCAAGCTGTTCAAGCGCGCGCCGAAGCCCTGAGGCCGGACAACGCCGGGCAACTCGTCACCCCGGCGAAAGCCGGGGTCCAGGGGCCCACAGTGCCGCGCTGAATTCGCTGGATTCCGCCCGCGACACGGTGCCGCGTCAGCGTGTGTGCGGGAGCGGGCGGATGGCCCCGAAATGACCCTGGTGAGCGCGGGCGCGCGGGAATGACGATCGCGAGTCGATCGGAACTAAAGCGTCTTTAGTTTAGATGCATACATGTTTGTTCCCCTCTCCCGCTTGCGGGAGAGGGGAAGATGTGTGCACGTAAAGAGAAAATGCTCTAGAGCGAATCCGCCGCGAAGGTATCGCAGCGGCCCGCGTCGCCGTAACCGAAACCCTGGCGGAACCAGCGCACCCGCTGGTCCGAGCTGCCGTGGGTGAAGGAGTCCGGCACGGCGTAACCCTGCGCCTGTTTCTGCAGGCGGTCGTCGCCGATGGCGGTGGCGGTGTCGAGCGCCTGCTTCACGTCGTTCTGGTCCAGCCACTGGTGGCGCTTCTGCGCCAGGTTGGCCCACACGCCCGCAAGGCAGTCGGCCTGCAACTCGAGGCGCACGGACAGGCCGGCGGCGCCGTCCATGCTCGCGCCCTGCCGGCGTGCCTGCTCGACACGGTCGGAGATGCCGAGCAGGTTCTGCACGTGGTGGCCCACTTCGTGGGCGATCACGTAGGCCTGCGCGAAGTCGCCGCCGCCGCCGAGGTGGCTGCGCATGTCGTTGAAGAAATCCAGGTCGAGGTAGACCTTGTGGTCGCCCGGGCAGTAGAACGGCCCCGCCGCCGCGCTGGCACCGCCGCAGGCGCTCTGGGTGGAGCCGGAGAACAGCACCAGGTGCGGCTGCTCGTAGTTGCGCCCCATGTGCTGGAACACCGCACCCCAGACGTCCTCGGTGTCGCCGAGGACGGCGCTGACGAAGTCCAGGCCGGCATCGCTGCCCGGAGTGGCGGGCCGGCTCTGCGCCGGCGGGCTGACACCCTGGCTGACCTGGGACACCAGGCCCAGCATGGTCAGCGGATTGGTGCCGGTGATCCAGCTCAGCAGCAGGGCGATCGCCACCGTGCCCAGGCCGATGCCACCCGCTCCGCGGACGGACATGCCACGCCGGTCTTCCACGTTGTCGCTACGCCGTGCATCACCCCAACGCATTGCGATGTCCTCCCATCGTTTGCGCTTTTAATATGAGTCTTCCGCCGGGGCTGGAGAACTCGCTGCAAAAGAATTGTAACGTCAGCGCGACCGCAGGCGCGACGCGAATGCGCCGGCAGCATGTCGATGCCGATGCCAGGCAGGCGGTCATATCTTCTGCTGTTGTCGGCCAGGTCGATCCTGCGTATTCCCCAATGCCGTCCTGGCCCATCGCGGATCGCCGATCCGCGGCTTCTTCAATGTCTTGTACCCGCCGCCGGCTGGTTACCGGCGGCCTGCGACCCGGAGCATTGCAGCCGCTCCGCGGGCCCCATCAGACTACAGCCGGCCGCGAAAATCTGCGACGCAGTTCTCACTTTCGCCGCGCGGCTTAGGGGAAACCTAGCCCTGGTCGCGCCGGGCAGCGGTGCGCAGACGCAGGCCGTTGAGGCGGATGAAGCCCTCGGCGTCCTTCTGGTTGTAGGCGCCGCGGTCGTCCTCGAAGGTACTGAGGCGGGCATCGAACAGCGTATCCGGCGAGCGGCGGCCGGCGTTGTAGACGTTGCCCTTGTACAGCTTGAGCCGCACCTCGCCGTTGACGCGCTGCTGGCTGTCATCGATCAGGGCCTGCAGCATCCGCCGCTCCGGGCTCCACCAGTAGCCGTTGTAGACCATGCTGGCGTAACGCGGCATCAGCTCGTCCTTCAGGTGCGCCTGCTCGCGGTCCAGGCACAGGCTCTCGATGGCGCGGTGCGCCTTGAGCATGATGGTGCCGCCGGGCGTCTCGTAGCAGCCGCGCGACTTGATGCCGACGTAGCGGTTCTCCACCAGGTCGAGGCGGCCGATGCCGTGCTTGCCGCCGAGCTGGTTGAGGCGGTCGAGCAGGGCGTAGGGCGTCAAGCGCTGGCCGTCCACCGCCACCGGGTCGCCCTTGTCGTAGGCGATGGTGACGAACTCGGCCTGGTCGGGCGCATCCTCCGGGTTGCGGGTCCAGCGCCAGATCGAGTCGTCCGGCGTCCACCACGGGTCCTCCAGGCCGCCGCCCTCGTAGCTGATGTGGAGGGCGTTGGCGTCCATCGAATAGGGGCTGCCGCCGTCCTTCTTCTTGGCCACCGGGATGCCGTGGCGGTCGGCGTAGTCGAGCAGCTTCTCGCGCGAGTTGAGGTCCCATTCGCGCCAGGGCGCGATCACCCTGGCCTCCGGCCACAGCGCGTAGGCGCCCAGCTCGAAGCGGACCTGGTCGTTGCCCTTGCCGGTGGCGCCGTGGGCGATGGCGTCGCAGCCGGTCTCCCGCGCGCGCTGCACGAGCTGCTTGGCGATCAGTGGCCGGGCGATGCTGGTGCCGAGCAGGTATTCGCCCTCGTACACCGCGTTGGCGCGAAACATGGGGAAGACGAAGTCGCGCACGAATTCCTCGCGCAGGTCGTCGATGAAGATCTCCTTCACCCCCAGCGCCTGCGCCTTGGGCCGTACCGGCTCCAGCTCCTCGCCCTGGCCGATGTCGGCGGTGAAGGTCACCACCTCGCAGTGGTAGGTGTCCTGCAGCCACTTGAGGATGACGGAGGTATCGAGGCCGCCGGAATAGGCGAGCGCGACTTTGCGGACTTGGGACATTGGCGTGCGCGGCTGGACTTCGGGGGCGGGAATTATACGTGAGGTGGGCGCCAGCCGCCGCCCGCGCCGGTCGGTGCTATATTGCCCCTCTTCCCGCAGCTCCCCCGGTCATGGATCCAATCCCCTCACCGCCCCGCATCGGCCAGCGTTTCCGCGGCTTCCTGCCCGTGGTGATGGACGTTGAGACCGGCGGGTTCAACGCCGCCACCGACGCGCTGCTGGAGATCGCGGTGGTGCTGATCGGACTGGACCCCGGCGGCAACCTGGTGCGCGGCGAGACCTACGCCGCGCACGTCGAGCCGTTTCCCGGCGCCAACATCGAAAAGGCTTCGCTGGAAGTCAACGGCATCGACCCGCACCACCCGCTGCGGCTGGCGGTGCCGGAGCGGGAGGCGCTGGCCAGGGTGTTCAGGCCGGTGCGCCAGGCGGTGTCGGAGCAGGGCTGCACCCGCGCCATCCTGGTCGGCCATAACGCCCACTTCGACCTCGGCTTCCTCAATGCGGCAGTGGCGCGCAGCGACATCAAGCGCAATCCCTTCCATCCCTTTTCGGCTTTCGACACCGTGACGCTGGGCGGCGCGATCCTCGGCCAGACCGTGCTGGCGCGGGCCCTGGAGGCCGCCGGGCTGCCCTACGACGCCAAGGAGGCCCATTCCGCGATCTACGACGCCGAGCGCACCGCGGACCTGTTCTGCCTGCTGCTCAACCGCATGCGCACGATCCACGCCGAGTTCACGGGGAACGGGGTGCCGGTGGCGTAACGCGCCGGACACGGCCGGACATGGCCGGCCACAGACTGTAAACTTTCGTTTCCAAACCCGTTTCATACAAGAAGAGATGACGAACCCCCATCCCGGAATCCGGCCGGGCCGCGTGGCCGCGGCGCTGCTGGCCGCCGCCCTGCTGCTGCCGGCCGCCGCCGGCGCCTTCGGCTTTCCCGAGGTGGCGCAGCGCGCCAAGCAGCTGGCCGAGCAGCCGTACAAGAAGCCGGAGCCCAAGCTGCCGCAGGAACTGCAGGATCTGGGCTACGACCGCTACAACACCATCCGCTTCAAGCCGGAGCGGGCCTACTGGGCCAAGGACAAGCTGCCGTTCGAGCTGCAGTTTTTCCACCAGGGGCTTTATTACAACCTGCCGGTGAAGATCAACGAGATCGCGCCGTTCGGCGTGCGCGAGATCCATTACGACCCGGCGGACTTCGATTTCGGCAACCTGCAGATCGACCCGGAGAAGCTGCGCGGCCTGGGCTTCGCCGGCTTCCGGGTCCACTACGCCATCAACAACCCGAAGGCGAAGGAGGAGATGCTGGTGTTCCTGGGCGCGAGCTACTTCCGCGCCATCGGCAGGAACCAGCGCTACGGCCTGTCGACGCGGGGCCTGGCGATCGACACCGGGCTGCTGTCCGGCGAAGAGTTTCCGCGTTTCACCGAGTTCTGGGTGGAACGGCCCAAGACGGGCGACAAGGAACTGGTGATCTACGCCCTGCTCGACGCGCGCCGTGTCACCGGCGCCTACCGCTTCACCGTCAAGCCGGGCGAGGAATCCGTCATCGCGGTGAAATCGCGCTTCTACATGCGCGAGAACGTGAGCAAGCTCGGGCTGGCCCCGCTCACCAGCATGTACCTGTTCGGCGAGAACCAGCATCCGGCCAACGACGACTATCGGCCGGAAGTCCACGATTCGGACGGCCTGTCGATGCACTCGGGCACCGGCGAGTGGATCTGGCGCCCGCTGATCAATCCCAAGCGGTTGCAGGTGACCTCGTTCGCCATGACCAACCCGCAGGGCTTCGGCCTGATGCAGCGCGACCACAGCTTCCACGACTACGAGGACCTGGAGCAGCGTTACGACCAGCGCCCCAGCCTGTGGGTGGAGCCGCAGGGCCAGTGGGGCGCCGGCCGGGTCGAGCTGGTGGACATCCCGTCGCCGGACGAGACCAACGACAACACGGTGGCCTACTGGGTGCCGGACAACCCGCCGCAGACGGGGCAGTCGCTGGACCTGGACTACCTGCTGCACTGGCAGGGCGAGAAGGACACCCGGCCGCCGCTGTCCTGGGTGATGCAGACCCGCCGCGGCCGCGGCTTCACCCGCAACCCCGACAACAGCATCAGCTTCGTCATCGACTTCGTCGGCCCGGCGCTGGAGAAGCTCAAGCCGGACGCCAAGGTCGAGGGCATCGCCACCGTCGGCCCCAACGGCGAGCTGCTGGAGCGCAGCACCGTGCACAACGACGTCACCAACGGCTGGCGCCTGGTGCTGCGCTTCCGCCGCATCGACGACGACAAGCCGCTGGAACTGCGCGCCTACCTCCGCGGCGAGGACAGCACCCTGTCCGAGACCTGGAGCTACATCCTGCCGCCGGGCTGACGCCGACCCAAGAAATACGCGATGAACGACGCAGCCCAGGAACACCCCTCTCCGGTTGACGCCTATCTGGCGCGGTTGCCGCTGTCCGCCGAGGCCCGCGCCCGCCTGCGCCAGCAAGCCGCCGGCGATCTCGAGCGGCTGCACCGCGTGCTGGCGGCGGATGCGGCCAGCCCGGACGCCGCGGCCCCGGCCGACAATCCAGCCTACGCCTCGATCCCGGCACGGTTGAAACTGGCCTTCGCCCCGCCGCACCGGCGCGGCGACGACCGCGCCGACACGGTCTGCACCACCGACCGGCGCGGCGAACCGCGGCTGGTGTCGACGCCGCCGCTCAAGCGCGCCTCGATGGTGCCGCGCCCGTGGGAAACCAATCCCTTGCGCCGCCTGCTGCGCGGCCTGCGCCGCCGCCTGCTGGG
>JARLJS010000006.1 GCA_031291075.1 Nevskia sp. | reverse complement strand
TAGATGGGGTTTCTTCTTGCAGGGTCATCAAGCGCCAGGAGCGCATGCAGCACAAGGCACCGGGATCAGATCCCGTGCGGATAGAAGGTGATTCCGGCCATTCCCGGATCCATCCAACGACCCGCCACGAACACCGTCAAAACCACAGGTATTCACTATGAAGTAATCTCACAACCTACTACTCCAAAGGAGTTGACAACGAGCCGGGTCATAGAAGGGCGGGAGGAGCGCAGCACATCCCGCCTTCCGCGACAGGCGGAATAGCTCCCGCCCTGTACCTCACTGAATAGCGAGATGCGGGAGTGCGATCGGGAAGGTGTCGCGTGCCTGCCCGCTACAATCCACAAAAGGGCTTGCGGAGGGCTTCGGGGACGACGCCGGGGGACAAATCAGCCTTGCGGACGCGTAGCGCATAGCTACGCCGTGCGACCGAACACTACCGCCGCAAACGCCAGCTGCCAGATCCACACCACGGCAATGACGTAAGCCAGCGGCGCGATAAACGAAGCCGGACTCAAAGCCGCAAGCACACCGGCTGCCACCGCCAGGATCGCCACCGTGGCCGCCGCCACCGTAACCGGCCGCCGCGATCCACCGACGAACCCTGCCGCGAACAACGCGCTGGCCACCGCCAGCAGTTCCCACTTGGCGAGGGTGCGCACGTGCAGTGCGGCCAGCAGCGCCGGCACGTCGGCGCCCGGCTTGGTCAGCGACAGGAGGGCCATGTTCTCCGCGATATCCCACACCGCCGCCAGCGGCCCCAGCAGCGCGCCGAGCCAGAGCCAGCGGCGCCCGTGCACCAGCGCCAGGCTGCCGCAGGAGCAGGCGATGAAGCCCGCGTACAGGAACATGTAGAGGAAGTCGATGTGGTTGGCGCGGTCCATGTCCTGGCGTACGGCGAGCGCCTCGGCGGACGGCGGATCGGAGCCGATGACGCGCGCCAGCTCCGCCGGCGTCTCCGCCAGCTCGAAGGCCAGCATGGCCTCGCCGCCGTAAGCGCCGTCGAGCGGCTCGACCGGGTGGAGCCTGAGCGACAGGATCACGCCGGTGACGACGAAGACACCCAGGCCAAAAACCAAGGCCGCGGCGGACCATCCGCGTCTTGCGTTCACGTCGATCCCCTCCCTTACGCCGCCCCGGGCGACCAGTGGCGCGCGCCGACCATCCAGCACGCCGCGTCAAACCGGACTTCCGCGCCATCGACATAGCGCTCGAAAGCGCCGCGTACCGTTTCGATCACCCTCGCGCGAGTCTGCTCGTCCGCGTCGTGCAGCACCCGGCCGAGGGGACCGAGACGGCTCAAGTATTGCACCAATCCGCTCTCGGGAAAGGTACAGGTAACGTCGATCGGCCGGATGTCGACGTCCGCCCAGCCGCTCTGCTCGAGGATGCGGCGGACATGATCCCGGTCCGCGAAGGCGAACTGCCCCGGCCCGTCCGGCCGCCGGGCGGGCAGATCCGGCAGCAGCGGCGCGGCGGCACGCTCGGCCGTGGTCATGAAGGGATTCTCCTGCGCGCCCCGCCAGGTGACGAACCGCAGTGCCGCGCCGTCCCTGGCGGCACGCCGCAGGTTGGCGAAGGCGCGCACGGGATCGCCGAAGAACATGACGCCAAAGCGCGAGATGATCGCATCGAACCCCGCCGCTTCGAAGATGTGAGTGCCCGCATCGTCGCAGATGAAGTCCGCCGGCAGGCTTTCCCGTTCGGCGCGTACGCGGGCGGCGGCGATCATGGGTTCCGAGATGTCGACGCCGGTGCAGCGCCCTCCCGGGCCGAGCCGGCGCGCCGCGGCCAGCGTTATGCCGCCCGTGCCGCAGCCGATGTCCAGCACCCGCCCGCCGGTGCCGGCGGGAAGCGCTTCGGCAAGCAATTTCTCGAACGGCTTGAACATTCCGTCGAGCAATTCCTGCGCCTCCACCCAGGCGGTTCCCGCCACGCCATTCCACAGCGCCGCCTGGTCATCGTCGTTCCCGCGCGTAACCGTCATGGTGCCTTCCTCCGCTTGCCTTCGACCGAAGTGTGGCGGCACTATGCCACTTCAAGTCGACTTGAGGTCAAGCGGTGAAAGTTCTGGATATCGGGGAAGTGGCGCAGCAATCCGGCGTGCCCGCCTCCACCCTGCGCTTCTACGAGGAGAAAGGGCTCATCACGCCGGTCGGCCGGCGCAGCCTGCGCCGGCAGTACGCTCCCACGGTGCTGGAGCGGCTGGCGCTCATCGCCCTGGGCCGCGCCGCCGGCTTTTCGCTGGAGGAAATCGCGCACATGTTCGCGCCCGACGGGCGGCTGCGCATCGACCGGCGGATGCTCGCCGCCAGGGCCGAGGAAGTGGACCGGACGATCCGCCAGCTCAGCGCGATGCGGGACGGCCTGCGCCACGCCGCCGTCTGCCCGGCCCCCAGCCACATGGAGTGCCCGACCTTCCGCCGCATCGTGCGAGCAGCCGCCTCCGGCGCAATCGCTGCGGATAAGAAGGTGCCGCCGTCGCAGCGTCGGTTGCTTTCGCGCGGGCGGTAGGGCGCCTAAGGCTAAGCGAATAGAACCATCGAAATAAAGCCGACGGGAAACCCCCGCCGGTTCCGATCAGGCGCCGATCACGACACCGGCGGCACCGCCAGCGCCGTTGCCTCGCTGAGTCCCCGCGCCACCGCAAGCTGGTTGACGCGGTCACGAAGGCCGCGCTTGATCGCGGTGTAGGTAGCCCGGTCCTTCCCGGCCAGCGCCACGGCGCGCTCCTGCGCCCGCGCCGCCAGCTGTGCGATCGGCAGCGCCTCGTTGACCACGCCGCGGGCGGCGCACTGCTCGCCGCCCCAGGCGTCGGCCGTCACCGCCAGTTCGAACATGGCTTGCGCGTCCGGCAGCAGGCGCACGATCTCCAGCATGATTGGCGTGAACGGCAGCCGGAGGCGCACCTCCGGGTAGCAGAAGCGTCCCCGGTCCGCTCGCATGAGGCGGAAATCGCAGGCGGCCGCGAGCAGGGCGCCACCGGCATAACAATTGCCGTTGATTTCCGCCAGCGTCGGCAGATTGAGCGTCGCCACCCGCAGAAGCAACTCGTCCAGGCGCTGGACGAAACGCCCGACCTCCGCCGGCGGCTGCTTGGCCAGCCACTGCAGGTTGATGCCGTTGCAGAACGTCTTGTCGAGGCTGCTGCGGATCAGCAGCGCCGCATTGCCCGGCGTTCCCGCGACGAGGTCCAGCGCCTTGTCCCAGGCGTCGAGCACGACGTGCGAGAAGGTGTTGTCATTGCCGGCATCGCACATCGTGATGCGAAACACGTCACCTTCGCGCGCGAGGGTTAAGCCGTCATGATTGGGCAGCATGTATCCACTCCCGACCAATACGCAGATATCCGGCGCCGACGGCCTTATCGCCAGCAGCCATAGCCCAGGGCCTCCAGCGCCTTCGCATCCGCCGCGGCCGGCCGCCATCCCTGCCCGTCGAACGCGATGCGCAGCGCCACGCCGGCGGCGCCTTGGCCGCCCGGAGTCAGCACCAGGTCGAAGGACTTGTCGTCGTGCCAGCCCTTGAACGACACCGAGGCGATGCCGGAGCCGCCACCGTGACAGATGAGCGCCGACTCCGGTCCATCGGCGCCGAGGTCGGCCACGGCGAGCAGGAACGGCGCGTTGAGCGGATCGAGGTCGAGCAGCCAGTTGCCGTCGGACGAAAGCACCACCGTGTCGCCGCCGTTGTGCACGAACGCCGTTTTGCCGCTGGCGGGATTGACCAGGAACGAGCCGGGCGAGTCGTGCCCGAACAGCACCTCGACCCGATGGTAAGCGCCCGCGCCGATGCGGCCGGCGTAGAAGAAGCGCTCGCTGTCGCCGTCGGCGTCCGCACGCGCCGGCGTCTGCCGGTCCATGAACTCCACCGCGGCGCCGGACTGCGGCTTGATCCGCAGCATCTTGTCGCCGCGCTGCACCGCCGCCGACTCGGCGGCGATGCGCGCCTGCTCCTGCTTGCGCGCGCCGCGGCCCTTCTCGTCCGTGTACGGCACCTGGCCGGGCGCGTCCATGCTGTGGTCCGGCGCAGCCAGGATCGCGGCGGCGGCATCGGCCGCCAGCGGCTGCACCGCCATGCGCTCGCCCTTCTGCAGCGGCAGCAGCCGCTCCGCCGCGGACAGGTCCAGCACCGCCGGGTCCTCGAAGCGGTAGGCGCCGTAGGCCGCGTGCAAGACGCACAGACCCGCCAGCACGGCCATGCCCATCCTCGACAGTTTCGAGATCACTCCAAGTTTTCTCCCCAAGCCCTGTGCGCGGCAGTGTACGCCACCGGCGTGCCATCGGGTCGTGTAAGACCGGGGCGCGCTGCTCGAACCGCTGCGCGAAGGCGATCAATCGTCGCCCCGGCGAAAGCCGGGGTCCAGGGGCTCACAGCGCAATGAGAATCGGGAATGGTCAGAACGTCCCTAACGCGCCCACCCCTTCCACCACCGCACGCACATAATCGCCGGCAGGCGGATGCACAGCAGCAGTGATCGCCCCTCGCGGGCCGGCGGGCTTTCGGGATAATTTGCCAGCGCGTCGCCCACCAGGCAGCGGATCTCCGTGGGCAGCCTCGAACCGATCTCGTCGAAACGCGGCCGCAGCAGCTCCGGGTCGAACGGCGCAGTCCGGTCCAGAATCGGCGTCGCCTTGTGCATGCCCCAGCGGCCCTCGCCGTCGTCCACCGTGGTGTGCGCGTAGCCGCGGTCCCGCTCCCATTCCAGCGCGAATTCCCGGCGTTGGTGCATATAGCAAAGCTGAAACGCGAACGGCAGCTCGCGGTCGTCGATCCACACGATCAGATCCATGTCCCGCGCGCTGAACCAGCGCCGCCTGGGCTCGCCGGGGACCTGCCGTACCCGGGGGACTTCCTGTAATCGATCCAAAGGGCCCCTCCTGTGGCTGCCTGCTTCGCTCCAATGCCCCTATTTGTGGCACGAAGGCCAGCGGCACCACCGAGACCTGCGTCACACCGCGACAAATGCATCGAGGTAGAGCAACCCCTGAACGGATGATTCAGGCGGCATGCACCATTCGGGTGACAAGCCCTTGCGCCCGCAGACGCCTACAAGCCCAGCCTCGCCTTCAGAATGTCCCAGGCTACCGCCGCCACTCCCGCGGCCACGCTGCCCATCACGCTGATGATCGCCCACAGGATGCGGTCCTGGACCTTGAGCCGGGCGGAAATCGCGTCGTAGCGCCCGGCGTTCACCTCATCGCGGCCCTCACATTTGACGATATGCTCCCCCACGGTCCGGCTGGCGTGCTCGGCGGTGCGCGCGGCGTTCTCCACCAGTTGCTCCAGCCGTTCCAGCACCTCGCCGTGCCGGTCGAGGCGGACGTGGGCCTCGCGTGCCGCCGTTACCGGTTCGGTATTGGCGCGGGGGACTCTCTTGCGTGCTGCGGTCATCGGATTCGTCTCCGGGTGAATCAAGGGCTGCCGGCCCAGGCGCGCCAGGCGTTGTCGCAGCGCATCTGCGCCGCCTCGCCGGCGAGGAACACGGGGATCTCGGCGGTGGGCAGCAGCAGGCCGCCGGGCACATTGTGGAACTGCGCCAGTGGCGGCAGCGCCGCCCGGCAGCCCAGCACTTCCGGCGGTGGCGTGCGCGCCGCCGCCACCGGCACCTTCACCGTCTGCGTCACCACACGCTCCGCCGGCGTCACCACCGGGCACGACTGGCAGGCCGCGAACAGCAGTGCAAGCAAACCGCAGCTATTGCGCAGGACCTTCACGGCGCCCTCCGCAGCGATTGCAGATAGCCGCGCACGCTGTTCCAGTCCAGCCCCGCCGGCGGCGGCGGCAGGGGCTTGCGCACCGCGGCCACACCCGCGGCGTCGGCGCGCCGGCCGGCGGCGGCGAGGCTGTCCTGCAATGCCGTCAGCTTGCGGTTCTGGGCGTCGATGTCCCGCCGCAGCGCCTCGACCTGCTGGTTGGCCGCCGAGGTCTGGCCGTTGGCGACGGCCAGGTCGGCACCCGCCGCCTTGAGGTTGGCCCGCAGCGTCGGAATGGTCCAGTGATGGTCGACGAACACCACCGCGCCCAGCGCCAGGATCGCCGCGCCCAGCGTACCGAGCAGCCAGGGCAACGCGCCGCTCAGCACCCCGCCGGCAAGCTTCCCGGCGGCGGACGCGGCGTCCTCGATCAGGGAGTTCATGGCTTTTGCTCCGCGTCGCCGCGGCGGTCATCCCTGCCGCGGTGGTACTGGTAGAGGCCGATCACGCTGCCGAGCAGCCCCGTCACCGCGGACAGCGCGGCCACCGTGCCAGCCGGGATGTCGGGCCGCCGCGTGAACACTTCATGCACCGTCCACGTCACCAGCCCCATCGCCCACAGCAGCGACAGGCGGCGCATGAAGCGGTGCCGGTTGAACAAGGCGTCGAGCCCGGAGGCGAACCAACGCAAGCGCGCTTTCACGTACACCTCCGGGCCCGTCGTCACAGGCGCACGAACTGGCCGAGCACGAAACCGGCGCCGGCGAACGCGGCCGCGGCCACCCAGAAGTGGGTCTTGAGCCTGCCCCGCTCGGCTTGCAGGAAGGCTTTCGCCTCGTCGGTGAGGAACTGGCCGGCCTTGACGATGCCGTCCTGGATTGCGGTTTCGGTACTGCTCATGGTGACTCCTTGCCCGTCATGGGCGCTTGGTGAAATGAATGAATGACGTCTGTCGATTGCCTTACCGCGGCGGCCGCAGGACGCGCCGCACCCTCGCCCGCCACGCCATGCGTCCGGCATAGCCGCTCAGGCCGCCGTTGATGCGGCGGGTGATGGCGGCGAAGTCCCCCGCGTCAGCCGCCTGGTTGAGGCCGTGGCCATGCCAGAACCACGCGGCCGACAGGCACGCCGCCTGCGGGCGCTCCAGCAGCTCCGGCTCGTCCAGCAGGCGGTCGTCGCCGTAGAGCGCTCGCCCGCAGCTCCGGTAGTTGGCTCTGCCGGTGAGCTGGATCAGTCCGCGCCCGAGAAAACGGTGCCCGTCGCCCGAGGTGATGTTTCCCAGCTCCTCCGCCTTGCGGCCCGGCGGCTCGTACTCGCACTGTGCCGGCGTCGGCCCCCACAGCTCGCGCGTGCGGCACAGGCCATCGGACTCGTACAGCACCTGCGCCAGGAACATCTCCACCCTGTCCGGCGTGCCGATTTCGAACCGTTCCATGGCCACGTTGAGCGGCTCGACAAACTGCGAGGCGCGGGGACTCAGGGCCTCAAGCTGCTGCAGGCTGATCTTCATGTCTGCTCCGGACAATAAAAAACCCGCCGGCGGCGGGTCGGTCGATCGCGGGCTGCGCTCAGGCATTGGCCCACTGCTGCCTGCCCTGCAGCCACGACTTCAAGTAGGGCCACACGATATCGGCGAGACGCACCGCGCCGTCCGGGCACGGATGGATGTTCGGCATCGGCGCGTTCGGCCCTTCCTGCCCGCCCGAGGTCTGGACGTTGTTGGTGTTGGAGCCCCAGATGAACTGGGTGCCGTTGGCCGCGCCGGTGAACCGCTCGTAAGTGGGCACATAGATGATGGGCACGCCGCGCGAGCCCGCCCTGGCGCCGGTGTTGTTGAAGGCGGCGCGGATCTGCGTCCGCCACGTCGCGGACACGCTGGCCCACTGCGCCGGAGTCAGCGTTCCGCCCATCGCCGCCGGCAGCTTCTCCAGGCTGGTCATCTCGACCAGGATGATCTGGCGCAGGTTCGCGTTGCCGTTCGCCAGGTAGTTGCAGATGTACTGCAGGTCCGCCGCCGGCGTCACGCCCGAACCCGAGCTGCTTGGGCACTCGTAACCGTTGTTCACGCTGTCCAGGATCACCACCACTTCGGGCTGGGCATTGTTGAGCGCGTCCCAGTAGGCCGTCGTATACACCGCGCTCGCGGCCGTGTTGGCGTTCGGCTCCGTCACCGCGCCGCTCCAGGACACGCTGGCGCTGGACAAGGTGAATGTCGCCGCCCGCTGCGTGCCGTCCGGGAAAGTGATCGTCCAGGCCCCGCTGTTGAACGGCCAGTTCGTGGTCGTCACACCGTTGACGGTGCAGCTCGCGATGGTGCCCGCGGTCGCCGCGCTCAGCGGCGCCGTGAACAGGATGGCGGGCGTCGGCGCCGCGATAGGAGAGGCGTAGCCACCGGTGAAGTAAGTCGAATACCCGCTCTTCGCCGCACCGTAGGCACGGAAGTAGTAGCCGAGCTGCCGGCAGCAGTACGCCTCCAGGTTCTGGATCCAGGCCCCGACTCCACCGGCGCTGCCGTTGACGTTCTTCAGCCCGGAGCCCGCGCCCGGATCATCGGGGAACAGCAGTGTCTGGCTGTCGGCGTTGATCTGACCCACCGTGGCTGTGCCGGGAAAGATGCCGCCGCCGTTGACGCCGCCGCCCGCCACGTACGAATCGCCGATGAAGCCCACCAGGCAGTCGCTCACCGGCGGCGGCACACAGGCGCTGCTGAGCTGGAAGCGCTGGATCGCGTACGGCCCCAGGCAGCCGCCGAAGTACGCGTTCGGCCCGTTGTAGCGGTTGCCGATGCCGACGGTGTAGAGCTGGCCATTGAGGAGCTGCGCCGAGCCGGTGTCGCTGTTGGGCGGCAGGATGCCCGTGTACCACAGCAAACGTTTCATCATTCATACCAAGATCCCACCAGGTATCCACCAGCAGCGACGGATCCACCGGCACCGCCGTGATCCGCTTGTCCTGCCAGGCCTCCAGCATCTGGCTGCCGAAATACACCCCCTGCGTCGTCGCCCGGAACGCCTCCTCCGGCGTGCTCGGATACTCCGCGTACATATCGTTGCCCAGCTCGCGGTGCTTGCCGCACCACCACTGCCGCTGCCCCGGCGTCAGCTCCACCCCCAGCTGCGCCTGCAGCCCGTCGAGATACTCGGACTCGTGCGCATACTCCAGCGGCCGCTCCGGCGCGCTCGTGTAACCCGGCTCCCGCCACCACGGCAGGAAGGCGAAGCGCCAGCCGTTGTCCTTCTGCGCCGCCTGGCACAACTCGTGGAAATGCCCCGCGCGCCCCTTCGCCGTCGACTCCACCACGATGATCCCGTTCGCCGGCACCGCCTGGAACGCCCCCGTCTTGATCTCCTCCGCCCGCTGCGGCTGCCGCTGGCAGACATAGCCATACTCGGTCACGTGCAGCACCTGCACCGTGCCCGACCGGAACGTCACCCCCACCCGGATCCCGCTGCCGTTGTCGAACAACAGCTCGTGCGCATCGCACTTCTCCGCCCGCACCACCGCCCGCAGCTCCGCCGGCAGGTTGTCGTAGGCGAACTTGATCTTGTCGCGGAAAATGATCGAGGCATCGTCCTTCGTATGCGCCACGATCCCCACCCGCAGATCGCGGTTGAACAGGCACGCGTCCAGCCACAGGATGCAATACCCCGTCGTCACCCCCAGCTGCCGCACCTTCAGATCCACGTTGCGGTGCCCCAGCGTGTCGAACAGCTCCCGCTGCGCCCAGTTCGGCTCGAACAACACCCGCCGCGCACTCTTGTCCGTGATGTAGTAGAGATTGCGCAGCCGCCAGTCGCGGTCCAGGAAACACTCCCCCAGCCGCCCCAGCCCCGCCTCAGCCCCGCACGAGTCCCGCGACACCGTTCCCGCCATCCTGCGCCCGCTGCACCAGCGCCGCCATCGCATCCCCGATCTTGTCCAGTCCCGGCGCCTTGAACTCCGTCGACGCCAGCTTCGCATGCAGATAAGGCGCCGCGTTCTTCGCCGCATCCATCCGCACCGCCAGCGTCTGCCCCTCGTCCCGCATCACCCGCAGCATGTACTCCAGCGGCATCAAGCCGTCCCCCGCCAACGCCAGCGCACTCCCCTCCGCACCGCCTCCGCCTTGCGCCCGCTCCCCCGCTTCCCCGTCGCCCGCGCCATCGCACCCTCCAAACGAAAAAGCCGCCAAAAGGCGGCCGCATCAATAAAGCGCCGCCCAGCGGCGCACCCGTCGCCTCCACGGCAGGACACGGGCCCAAAAACAAAAAAACCCCGCACGGCGGCGGGGTCCTCGAAACTATTTCCGGCGGCGCAGTCATCTGCACCATAGTGAAAATGATACGGAGCGTCCGGACACGTGTCAAGCATGTCTTACTAATCGATTACGCACGCGTAAGTTTCAGCTCGTAGCCCGCAGGGTGGGCAAAGCGAAGCATGCCCACCCTGCGGGACTGGTGATCGCAAGCGCCGCGCCCCCGGCAGCCTTACCATAGGCAAGCCACCGCCACACTCGCGCGAACCGGAAACCCCATGCCCACCGCCTGGATCGACCACTGCAGAAGCCTGCCTCTTCCCGGCCAGTTCCTGATCGCCTGCCTGCTCCAGTTCGCCATCTACGCCAGCCTCGCCGGCGGCGTCTCCATCCTCTACGGCACACTGCGCCGCCTCGGCCACGGCGAACTCATCGACCCCCGCCCCCTCAGGCCCGGCCAGATCCGCACCGAGATCGCCTGGAGCCTGCTCACCTGCCTGGTCTACGCCGCCTTCACCGTCGCCGGCCTGCACCTCGCCGCGAGCGCCACACCCGCCTCATGGAGCGACGGCTTCCTCCGCCTCGCCCTCATCCTCCTCTGGTACGACTTCCTCACCTACTGGTCGCACCGCCTGTTCCACACCCGTCCGTTGCGCGGCTTGCACGCCGTCCACCACCGCTCCATCCGCGCCACCCCGTGGTCCGTCTACTGCATCCACCCGCTCGAAGCCACCGTCAACCAGCTGCAGATCATCCTCTTCCTGCTGCTCTGGCCCACCGGCGTCGTCACCCTCATCGCACTGCAGTTCTGCATCATGTACGGCGGTGCCATCGGCCACAGCAACTTCGACCCCTTCGGCCGCGCCCCCCGGCTCGCCCGCCTCAAGGCCCTGCAGCGCTTCCACCAGCGCCACCACTCCCTCGGCCGCGACCACTTCGGCTTCGCCGGCCCCCACTGGGACATCGTTTTCGGCACCGCGGGAAAGTCGTAGCCCGGATGGAGTGAAACGGAATCCGGGACCGGCCCGGCGCTCACCGGACCCTCCAAAAAAATCAAGGGCGGCCGGCCAACGCCGCCGCCCCAAAAGCCAGGTAGTCCAGCCGACATCCCTGCGCGCACACATCGCACTCTCTTGTGCAGCCTGGAGCTTGCATCCAGCCTAACACCCCCGTCGCCCCCGTCAAACGGGAAGCCTCCCCCATCCGGGGGACAAGAACAACCTGCGTGTAACGGTGCCTCAGGCCTGCCGCGCCAGCTCCAGCGTCATGAACACGCTGTTGGGATCCGCCACGTAATCCCCGAACGGCCCGCACTCCACGAAGCCGTGCCGCCGGTACAAGGCATGCGCCGGCCGGAAGTACTCCCACGACCCCGTCTCCAGGCTCAGCCGCGACAAGCCCTCCGCCCGCGCCGCCGCCACGATATGCCGCAGCATCGCGCTGCCCGCCCCGCGCCGGCGTTGCGCCTGCGCCGTATGCATCGACTTCACCTCGCCGTGATCCGCCGACAACCGCTTCAAGGCCCCCACCGCCAGCAGCGCCTCGCCCTCCCACAGCGTCCACAAGCGCAGCTCCGGCGCCCGCAACTCCTCCAGATCCAGCGCATGCGCGCTGCCCGGCGCCGTCTGCGCCCGCGCCTGCGTCACATGCGTCCGCAGCAACTCCACCACCCGAACGTCCGCCAGATCGCCCGGCACGATCCGCATCGCAGCACCCGATTCATCCGCCGCGGTCATCGCTCGAGCTCCCGCAGGCGTACTGATCCCCTCTCCCGCTTGCGGGAGAGGGTGGCCCGCAGGGCCGGGAGAGGGGCTTTTCCCAACACTCCACGCCGACATATCCGCCGCACGCCGACCCCGCCCGAACTCCCGCTCAAGGCTTCCGCTCCACCGCCTTCACCAGCCACAGCTTCCCCTCGTGCCAACGGTAGAAATACTGCCCCGCCCCCGCCTCGTTGCGCGCCCCCGTCGCCACCACCAGCTCGCTGTCCGGCTTGAACTCCAGCGAGGGATCGCAGAACTGCGCCCCCTCCGGGCACTCCGGCGCGCTCACCGTGAACGGCGCGAACCACACCTTACCCGTACGCGCGTCGATCACCGCCCAGGAAAAGCACCCGCCGCCGCAGCCCCACTGCGCCAGCACGTAATGCCCCGCGAAATTCGGCCCCTGCGCCGCCGCATCCTGCAGCGCCGAGCGGAACTCCCGCCCCCGCCGCGTCGACAGATCCAGCTTCGCCACCGGCCCCGCGAACTTCTCGGTCACCGCATAATCCGCGAACGCCGGCACCCCGTCCGCCCGCGCCGCCGCCCACGCCAGCGCCAGCACCGCCACCAATCCCCGCCCGAAACCCTTGCTCATCGCATCGCTCCAGTCCGCGCCATCGACGCCCCCAAAGCGGATCAAAAGTAGGGCGGATCAGCTCCGCAGGAGCGTAATCCGCCTCCCGCGAAAGACGCAATTCGCAGACTCACAGACGCGTAGGGTAGGCAAAGCGAAGCGTGCCCACGCGGACACACCGCCGGCCACCGCCGCTCAGGGCCGGCAACCTTCGACCGTAGCTGGCCGCTACTTCCCCGTAGCGTCAGGCTCTGGTGCCGATGCCGGCGCAGCCGCTGGTGCTGGCGCCGGCACTACCACTGCTGCTGGCGCTGGCACTGCCGCCGGTGCCGCCTCCGCCGTCACCTCCCCCTCCGGCACCGCCTTCGCCAGGTCCTGCGCCAGCACCGACTCCTCCGTATCGTGGCTCATCACCACGATGCTGATGCGCCGGTTCATCGGATTGCGCGGATTCTCCCTGTCGAACAGTGCCGACGACGCCATCCCCACCACCCGCGCCACCTTGTCCGCCCCCATCCCCCCGGCCAGCAACGCCCGCCGCGCCGCGTTGGCGCGCTCGGCCGACAACTCCCAGTTGGTGTAACCCATGTCGTTGGCATACGGCGTCGTATCCGTATGCCCGGTGATGCTCACCCGGTTCGGCACCGCGTTGATGAACCCCGCCAGCTCGCGCAGGATCGACGACGTATACGGCTTCAGCGCCGTCCCCCCCAGATCGAACATCGGCCGGTTCTGCTTGTCCACGATCTGCACCCGCAGCCCCTCCGGCGTGATATCCAGCAGCAGCTGATCCTTGAACGGCTGCAGCGCCTGGCTCTGCTCGATCGCCGCGTGCAGCCGGTCGAACAGATCCTGCAGCCGCCGCCGCTCCTCCGCCCGCGCCAGCTGCTTTGCCTGCGCCAGGCTCGGCGTCACCGGCGTCGCCTGCGGATTCGTTGGATTCGGCACCGCCGGCTGCTCCGACTTCTTGTTCAACTGGTCCGGCCCCGGCCCATGCGGCACCTCCATCGTGCCGCCGAACTGGATCATGCTGCTGCTCGCCCCGCCCGGCCCGTTCGGCCCCGGCGCCGGCGACACGCTCTTGCCCTCCACCGCGCTCGGATTCTTGAAATACTCCGAGATCGCCGCCTTCTGCTTGTTGGTCGTCGCACCCACCAGCCACATCACCAGGAAGAACGCCATCATCGCCGTCACGAAATCCGCGTAGGCCACTTTCCAGGCCCCGCCGTGATGCCCGCCGCCCCGCGTCTTGCGGATGCGGCGGATGACGATCTCCGCGGCCTTGCCGTCGGACGCCATCAGCGGTCCCCTTTCAGATGCCCTTCCAGCTCCGCGAACGTCGGCCGCACGTTGGACGACAACGATTTGCGCGCGAACTCGATCGCCACCACCGGGTTATAGCCGCGCAGCGAAGCCAGCAGCGCGTTCTTCACGCACTCCATCGCCCGGCTGTCCTCGTTCACCCGCTGCTCCAGCGCCGACGCCGTCGGCCCCACGAACCCGTACGCCAGCAGAATGCCCAGGAACGTCCCCACCAGCGCCCCCGCCACGTGCTCCCCCACCTCCGCCACCCTCGCCGCCGATCGACGCCATCGTCGTCACGATCCCCAGCACCGCCGCCACGATGCCGAAGCCCGGCAGCGCGTCCGCCAGCTTCGCCAGCGCATGCGCCGGCGCCAGCGACTCGTGGTGATGCGTCTCCAGCTCCGCCTCCAGCAGCGGCTCCAGCTCATGCGGATTCATATTGCCCGTCACCATCAGGCGCAGGCAGTCCGTCATGAACTCCGTCAGATGATGATCGCTCACCACCTTGGGAAAATTGGAAAACAGCGGGCTCGCGGACGGATCCTCGATATCGTCCTCGATCGACATCATCCCCTGCTTGCGGATCTTGCTCAGCACCTCGTGCGTCAGCGACAGGATATCCAGGTAATCCCCCCGCTTGTAGCGCGGCCCCCGCATGATCCCCACCCCGCCGGCCAAGGCCTCCTTCACCACCTTCGGCGGATTCGAAGTCAGAAAGCTCCCGAACGCCGCCCCGCCGATGATCAGCAGCTCGTACGGCTGCCACAAGGCCAGCAGATGCCCATGCGAAAGCACAAAGCCCCCGACCACGCTGACGAGGACGACTATAGACCCAATAATGACCAGCACGGGATTCTTCCACTCGTATGGCGCCGCGTACGGTGTCGGCCCCACCCCGCCCAAGTTGAAACCCTCCGGACCAGCGGTATCCCCTGACCGCGCGGCGGCAAACCGGTTCCCCCGGCCCAATCCCCTTGCCCCGCCAGCTATGATTGGGACTTGGCCGGATCTTCCAGGGAAGGCTTGCGTCGCTACGAGCCTTGAATGCGCCGGCCACCTGCCGGGGACCGAGGACCAACATGCAACCGACCCCTTACTACGATACGGTCAACCCCGACCTCCTGCGCCTGATCCCGCCCGATGCCAAGCGGATCGTCGAGGTGGGTTGCATGGGCGGCAGCCTCGCCCGCGAATACAGGGCCCAACACCCGGACTGCCACTACGTCGGCGTCGAGTCCCAGCCCTCCTATGCCAGGCTGGCCGAGGGCAACTGCACCCAGGTCCTATGCGCCGACATCGAAAGACTCGAAGACGGCGAGTTCGCCAGGCTGTTCCCGTCCGACTGCTGGATCTTCGGCGACGTGCTGGAGCACCTGTACGACCCCTGGGACCTCATCGCGCGGATCCGGCAGCGGTCCAACACCGGTTCCCGCATCGTCGCCTGCACCCCCAACGCGCAGCACTGGAGCGTGCAGGCTCACCTGGTCGCCGGGGAATTCTGGTATCGCGAGAACGGACTATTCGATCGAACGCATATCCGCTGGTTCACCGCAAAGACCATCGCGCACCTGTTCCAGTCCAACGGATACCGCATCGCTTCCGCGATAAACCGCTACACCGACGCCCCCAGGCTGGAAGTCGAGCTGGCCCTCAAGACACTGGCGCTATCCCTCGGCGTCAACGCCGAACAGGCGGCCAAGGAAGCGCGCGTATTCCAGTACGTGGTCAACGCCGAGGCAATATGACCCCACCCCCCCACCCGGCCGGACCGCGGGATTCGCGGCTCGTAGGGCGGGCACAGCGAAGCGCTCCCACGCAGCTTCACGGAAGGCAGGACGGAAGCCAGCACAGTAGGGTGGATTAGCTCCGCAGGAGCGTAATCCACCTTCCGCGAAAGGCGGACTCCCATGTGCACTCAGCACACCGCGCTCCGCACGCCTTGCCCGACACAAAATGGCAAGCCGCGGGAGGGCATGGAGTTATTCAGAGGTTCCTCAAGGCTTCGGATCCGCTGCGCGTTCCGCAGATTTGGCATCCGACTTGGCGGTGGCGAAGTCGGCGTCCGCCTGCCTCTTGCAGGCCATGCGCTCGTCGTCAGTGAACGATCCACACTTCTCGGTGGCAATCTTGTATCCCGCTTCGGCCTGGGCGATTCTGACACTGCTGGCCGCCTCGGCGGACTCGTGCGCCAGCTGGTCGTTGGCCCTGTTGGCATCCTTCTGCGCGTCCATCGTGCTGATCGTGGCATTGCGGTTCGCTTCCGCGACATTCTTGGCACCTGCAACCTGCGCATTCGCCACCGCGGCCTGAGTCTCCGCAGGTGACGCGCTACGTTCACACCCGGCAATGGCCAGGCTCACCATGCCGGTCGCAACGACCGAAAGCCACATCTTCTGCATCCCGTTCATTTCCGATTCCTCCTGGGCGGTTGGCTCTTCGAGCCGGGCGACACGCAGCTACGAGTGCCACAACGCCCACGATGAGCCGATGCATGCGCGGTGTCTGTTCGCTGCAGCACAGTCCCGTAGGGTGGCCAAAGCGAAGCGTGCCCACGCGGCCTGACCGCACGCCCACCGCACCCCCCTCACGGCACCCCCCTCTTCGCCAACTTCCGCGCCAGCGTCCTTCGATGCATCCCCAGCCTCCTGGCCGCCTCCGAGATATTGAACCCCGTCTCCGCCAGCGCCTCGTGGATGCGCTCCCACTCCAGCGTCTTGATCGAGGTCTGCCGGTGCGCCACCGGCACGTCCACCGCCGGCGCGCGGTTGAAGGCCGCCTCGATGTCGTCCGTGTTCGACGGCTTCACCAGGTAATTGCAGGCCCCCAGCTTGATCGCCTCCACCGCCGTCACGATGCTGGCGAAGCCGGTCAGCACCACGATCAGCATCTCCGCGTCGTGCGCGCACAGCGCCTGCACCACCGCCAGCCCCGAGGCCGTGCCCAGCTTCAGGTCCACCACCGCGTAGCCCGGCGACTCCGCGTCCACCAGCTCCTGCGTCTGCTCCAGGCTCGCCGCCAGCAGCACGCGGTAGCCGCGCCGCTCGAACGAGCGCTTCAGCGCCCGCGCGAAGGCCGCGTCATCCTCCACGATCAGCAGCAGCCGCTCCGCACTCTCAGCCTGCTCCGCCATCCTCTTCCTCGATCGTCAGCGCCGCCAGCGGCAGGTACAGCGTCACCACCGCGCCGCCCTCCGCCGCGTTCTCCGCCGTCACGTAGCCGCCCAGCTTGCGCGCCACGTTCATCACCAGGAACAGCCCCAGCCCGCCGCCCGGCCGGCCCTTGGTCGACTGGTACGGCTTGCCCAGCTGCGTCAGCATCTCCGGCGCAAAGCCCGGCCCGCGGTCCCGCACCTCCATCCGCAGCGTCTCGCCGTCGTGCGACACCCGCAGCGCCAGCCAGTGCGGCGACGCCTCGCAGGCATTGTCCAGCAGGTTGCCGATGATCTGCTTGAGCGCCGAGTCGGACACGATCACCCGGTCCTCGCCGAGCCGCTTCTCGTACTCCAGGTGCGCCGACGGCCGCTTCGCCCGCCACTCCCCCACCAGCTCGTCGACAAAGCCGGAAATGGTGGTGAACGCCGTCGACTCCCCCCGTGCCTCGCCGGCGGAGAGCAGGATCCCCGTCACGATCGTCTTGCAGCGCAGCACCTCCGCCTGCATATCGCCCAGCTCCTGCTGCAGCTCGGGATCGTCGCGGAAGGTCGGCATGCGGCGCCAGTCGCCCAGGATCACCGACAGCGTCGCCAGCGGCGTCGACAGCTCGTGCGCCGCGCCGGAGGCGAGCAGCCCCATCCGCACGATGTGATCCTCCTCCGCCGCCCGCTGGCGCAGGTCCGCCAGGCGCGCGTCGCGCATGCGCAGGTTCTGGCTGATGCGGCTCATGAACACCACCAGCAGCCCCGCGTCCATCACGAAGCACACCAGCATGCCGATGATATGCAGGTGGAACAGCTCCGCCACCCCGCCGTCCGGCAGCTTCAGCGGCATATAAAAGAGAGTCAGCCCCGCGAAGCAGGCGCTGGTCACCGCCACCATCAGCCAGGTCGACCAGGCGTCCAGCAGCATCGCCCCCAGCGTCACCTGCAGCGGGTAGAGGAACACGAAGGGATTGGTGGCGCCGCCGCTCAGGTACAGCAGCGCCGTCAGCGCCGCCACGTCCAGCAGCAGCCCGCCCATCAGCTCGACGTTGCTCACGCTGCGCAAGGTGCGCCAGCGATGCGTGCTGACCAGGTTGAGCGTCACCAGCCCCGCCACCACCGCCGCCATCGCCAGCAGCGGCAGGTCGATGCGCAGCGCCACCTGCACGAACACAATGGTGACGATCTGCCCCACCACCGCGATCCAGCGCAGCTCGATCAGCTGCAGCATGTTCTGCAGCCCGGCCGCGTCGTTGGAAGCCGCCGCCCGCTTGCCCGCCGCCGCGGCCGCGGGTCGGGTCTGCTCCTGCGCTAATCCGGATGACATCGGCGTTTCGCTTCGTCCGGAAGACGGACCAGAGGGTGGACGGACCTCAGAAGTCTACCACCCACCTCGCCGCAGCCGCCGTTCGTGCCGCAGCACGATCCCCGCGCCGACCAGCACCATCAACGCCAGCGCATACCAGGTCAACGCATACTGCAGGTGCGCATTGCGGAACCGCACCACCGTCAGCCCGCCCAGCGGCCACCCGCCGGGATTGGGCGCCGCGTCCGCATCCAGGAAATAAGGCGCCACCGCGCCCGCCGGCAAGCCTCTCGCCGCCGCGATCGCCGCCACGTCGCGCGAATACCAGCGCCCGGAAGCAGGATCGTTGCGATGCAGGAACGCCCCGCCCGGCTCGCTCACCCGCAGCAGCCCGCACACCCGCACCGGACCGGACACCTGCCCCTGCGCGCGCTCCTGCGCCAAGCGCCGCTCCGGCGGCACGAAGCCGCGGTTCACCAGCACCATGTCCCCCGCCTCGTCCCGCAGCGGCGTCAACACCCAGTCGCCCGGCCCCAGCCGCGTCACCGCCTGCACCAGCGTCTCGCGCTCGTGCAGAAACGTCCCGTCCAGGCACAGCCTGCGGTACTCGTCCCGATTGGTAATGCCCCCCCACTGCGCACGCGGCGGCGCAGCTTCCGGCGCCGCCCGCAGGCGCGCCTCCACCCGTGCGATCAGCTCCAGCTTCCACGCCAGCCGCTGCACCTGCCAGGTCCCCAACGCGGCAAAGCCCGCGAACAGCACCACGGCCGCAACCATCCACACCACCAGCCGCAGCCTCATCCCAGCACCCGTAGGGCGCGCCGTGCCCGCCGACCCGCCGCGCCCTCATCAGCAAGCGCCCAGCCCCCGCAGGCCGTGCCCACGCGGACGCGCACCGTGGGCACGCTACGCTTGGCCCACCCTAGGGACCTCAGCATCCCCTCTCTCCCCGGGAGCACCCGTAGGGCGGGCCGTGCCCGCCGACCCGGCGCGCCCTCATCGGCGGGCGCAGCCCGCCCTACAGACTTGCAGCAGAGGGTGGCCCGCAGGGCCGGGAGAGGGGCACGGCCGAGGGCCGCACTCACGGCATATTGCGCATCGCCCCCGGCGACACCGGCATCATGTTCGTATCCATGTGATACATCACCCATAGCGAGCCGCTCAACGTGATCACCACCAGCACCATGGTGAAGATCAGCGCCAGCATATTCCAGCCCCCTTCCGAGCGCGTATTCAGGTGCAGGAAATACACCATGTGCACCAGGATCTGCACCACCGCGAACGCCAGCACGATCGCCGTGGTCGCCTGCGCGTTCGGGATCACCTTGCCCATCACCAGCCAGAACGGCACCGCCGTCAGCACCACCGACAGCAGGAACCCCGTCATGTAACCCTTGAAGCTGCCGTGCGCCGCGCCGGAGCCGTGGCCGTGCTCGTCGTGGCCGTGGACATGGCGCGGATCCAGCCGGTCGTCGCCGGCCTGCTCGGTGGCGGCGCTCATCGCAGCACTCCCATCAGGTAAACGAAGGTGAACACGCCGATCCAGACCACGTCCAGGAAGTGCCAGAACAGGCTCAGGCAGCTCAGCCGCCGCTGGTTGGTCGGCGTCAGCCCGTGCCGCGTCACCTGCACCATCAGCGTGATCAGCCACACGATGCCGAAGCTCACGTGCAGCCCGTGCGTGCCCACCAGCGTGAAGAACGACGACAGGAACGCGCTGCGCCACGGCCCCGCGCCCTCGTGGATGAACTGTGCGAACTCCACCAGCTCCAGCGTCACGAAGGCCGCGCCGAACGCCCCGGTGATCGCCAGCCAGAGCAGCGTCGCCCCCTTGCGCATCCGCGCCATCTCCAGCATGGCGAAGCCGTAGGTGATCGACGACAGCAGCAGCATCGAGGTGTTCACCGCCACCGTCGGCAGCTCGAACAGGTCCTTCGGCCCCGGCCCCGCCGCGTAATTGCGGCCCAGCACCCCATACATCGCGAACAGCACCGCGAAGATGAGGCAGTCGCTCATCAGGTAGATCCAGAACCCCAGCATCGTCCCGTTCTCGGGATGATGCTCCTCGGCCAGGTAAAAACCCTGCGCCGGCGCGGCGCTGCTCATCGTTTCGGTGGCGTGCATGGATCGAAGCCTCAGGCCTGCTGCGCCAGCAGCAGCGTGCGCCCGGCTTCCACCCGCTCCACCTCCTCGGCGGGGATGTGGAAGTCGCGGTCGTAATTGAAGGTATGGGCGATGGTGGCGGCGATCATGGCGAAGAACGCCCCGCCCGCCAGCCACCAGATGTGCCAGATCAGGCCGAAGCCGCTCGCCATCGCCAGCATGGCCAGGATGAAGCCGGCGCCGGTGTTCTTCGGCATGTGGATCGGGATGAAGCCCCGCAGCGGCCGCTCGTAGCCCCGCCGCTTCATGTCCGCCCAGGCGTCCTGGTCGTGCACCAGCGGCGTGAAGGCGAAGTTGTAGTCCGGCGCCGGCGAGGCGGTGGACCACTCCAGCGTGCGCCCGCCCCAGGGATCGCCGGTCGTATCGCGCAGCGCCTCGCGGCGGCGGAAACTCACGTAGATCTGCATCAGCAGCGCCAGGATGCCGATGAAGATCAGCACCGCGCCGAACGCCGCGATCTGGAACCAGATCTGCAGGCTGGGATCGTCGAAGTGGCTCAGCCGCCGCGTCACCCCCATCAGCCCCAGCACGTACAGCGGCGTGAAGGCGAACCAGTAACCCGCCAGCCAGAACCAGAACGACACCTTGCCCCAGAACGGATCCAGCTTGAAGCCCATCGCCTTGGGGAACCAGTAGTTGATCCCCGCGAACAGCCCGAACACCACCCCGCCGATGATCACGTTATGGAAATGCGCGATCAGGAACAGGCTGTTGTGCAGCTCGAAGTCCGCCGGCGGCACCGCCAGCAGCACCCCCGTCATGCCGCCCACCACGAAGGTCAGCATGAAGCCCATCGTCCACAGCATCGGCACCTCGAAGCGGATGCGGCCGCGGTACATGGTGAACAGCCAGTTGAACATCTTCGCCCCGGTCGGGATCGAGATGATCATGGTGGTGATGCCGAAGAACGAGTTCACGCTCGCCCCCGAGCCCATGGTGAAGAAATGGTGCAGCCACACCAGGTACGACAGGATGGTGATCACCACCGTGGCGTACACCATCGAGGCATAGCCGAACAGCTTCTTGCCGCAGAACGTGGACACCACCTCGGAAAACACCCCGAACACCGGCAGGATCAGGATGTACACCTCCGGGTGGCCCCAGATCCAGATCAGGTTCACGTACATCATGGCGTTGCCGCCGAGGTCGTTGGTGAAGAAATGCGTGCCCACGTAACGGTCCAGCGACAGCAGCGCCAGCACCGCCGTCAGCACCGGGAACGCCGCCACGATCAGCACGTTGGTGCACAGCGCCGTCCAGGTGAAGATCGGCATCTTCATCAGCGTCATGCCCGGCGCCCGCATCTTCACGATCGTCACCACCATGTTCACGCCGGACAGCAAGGTCCCCACGCCGGCGATCTGCAGCGACCAGATGTAATAGTCCACCCCCACGTCCGGGCTGTAGACGATGCCCGACAAGGGCGGGTACGCCAGCCAGCCGGTGCGCGCGAACTCGCCCACGAACAGCGACAGCATCACCAGCACCGCCCCCGCCACCGTCATCCAGAAGCTGAAGTTGTTGAGGAACGGGAACGCCACGTCGCGCGCGCCGATCTGCAGCGGCATCACCACGTTCATCAGCCCCACCACCAGCGGCATCGCCACGAAGAAGATCATGATCACGCCGTGCGCCGTGAAGATCTGGTCGTAGTGATGCGGCGGCAGGTAGCCCAGCGAGCCGCCGAAGGCCATCGCCTGCTGGATGCGCATCATCGCCGCGTCGGCAAAGCCGCGCAGCAGCATGATCACCCCCAGCACCACGTACATGATGCCGATCTTCTTGTGGTCCACGCTGGTGAACCACTCCCGCCACAGGTAGCCCCACTTGCCGGAATAAGTGATCGCCCCCAGCAGCGCCGCGCCCAGCACGGCCACCACCGCGAACGTATACACCAGGATCGGCACGTCATAGGGAATCGCGTCCCAGCCCAGGCGGCCGAACAGGAAATGAAGGAAAGCGGCGCGGTCTTGCATCGTCGAAATCCGAAAAAATCAGTACCCGTACAACCTCGATTGAAGCGCGTTCACCCATCCCCTCTCCAGCATGCGGGAGAGGGTGGCCCGCAGGGCCGGGAGAGGGGCTTTCCGTTCAATCAAAAGCCCCTCTCCCCCAGCCCTCTCCCGCAAGCGGGAGGGGGGAACGACATGTCCTCGTCAGACCTGCAACCGCTCCACGCTCATAGCGCCATGGCGTCCGCAGCCCGCCATGCCAATCCCTTCTCCCCCTGGGAGAAGGTGACGCGACGTGCCAATCCCTTCTCCCCCTGGGAGAAGGTGACGCGACGTGCCAATCCCTTCTCCCTCTGGGAGAAGGTGGCGCGACGTACCAATCCCTTCTCCCTCTGGGAGAAGGTGGCGCGAAGCGCCGGATGAGGGCAGCCCCGCAGGGCGGGCAAAGCGAAGCGCGCCCACGCGGTTGCGCACGGCAGGCACGGTGGACCGCACCCGCCCCACGCTCATCGCCCCGCCACCGGCGACATCGCCACCACCGGCTGCTGCAAGGGCGACGCGCACAGCGCCAGCGCCCCGGTCGAGCCCACGCCCGCCGCGCCGCCGCCGCCCACGTTGCCCACTCCCGCCAGGCCCAGCCCGCCGCGGGCGTCGATCGCATGCATCTCGCGCCGGCACATCTGCCCCGGCGCCGCGCAGAAATTCACGATCGCGTCGTACAGCCCCGGCGCCACGCTGGCGTAGCGCCGCACCGGCTCGTTCTCGCTCGGCTTCGCCAGCGCCAGGTAATCGTCGCGACCCAGCCTGCCGCCGGTCTCCCGCGTCACCCGCACCCAGCGCTCGAACTCGCCCTGGTTCACGCCCATCACGTGGAAGCGCATGCCGGAGAAACCCGCGCCGCTGTAGTTGCCGGAGAAACCCTCGTAGGTGCCCGGCCGGTTGATCACCGCGTGCAGCGCCGTCTCCATCGCCGGCATCGCGTACACCTGCCCCGCCAGCGCCGGCACCGCGAACGAATTCATCACCGACGACGCCGTGATCTGGAAATCGATCGGCACGTCCACCGGCGCCGCCATCTCGTTGACGCTGGCGATGCCGTAATCCGGGTAAAGGAACAGCCACTTCCAGTCCAGCGCCACCACCTGCACCCGCAGCGGCTTCACCCCCGCCGGCAGCGGCTGTCCCGCCGCCAGCCGCGACACCTTGCGGAACGGGTCCAGCGTATGCGTGCCGATCCAGGTCATCGCCCCCAGCGCGATGATGATCACCAGCGGCGCCGACCAGATCACCAGCTCCAGCGCGGTCGAATGGTCCCACTCGGGGTCGTAGTCCGCCCGCGGCTTGGAGGCGCGGTAGCGCCAGGCGAAGAACGCCGTCAGCGCCATCACCGGCACCACGATCAGCAGCATCAGCACCGTGGAAGCCACGATCAGGTCGCGCTGCTGCAGGGCCACGTCCCCGGCGGGACGCAGGATCACGCCTCCGCACCCGGCGAGCGGCAGGCTCAGCGCGGGCGGCAGCAGGCGGCGCAATACTCGAAACGACATAAGCGCATTACTTGGGGGGGGTCGGTCGGAGCGGCAATATACCCAGCGAAGACCCGCCGCGCGATTGGACGTTTTGTCCAATGGCAACCCGCCGTCCCGCCATGCCAAGCTTCGTCCCGGCGCGGGACCTGCGGGTCCTGGAGCATGTCGGTTCAGACGCACGCATCACGTTCCCCTCTCCCGCTTGCGGGAGAGGGTGGCCCACCGGGCCGGGAGAGGGGCTTTCCGTACCGCTAAAACCTCCTCAACCCGACCGCTCCCCCGCCCGCGGGAGAGACGACAAGATGCGCGCACTCAACTAACCTCCGCGGAACCTCCGGCGCCGCAGCCACTCCATAGATAGCGTCCTTCGACAGGATCCGCCGCATGTCCGCAGTAGACCACAGCCCCGCCGCTCCGTTCCCCGCCGCTCCCCGGCGCGATACGCACAAGGTCGCCCCCGGCGAAATCGCCATCGGCGTCATCATCGGCCGCATCTCCGAATTCTTCGACTTCTTCGTCTTCGGCATCGCCTCGGTGGTGGTCTTCCCCGCCGTCTTCTTCCCCTTCGCCGATCCCACCACGGCGATGGTCTACTCCTTCACCGTCTTCTCCTTCGCCTTCATCGCGCGCCCCATCGGCTCGATGCTGTTCCGCATCATCCACCAGCGCTACGGCCGCGGCACCAAGCTCACCGCCGCCCTGTTCCTGCTCGGCACCTGCACCGCCGGCATCGCCTTCCTCCCCGGCTACGCCGACCTCGGCCGCGGCGCCATCGTCCTGCTCTCCCTGCTGCGCTTCGGCCAGGGCCTCGCCATCGGCGGCAGCTGGGACGGCCTGCCTTCCCTGCTCGCCCTCAACGCCCCCCCGAACAAGCGCGGCTGGTACGCCATGATCCCCCAGCTCGGCGCCCCCATCGGCTTCCTCATCGCCGCCGCCCTGTTCGCCTACCTCTTCACCAGCCTGAGCCCCGAGGACTTCGACAGCTGGGGCTGGCGCTACCCCTTCTACGTCGCCTTCGCCATCAACGTCGTCGCCCTGTTCGCCCGCCTGCGCCTGGTCGTCACCCCGGAATTCACCCAGCTCCTCAAGACCCGCGAACTCGAGCCCAGCCCCCTCGGTGAACTGTTCCGCACCCAGGGCGCCAACATCGCCATGGGCGCCTTCGCCCCCCTGGCCAGCTACGCCCTGTTCCACCTCGTCACGGTGTTCCCCCTGTCCTGGGCCCTGCTCTTCACCAAGCAGTCCGTCGGCGCCATCCTGCTGGTGCAGATCATCGGCGCCGCCATCGCCATCCCCTGCATGATCGCCTCCGGCAAAGTCGCCGACCGCTACGGCCGCCGCACCACCCTCGCCGTCTGCGCCGTCCTCATCGCCATCTACAGCGGCTGGACCCCGGTGCTCCTCTCCGGCAGCACCACCGGCGGCTACCTCTTCATCGTCCTCGGCTTCGCCCTGCTCGGCTTCACCCACGCCCAGGCCGCCGGCGCCGTCAACTCCAGCTTCCCCAGCCGATACCGCTACAGCGGCGCCCTGCTGACGTCGGACCTCGGCTGGCTCGCCGGCGCCGCCTTCGCCACCCTCGTCGCACTCGAACTCGCCGCCCACTTCGGCGTCGGCTACATCGGCCTCTACCTCCTCTCCGGCGCCCTCTGCACCCTCGCCGCCCTCCGCGCCAACCGCAGCCTCGAAATCCGCGACGAGTAACCCCGCAAAGTAGCAAAGTAGGGTGGGTTAGCTCCGCAGGAGCGTAACCCGCCGCTCCGCGCAAGTCGGATCACGCCGACGTCATCCACCCCACGCTCTCTCTCAACAACCATAGGGTGGACCAAGGCCGCAGGCCGTGCCCACGCGGACCCTTGCGGACATAGCAGTCACACGCACTACCGCTCGTCGGTCCAACAATTCTCCCGGGCACATGGTCACCTGATTTCGCAATATATTCCGCTAAGTTGGCTCGGCGACGCTGCGCGGAATGCGACAGCGGGTTGGAGAAGCTGCACGAACGCATGATACGAAAGCAGGCCAGGCGCACCGGCCGCCGTTATCCCGCCAAACGCTACGCCGCTCAGCGTCGGCTGGGATTCGTCTGGCTCCGCTTCCTTCCCGAGCTCGAGGACGAATTTGCCGTCTACAGCTCTGCCGTCCGGCGTCGGCGCGCCCTGGCGCTCGCTTTGCTCGGCATTCTTGCGTGCGTCAGCTTCGTCTACGACGATCTGCTCGCACACCTCGGCATAGTGACCTTCGAGGGCTATCTCTTTCTCATCCTTTCGGTGCTCGCGGCGAGCTGCACGGTCGTCGCTTACAAGATGGGGCTGAGCGGCACCAGGCTGCAAACGGCGGTGTTGATCAACATCCTGGTGTTCAACATCGGGGTCGTCGGCGCAACGATGTCGAACGCCTTGGCCAATCCAGATGTGCCGTACGAGGCCGACCTCATCACCGTGATCGGCATCTACTTTTCATCCGGCCTGACGTTCTATCGGAACGTCGTGTGCGGAACAACGGTGGTTGTACTTTATATTCTGGGCATCGTCGCACTGCATATTCACCGGCCCGCCTTCCCGATCGAGGTGCAATACCTGATCTCCATGAACGTGCTGGGGATGATGGGAAACTACTACATCGAGTATTCGGAGAGAACGGCCTTCCTGTTCCAAAAGGAACTGGAGCGGCTGGCGATGATCGACGAGCTCACCGGCCTGCTGAACCGACGTGCATTCTTTCAGCATCTCAACATGGTCTGGAAGCTGGCCCAACGCCAGGACGGCCGCATCGCCGTGGCCATGATCGACCTCGACTTCCTCAAGAAGATCAACGACGGTCACGGCCATCATGCCGGCGATTTGTGCTTCAAGCTGCTGGCGAAAACGGTCAACCGCAACGTGCGCCGCCCCCTGGACGCCGTCGGCCGGATCGGCGGCGACGAATTCATTGCGACGTGGTTCGATCCCCAGCCGGAATGGCTCGAGGGCATGCTGGAGCGTTTGCGTACCGACATCGCCGACGGCAGCCAGGACAACCCGGGCGCGCCGCCGTTCACGGTCAGCATCGGTGCCGGCATCATCAGTGTCGGACGCGATCTTACGGCAAGCGCCTTCTGCAAGCTGGTCGACGAAAATCTCTACGAGGCGAAGCATTCGGGACGCAACCGGGTGGTGTCCACACGCCATCTTCGCAACGTCACCAGGATGGCGTCTCTTCCCCGCACGGCCCAGATCAAGCGACTCTAACCCGTGGCGTGGGCAAAGGCCGCAGGCCATGCCCACGCGGACACACCGCCAGCCGATCAACACGTCCGCCCGCATCAAGCGGGCCCACATGGTGGGCACCCTACGCCCTACACCCGGCTGCCTGCTCCAACATCCAGCCAGCTGTCCACCACTCGGGGGTCAAAACCCGCCCACAACCCGTCCCGATGTGCCGCCGTTCTCATCGGCGCGGCGCCCAAGCCCGATAAAATTCCAGCTTGGCCAGAACAAACCCGGGAGCCAGCCAGAGCAGCCCCGACAGGCCGACCCGGCAAAGCCCGCGTCTCGAACGCCGGTTGTCATTCATGGGAGATCGCCTTGAGCTATAGAGCCGCCGCCGCACTCAGCTTGTCCCTGCTGTCAGGGTCCGTCCTCGCCGACACGGATATCCAGCCGGCCACCGCACCCAATCCGGCGGCACCCGCCACGGTGGGACGGCAACCCGGGGTCGAACTCGACCTGCTGCTCGGCGTCTTCATCGGCGCCCGCGTGAAAGGCATCGTCTACTCCGCCAATTCCTTCAACCTCGCCATCGAAGGCCTGGCCGGCTACAGCTTCCTCGGCTTCGACCTCTTTTCCGCCAGGAACACCACCACCTATGGAGGCGGTATCCGCAGCGAATTCGTCCTCGCCTCCGCCGGCCGGCACGCCTTGATGCTGTCACCCGGCCTCGACGTCTACGACCTCCCCTCCGACGGCTCCGCCTGGCTGGCCCCCAACGTCGACCTGAACGGCCTCTATCAAATCAGCCGCCACTTCGGCCTGGTCTACGGCCTCAAAGGCGGTGCCGCCATCGACTTGAGGGGCAGCAGGACCTACCCCGCCCTCACCAGGGGAGATACCGGAGCGGACGCCGAGCTCTACATCGGCGCGCGGTTCTAGCCCGCCAGCAACACAGCGGCTTCCATTTCAGATTTTTCCAGCGCCCGCTCTCCTCCAAACGCCCGTATGGCAGAACTAAAAACCACCCCTCCCGCCCCGGCGCCTCGGCTAAGCTGGCAGTCCACGCCAAGCCACCGCGAGACCCGCATGCGCAAGCACCACCGCAAGCTGGCCACCCTGCTGCTGTCCACGGCCGCCATCGGCACCGCCGGCGCCGCCGGACCCGTCACCGTCGGCAGCCCCTTCCAGGTCAACACCAACGCCATCACCTATCTCGGCTTCTATCCCGCCGTCGCGGTCGCCCAGGACGGCAGCTTCGTCGCCGCCTGGTACGCCCAGGAAGGCAGCGACACCGTCCCCAACCTCTACGCCCGCCGCTTCTCCGCCTCCGGCACCCCGCTGGGCCCGGAAGTCCTCGTCAACGCCACCCCGGTTGCCACCACCAACCTGGCGCCCGCCCCCACCGTGGTCACCGACGCCCAGGGCAACTTCGCCGTCGGCTGGCTGAACGCGAGCGAATTCGCCAGCGTCACCGGCGCGATCAAGCTCCGCCTGTTCCACGCCGACGGCACCCCGCGCGGCAGCGAGTTCTGCCCCGACTCCACCTGCACCACCCAGGTCGGCACCTACAGCCTGGCGATGGACGACGCCGGCGACTTCGCCGTGGTGCGCTCGCTGTCCTCCGCGACTTCCTCCACCGTCGACGCCATCCGCTTCGCGGCGGACGGCACGCCCAGGGGCAGCATGGTCGCCGCCAGCGTCGACACGCCAAAGTCCAGCGCCTTCTCCAGCACGGTCTTCGGTGGCACCGCCGCCATGAACCCCGCCACCGGCGAGCTCGCCGTCGGCTGGGCGGCGACTTCCGACTTCATCTTCCTCGCCCCCGACCAGTATCCGGACACCATCCAGGGCCAGTCGCTGAACCTCCGCCGCTTCGCCGCCAACGGACAGGCGCTCGGCGCGCCGATCGGGATCAACGCCTGCTCCGGCTACGCCGTCTTCCTGGTGGAGCACGGCTGCTTCTATCCGGCCGGCTCCGGCTATCCCGGCGTCGGCCTCGGCCCCGGAGCGGGCCTTCAAATCGGCCCCGGCGTGCTGCGCTACACCTCGCAAGGCATCACCACCGCATGGTCCGAGATCCAGGACACCCTCAACACCTCGTCGGTCGAGACCTACAACACCTACGCCAAGAGCATCCTGCCCGCGCTCGGCTTCGGCATCGGCCATCCGGTGTCGCTGCCGGCGGACTTCCTCAATCACCTCGCCCACGACGGCACCCTCGCCCTGGACGAGAAAGCCGACCTGGTCGCCGTCTGGCCGCACGTCGTCTATTCGGGCTCGCCGGCCACGGCCAGCATCACCCTCTACGCCCAGGTCTTCGACCCCAACGGCGCCACGCTCGGCCCGGCCCTCACCCTCGGCCCCGCACCCTCCACCCAGCTGCCGCAGGAAGTCCGCGGCCTGTCCTTCAACCACGGCAATTTCGTCACCGTGTGGGGCGCCGGCAACACCATCTACGCGCAGCGCTACACCATCCAGTAGGGCGGGTTAGCTCCGCAGGAGGGTAACCCGCCGCTCCGCGCAAGGCGGATCACGCCGACGCCGATCCGCCCTGCGACCTCCCGCAAGGCACCTGCAGCACCTGTAGTGTGAGCAAAGGCCGCAGGCCGTGCCCACGCGGACGCGCCGCCGGCCCGACAGGGCACATCACCGCCCCTACAACCCCGCCGCCCTCTCCACCGACCTCCGGTTCGCCGACAAGATCTCCTTGCGCGTCTGCCCGCTCTCCACCATCCTGGACAGCACCAGCGCGCCCACGCACTGCGAGATCAGCGACCACGCCGCATCGCTGTCGCCCAGGCGTTCGGACCAGCTCTCCTGCACGTCCCGCAAACCCTGCTCCACCAGCGCTTTCACCTCGGGCGCCGCCCTGGCCAGCTCGGGGCCCAGCGCGGCCAGCGCGCAGCCCTGCCCCGGGTTCAGCGCATGGAACGAACTCAGGTACCCATGCAAGGTCTTGACGAACGCCTCGGCCGAACCATCCTTCGTCGCCGACAGCATCAGCACGCTGTGGCGCGCCTCCTCCGCCACGATCGCCGCGAACAGCGCCTGCTTGGATTCGAAATGGTTGTAGAACGCGGCGCCCGACAGGCCGATGCCCTGCATGAACGCATCGACGCCGGTAGCCTCGAAGCCCCCCTTCTTGGCGATCGCCCGCGCATTCTCCACCAGCTTCCTGCGCGTCTCCGCCTTGTGCGTACTGGGATACCGCATTGCGTCCCTCGATCAAGCGTCAGTGTGATGTCCCGGCACCCATCTCGCCTCTCCCCCTGGGAGAGGCCGCGCCGCGAGGCGCGGGTGAGGGCGCTCCGTGTCAACCGTGGTCACATCGATCCAGCCGTGCCGCCCTCACCCCTGCCCCTCTCCCAAAGGGAGAGGGACGCTGATTTTGTGGCCATGCATCCGCGGAACATCACCCTACGCCCCCGCCAGCGCCTCGCGCACGAAATCCAGCCGGTCCTGCCCGAAAAACATCTCCTCGCCGACGAACATCGCCGGCACCCCGAACAGCCCCCGCTCCACCGCCGCGGCCGTCTCCGCCTTCAGCCGCTCCTTGACTTCCGGCTCCGCCGCCAGCGCCGCCAGCGCTGCGGCATCGAATCCCGCCTGCTGCAGCACCGCCGCCATCACCGCCGCGTCGGCCATGTTCTGCCGCTCCACCCACACCGCGCGAAACACCGTGTCCACGTAGGCGGCGAACCGCCCGGGCTCGCGCAACTGCAGCCCCACCGCCCGCCGCATCAGCTCCAGCGTATTGATCGGGAAGTACGGATTCAGATTCAGCGGCACCCCGTAGCGCGCCGAGAAGCGCTGCAGGTCGCGCATCATGTTGCGCGCCTTCGCCGGCAGCGCCACCGGGCTGCTGTTGCCCGTCGCCTGGAAAATGCCGCCCAACAGCACCGGCTTGTACACCAGCGCCGCGCCGGTATCCGCCGCGATACGCGGCAGCTGCGTATAGGCCAGGTAGCTGGTCGGGCTGCCGAAGTCGAAATAAAACTCGATGGTCTTGCTCATTCAAAGGTTCCCTGGAACATTTTCAGTTGAGATGCATACACGCTGATCCCCTCTCCCGCTTGCGGGAGAGGGGTAGGGGAGAGGGGCTTTTGGTCAGACGGAAAAGCCCTCTCCCTGGTGCTCCGATGCTCACCATCGTTCCATCCACGGCCGCAGGTCCAGCTCGAACGTCCACGCGTCGCGCGGCTGGCAGTGCAGGTGCCAGTAGTTCTCCGCGATGTGGTCGGGATTCAGGATGCCGTCGCGGTCCTTGCTCGCATAAGCCTGCGGGAAATTGCTGCGGATGAACTCCGTGTCGATCGCACCGTCCACCACCACGTGCGCCACGTGGATGTTCCGCGGTCCCAGCTCCCGCGCCATCGACTGCGCCAGCGCCCGCACCGCGTGCTTGGCGCCGGAGAAGGCGGCGAAGTTCGCCGCACCGCGCAGCGAAGCCGTCGCCCCGGTGAACAGGATGGTGCCGCGGCCGCGCGGCGCCATCCGCCGCGCCGCCTCCTGCGCCGTGAGGAACCCGGCGAAGCAGCCCATCTCCCAGATCTTGAAATACTTGCGCGGCGTCTCCTCCAGAATGCCGCAGGGCACATTGGCGCCGATGTTGAAGACAAACACCTCCACCGGCCCCACCTCCGCCTCCACCCGCTCGAACAGCGCCGCCACCTGCTCCTCCTTGCGCGCGTCGCAGGCGCAGGCCACCGCGCGGCCGCCGTCGCGCTCGATCTGCTCCACCAGCGGCTTCAGCTTCTCCTCGCTGCGCCGCGAAACGCAGGCCACGTAGCCCTCCCGCGCAAAGCGTCGCGCGATGGCGCCACCCGTGGCATCGCCCGCGCCGACCACCAGCACCACGCCGCGCTCCGCCGTCGGCATCGCCGCCTCCTCATTGATTAATGATCGTTAAGCAAACGGACGTTAACCAATGACACGGGCAAACACAAGCCCAACCGCCCTCCCGTCACCATCAAGTCATCCAGAAAGCCCCGTCACGAACCGTAGGGCGGGTCAGCTCCGCAGGAGCGTAACCCGCCTTCCGCGCAACAAGCCGAGTACGCGCACCACCGCACCGTCACCCCGTCAACGCGCCGTTCCGCAAGCCGCCCCCACCCTCACCCCACCCGCTCCGCCAGCCCCGCCACCTCCGCACCCGGCCCCGGCCGCCCGAACAGGTAGCCCTGGTACGCCTTGCACCCCATCGCGGCCAGCACGTCGTGCTGAGCCTCCGTCTCCACCCCTTCCACCACCACCCGCAGGTTGAAGCTCTCCCCCAGGGTCAGGATGGTGCGCACGATCGCCCGGTAATCGGCGTCCGTCTCGATATGCTGCACGAAGTCATTCGCGATCTTCAGCTCGTCCAGCGGCAGGCGCTTGATCAACGACAACGACGAATAACCCGTGCCGAAGTCGTCGATGGAAATGGTCACGCCGATCTCCTTCAGCCTGCGCATCACCCCGATCACGCCCTCCACGTCGTGCAGGAAGTGGCTCTCGGTCAGCTCCAGCCGCAGCAGGCGCGGGTTGGCGCCGCTGCGCTCCAACACCCCGGAGAGCTGCTCCACGATCTGGCCGTGACGGAACTGGCGCGGGCTGATATTCACCGCCACCATCAGGTCCCGTGTCGCCGGCACCGCCGCCCATTCGCCCAACTGCCGGCAGGCCAGCTCCAGCACCCGCGCGCCGATCGGCACGATCAGCCCGCTCGCCTCCGCCACCTCGATGAACGCCGGCGGCGCCACCAGCTCCTGCCGCGGCCGCTGCCAGCGCAGCAGCGCCTCCACCCCGATCAGCCTGCCGCCGGCATCCACCTGCGGCTGGTAGTGCAGCAGCAGCTCCTCCTGCTCCAGCGCGCGGCGCAGCCCCGTCTCCACCCTCGCCCGCGCGTCCACCGCCTCCTGCATCTCCGGCCGGTAGAACCGCACGCAGTTCCGCCCCGCGTCCTTGGCCTGGAACAGCGCCAGGTCCGCCTGCTTCAGAAACAGCTCCAGGCCTTGGCCGTTGCCCACGAACAGGGTCACACCCATGCTGCAGCTCACGTGGTGCATCTGCCCGCGCAGCACGAATGGCTCGGCGATCGCCGCGCGCAGCTTCTCCGCGATGCCCCCCGCCGCCTCCGCCGCGGCCGCCTCCCGTTCGTCCAGGTCCTCCAGCAGGATCACGAACTCGTCGGCGCCGAGCCGCCCGGCGCTGTCGCTGCGGCGCAGGTTGTCGCGCAGCCGTTGCGCCACCGCCACCAGCAGCGCGTCGCCGGCATCGTGGCCCAGCGTGTCGTTGATGCCCTTGAACTGGTCCAGGTCGAACATCACCAGCGCGCCCAGGCGCCGGTTGCGGCGGCCCGCCGCCAGCGCATGCTGCAGACGATCCAGCATCAGGCGGCGATTGGGCAGCCCGGTGAGCTGATCGTAGAAGGCCAGGTCCAGGATGCGGCGCTCCGCCTCCTTGGGATCGCGCACCTCCGAGAACGCCCCCACGTAATGCGTCACCGTGCCGGCCTCGTCGCGCACGCTGGAGATCGCCAGCCACTGCGGGTACACGCCGCCGTCCTTGCGCCGGTTCCACACCTGGCCCTCCCAGCGGCCCTCGCGCGTGATCGCCTCCCACATCTTCCGGTAGAACGCCGCGTCCTGCCGGCCGGACACCCACACCGCCGGTGTGCGGCCCACCACATCCGCCGCGGCGTAGCCGGTGATCTCCACGAACGCCCGGTTCACCTTCAGGATCGTGCTGTGCGCGTCGGTCACGATCATGCCGTCGCGCGACTCGAAGGCCACCGCGGCGATGCGCTGCTCCTCCTCCGCCCGCCTGCGGTCGGTGATGTCCTCGCTGGCCATGATGACGCCACCGATGCGGTGGTCCTCGTCCCGCCACGGCTGCACCACCCACTTCAGCCACTGCCGGCTGCCGTCGGCCCGGACCCAGCTATCGTTGTCGTTGCGGATGGTCTCCCCCGCCAGGGCGCGCCGGTGCACCGACTTCCATTCGATCGGCAGCTGGGGATGGACGTCGTAATGGCTGCGCCCGATCAGCGTGGCGTAGCCGCGGCCGTACTGCTCGAACCAGAGGTCACTGTAGGCCAGGTAACGCATGTCCTGGTCGAACATCGCGATGCTGATCGGCGCCTGCCGGATCAGCGCCTTGAACTGCCCCCTGGACTTCGCCACCAGTTCCTGCGCCGCCTTCTGGCGCGTGATGTCGCGCACCGTCGTCGAGACGCCGACGATCGCCCCCTGCGCGTCGCGGATCGGCGAGGCCGTCACCGACACGTTCAGCCGGCGGCCGTCGCGGCGCATGCGCACCGTATCGAGCTGCTGCACGAACTCGCCGCGCCCCACCCGCGCCAGCAGGTCCGCCTCCGCCGCCGCGTATTCCGGCGGCACGATCAGATCCCGCACGGTGCGGCCGATCGCCTGCACCGCCGTGTAGCCGAACATCGCCTCGGCGCCCGGATTCCAGTCGGTGATGATCCCGTCCGGGGTCTTGCCAATGATGGCGTCCGCCGAACTGGTGACGATCGCCGCCAGCCGCGCATGCTCGATACCGATGCGCTGCCGCTGCCGCCAATACACCACCGCCAGACCGCCGACCAGCAGCATGACGAACAGGGCGACCATGCCGTGACGGCCGTCCACCGCTTCAGCCGCCGGCGCACCGGGCGCGGCCAACTCCACCGCCCAACCCAGCGCGGGCGCCACCGCCAGCAGCAGGACACCACCGACGCGGATGGAAACCTCGAACCATTGCCAGCGCGGCCAGAACATCCATCAATCTCCGGACTACAGCTCAATCCCTCGATCGCCTCCGTGTCCGGTAGCCGCACTCCATCAAGCGGCCGTCGCCACCAGCGAGAACCGCCCCGCCACCGGATGCGGCCTCCAGACCCCATGCGTCACCTATCGCACCCAATCTCCACTCTTTTAAACGAGCGGTCAACGGGCCTTCAATGACAAACAGCAGGTTTGTAAAACATTTCAAGCACAACGGAAGCTTCAGCCGCGCCAGACACAAGTTGAATCAGATTTCAGGTCTTATCCCTGCCGCGAGCAGCCAGGCAGGCCTGGTGTGCGGGCAATGTCGTAGGGTCGGCCCCGCGCGAGCGTAACCCGCCGATCGCGCCAGGCGGATTGCGCTGAAGCCGACGGCTTCCGTCTTATAATCGGGACATGCAGCGGCAGCATGCACTTTGCTCGACGCCATTCCACCACACGGCCTCCAGGAATCTGTCACCCGCAACCGGCTTCCTGCCGGGCGGGCATTGTGCGCACCTCCGCCATGATTGGGAGACAGGTTCTACGAATGATCGGATCAACTTGGCGCAGGCGTGATCTTGCCTGGATGGCAGCGCTGGTCCTGACCTATTTCCTGCTGGCACGGATCGTCCTCACCTATTTCTCCGAAAACCACATCGTCACACTCGTGTGGCCCCCGAGTGGGCTCGCCCTGGCGGCATTGCTGCTGGGTGGAAAAAGATTCTGGCCGGGGATAATGACCGGTGCGTTCCTCGCAAACTGGCTCGCGAGCGGCTCGCCGGTAACAGCGCTTGCAATAGCGGCCGGCAATACCGGCGAAGCCCTGCTCGGCTGGTGGCTGCTGAGCCGTCACTTCCCGTTCGAAGCGCGCCTGTCGACGCTAAGGCAGTACTACCACTTGCTGCTATGGGGCGCCGTTGTGGCCCCGGTCGTCGCGGCGCTCAACGGATCCATGGTGCTGCACTTCGCAACCCCGGCGCCGCAATCGATCCTCACCAATTTCGTCACCTGGTGGCTGGGCGACGCCTTGGGCGTGATCCTCGTCACGCCACTGATCCTCGTCTGGCGACACCTGCCGTCCCACTGGAGATCGGGATTTCTCAGCGCAAGCGCCACCCTGGCCCTGGGCGCGCTGGCCGGACAGATCGTCTTCCTTGGATGGTTTCACACCTGGCTGGAACCGGTCAGCCATGAATATTGGATGTACCTCTTTGCCGTTCCCGTCGCAATCCGGCTTGGCGTCAATGGCGTCTCGCTATTCCTCGTCATCCTGATGATCCAGGCCCTGACCGGCGAGGCACAAGGTATCGGGATCTTCACCTTCGACGAGCCCCGGACGCGCATGCTCAATATCTGGCTCTACACCGCGAGCCTCTCCGTCGTCAGCATGTCACTGGCCATCCTTTTTGCCGAGCGCCGCCAGACCGAACATATCCTGCGCATCGAGCGCGACAAGCTTGGCGATAGCGAGAGCCGATTGCGACAGCTCTTCGAGAATATGACCACCGGGCTCGCCCTGCATGAAGTCATCTGCGATGCGAACGGCATGGTGGTCGACTATCGCTTCCTGTCGGCCAACCCGGCGTACGAATCCTTGACCGGACTAAAGGCAGCCAAAATCGTCGGCCGCACGGTCCGGGAGGTATTGCCCGGGACCGAGCAATACTGGATCGACGAGTTCGGCAAGGTTGCCCTCAGCGGCGAGCCCAGCACCTACGAAAACTATTCGCGGGAACTTGGGCAGTGGTACCACGTGCGGACCTTCTGTCCCAAGATCGGGCAGTTCGCTGTCATCGTCAGCAACATCACCGAGCGCAAGCGTGCCGAGGAAGAGATCCGGTACCTGGCGCTGTATGACCCGCTCACCGCCTTGCCGAATCGCCGGCTTCTGCTCGACCGGCTGAAGCAGGCCACCATGGCCAGTGAACGCCATCACACCTTTGGAGGCCTGATCCTGCTGGACCTCGACCGCTTCAAGACGCTCAACGATTCCAGGGGACATGCCGCCGGTGACACCCTGCTTGCCGAAGTGGCGCGCAGGTTGAATGCGAACGTTCGCACGGAGGATACGGTTGCCCGCCTGGGCGGCGACGAATTCGTGTTGATCGTCGAAGGTCTCGACAGCGACAAGGCCACCGCGGCCGGTCAGGTCGAGCACATCGTCGAACAACTTCGCAGCGCCCTGGAACACCCCTTTACCTTGGAAGGTATCGACGCCGACTTCGTGACGACCGCCAGCATCGGGCTCACCCTGTTCCAGGGAACGGAAACGCCCATCGAGGAACTCCTCAAACAGGCCGACGTGGCGCTATATCAGGCCAAGGACTCCGGTCGCAACGCCGCGCGCTTCTTCGATCCCGCCATGCAGGCGGCCATCGAGTCCCGTGTCGCTCTTGAAAAGGCCATGCGCAAGGGCCTTGCACGCGACGAATTCATCCTGCACTACCAGTCGCAGATCGATCACACCGGCCGCCCCATCGGCGTCGAGGCCCTGATTCGTTGGGAGCGGCCCGACCACGGCCTGGTCCTGCCCGGCGAGTTCATCCACATCGCCGAGGATACCGGCCTTATCATCGACCTGGGCAAGTGCGTGCTCACAAAGGCGTGCCAGCAGCTCAGCCGCTGGCAGTCCGACCCGCGCACCGAAGCGCTGCATCTATCCGTCAACGTGAGCGCGAAGCAATTTCACCAGCCGGACTTTATCGATCAGGTCAAGACCAGCCTGGAAGCGAGCGCCGCCAGGCCGGATGGACTCATACTGGAACTTACCGAGAGCATCATCCTGGACCGGGTCGAGCACGTCATCGCGGCCATGAACGAATTGAGCGAGCTGGGAGTCGGGTTCTCACTGGACGACTTCGGCACCGGCTATTCCTCCTTGTCCTACCTGAAGCGGCTTCCGCTCACGCAGGTGAAGATCGACCGGACATTCGTGCGCGACATTCCAGAGGACCTGAACGACGTTGCCATCGTTCGCGCCATTCTCGCAATGGCCAAATCGCTCGGGCTCTACGTCATCGCCGAAGGCGTCGAAACGCCGGCACAGCACGATTTCCTTCTTGAGCACGGCTGCCCCGCCTTCCAGGGATTCCTTTTCGAGCGCCCCCAAGCGGCTCCCGCCTCCCTGTTTCCCCCCAGCCCCTCGAAAACATAAGAACGCCGATCGAACCGGCCATCACGCCCGGATCGGAAAGCCGCCGTAGGGTGGTCAAAGGCCGCCGGGCCGTGCCCGCGCGGACAGACCACCAACCGATCGACACGCCCGCCCGCATCAAGCGGCCGCGCGCGGCGGGCACGCTAAGCTTTGCCCAGCCTACGGACTACCAGATTGCTTACCTGGAGTGAACGCAGGCGATTCTCCGTGGGCGGCGGCTGCGGAAAGTTCAACCTGCTTTACGGGTATCCGAGCCGTCGCCAGCGCTCGCAGATTCGCCTCGAACTTTTGATCCTTGCTCGTCATCTTTGTAGCGATCTTGCCCACGTCGGCGTTAATCATCGCTCCAACAATCACTCCGCCGATCAAACCGCCCGCTGCACCGGCACCCGCGGACTGCCAATAGCTCATGGTGCTGCCATGTGCGATGCTTCGGCCAATTACGCCGCCCGCAGCACCGCCTGCCGCGCCTGCAGCCGCAAACGACACCAGACTAAGCTTCGACGTGGATGGATCCTTTACTAGGCTTACATTTGAGCAATTCACATCGCTCGGAGGAGCCTGAACTGGCACCTTCTCCACAGAAAAATATTCGTACATCTTTATATGATCATTGGGATCATTGGGAAGATAAAAGCCGCCGTCGGAAATGCCAATTGGCACACCGCCAGTGCCTACCATCGATATGCCGCCCTGCGGAGCTCTGTAAAATATTCCTTTCTCATCGGCTTTTTCAGACCAGTAGGGCCCCCTCTCCAACCTGCCCGTCCCCGTATATCCAAGGGGCGGATAATTCCCAGTAAATAACATCGGCTCCGTCAAGTTAATGCAGGTGATTTCGGACGGCGTCGCCAAACGTTCCGGATCGGTTGCACATCCAGAAGCAATAAAGGGCAAGAACAGAATGACGGTACGTTGTACCGAACGACGAATACCTTTTTCCACCCCTGCCCTTCCTGTCATTTGCGTAGATAACGTCCTTAATAATACAGAACCGTAGGGCGGGTTAGCTCCGCAGGAGCGTAACCCGCCTTCCGCGAAAGAACGCGAACCCTCCCTCACGCCGCCTCCCGCCACATCGCCCCCTCGAACCACGCCATCAGCGCCGCCTTGCGCTCGCAATACTGGCCTCGGCTCACACCCAGCGCCTCCGCCGCCGCGCGTACGCTGCGCGGCTCGCTGCTGTCGTAGATCGCCGCCAGGGTGCGGCGGTGATGCTCCGGCAGATGCTGCACCAGCGCGTGGATGTCGCGGCAGCACATGTCGCGCCGCAGGTCGCGGCTCATCTGCTCCGCCAGCCGGCTCAGGCCGCCGTCCGGTCGGCAGCTCACGCCGTCCACGATGTCCGGCCGCGTCTCGTCGCCGCCGGCGCCGGCGTTCATCTGCTCGTCCTGGATCCTGCCGAAGATCGAACCGCAGCCGATCTCCAGCCGCGGATGGCGCAGCCAGGCGGCGTATTCGCGCAGGCGCTGCTCGATCGTCATTTGCCGCTTCATGCAAATCCTCCCGTGGCGGCCCTCGCCGCCGAAATGAAAGTTCCAGTCAAAACCCGTCACCCGTTACCCGTATTCCCCCAAGGGTCGGCAAAGGCCGCCAGGCCGTGCCCACGCGGACACGCCGCCACCCCATCGACACGCCTGCCCGACACGACGCGGATGCGCCCGGCGGGCACGCTCCGCTTTGCCCACCCTACGGACGCACTGCCCGAAACCCGCGCCGCTTCGCCGGCCGCGCCGCCTCCCGCGCATCGCCCGCCGGCAGGTTGTCGAAGCGCGTCAGCGCGCCGTCGAACGCCACCCGCACCGTGCCGCAGGGCCCGCTGCGCTGCTTGCCGATGACGATCTCCGCCACCCCGCGATCGGCCGACCCGGCGTGGTAGTACTCGTCGCGGTAGACGAAGGCGATCACGTCCGCGTCCTGCTCGATGCCGCCGGACTCGCGCAGGTCCGCCATCAGCGGCCGCTTGTCCGGGCGCAGCTCCACCGCGCGCGACAGCTGCGACAGCGCGATCACCGGCACCCCCAGCTCCTTGCCCAGCGCCTTCAACCCGCGCGAGATCTCCGCGATCTCCGCCGCGCGCCCGTCGCGGCAGCCCGGCACCTGCATCAGCTGCAGGTAGTCCACCACCAGCAGCTTCAGCCCGCGCTGCGCCAGCGCCCGCCGCGCCCGCGCGCGCAGCTCCAGCGGGCTCAGCGCGCCGGTGTCGTCCACCACGATCGGCGCCGCCCGCAGCGCCCCGCCCGCCGCCACCACCCGGCTCCAGGCGTGATCGTCCAGCCGCCCGCCGCGCAGCGCCGCCAGCGGCACGCCCGCGTAGCTGGCCACCTGCCGCTGCATCAGCTGGCGCCGCTGCATCTCCAGGCTGAACACCGTCACCGGCTGGCGCAGCTGCACCCCCACGTGCTCGACGATGGCCATGGCGAAACTGGTCTTGCCCATCCCCGGCCGTCCCGCGATCACCACCAGGTCGCCCGCGTGCAGCCCGTCCGTCATGCGGTCGAACTCCGCAAAGCCGGTGGGCAGCCCGCGCGATCCCTCGCCGCGCGCCGCCGCCTCCAGCTCGCGCTCCACCTCCTCCATCAGCGCGCCGTAGGCCGACTCGTTGCCGTCGCGCGACGCGCTGCGCCGGCGCAGCCGCGACAGCTCCCGCTCCGCCGCGTCCAGCAGCGCCATGCCCTCGCGCCCGTCCGGCCGGTAGCCCAGCTCCGCGATCTGCTGCCCCGCCGCGATCAGCCCGCGCAGCACCGCCCGCTCCCGCACGATCTCCGCGTAAGCCTTCACGTTCGCCGCGCTGGGACAGTCCGCCGCCAGCGTCCCCACGTACGCCAGCCCGCCCGCCTCCTCCAGCCGATCGCGCTGCCGCAGGTGCTCCGACAGCGTCACGAAATCCGCCGGCTTGCCGGCGCCGAACAGCTCCGCGATGCCGCCGAAAATCACCCGGTGATCCGGCACGAAAAAGTCATCCGCCGACAGCCGCTCCGCCACCTCGTCATAGCGCCGGTTGTCCAGCATCAGCCCGCCCAGCACCGACTGCTCCGCCTCCATCGAGTGCGGCGGATGACGCATCTCCCGCGCGCTCACGGCCGCCCCCCGCTCATCGCCTTCTCGTAGACGCGCGTCACCACATCGGCGCGCAGCAGGTAATCGAAATCCGGCTGCCAGGTCGCATGCCCGCTGCCGTAGGGACCGGTGCCGTTGAGAAACGCATCCTCCTCGCATTCCTCGAAGTACTGCCGCACGAACTCCAGGCTGCGGTAACGCGCATCCGTCTGCCAAAAAGCCTGGATGATGCGACGCCGCCTGGCATTCAGCACCAGCACCTTCGGCAACCGCGTCATCGTCGCGTTGTAGATCTCCACGATGCGCTCGAACGGAATCGGTTCCGCCGGTGCGGACGGGGGTGGTTCGCCGCCAGGCGATCCACCTTGCCGCTGTTCTTTCAAGTCTGAGAGTCTGAGAGTCTGAGTATGTCCCTCGTTCGGTTCGGTTCTGGGTTCGGTTCCGGTTGGCGGTTCGGTTTGGGTTTGGGTTCCGTTCTGGGTTTCGTTTCGGTTCGGGTTTGGGTTATCGCCCGGGTTCCCGTCCGGTTTTGTTTCGCGTGGAACACGCGCGCCGAACATCCCTGGCCTGCCGCCGCGGATGCCGTTGGTGCGGTTGACGTCCGCCTTGGCGATCTCCTCCACCACCCGCTTGTGCGTCCACCCCTGCGCCCCCTTCACCCAGAACTGCCCCAGCACCGACTCCACCACCTTGCGGTCGTCCCGCGTCGTCGCGCTGCAGATGCGGCACACCGCCTCGAAACTCTCCGGCAGCGGCAGCTCGCTCGCGTACGCCCAGTCCAGCAGCAGCGCATACGCCCCGTGCTCCTGCAGCGACAGGTGCCGCGTCTTCTTGCCGTAGTCCGCCGGATAACGCTTGTAGAAATCCATGGTCTTCAGTCCTTACGTTCCGCCTTGGTCATGCGGAAGCATGGTAAGTGCTGCTTACATATTGGTCAAGCTTGACTTACTGGACAGACGTAAGGTCGTCTTACATAGTCAAGCCATGAACAAAACCCCCAAAAAGAAGTCCGAACTCTGGCAGCGCCTGCGCGAGGCCCGCACCCGCGCCCAGCTCACCCAGCAGGACATCGCCAACCTGTTCGGCATCACCCGCGAAGCCGTCTCCCAGTGGGAAAGCCCGCGGCCGGAGAAGCGCACCCGCCCCTCCATCGACCAGCTCAAGCAGATCGCCAAAAAGACCGGCGCCCCCTTCGAGGACTACCTCACCAACGACGACATCGACGCCGGCACCGACTGGAGCTCACCGCTCGTGCGCGGCTTCCACCCCGACGACCCCGCCCGCGACGACGAGATCCGCATCCCCGAGGACCGCGTCCGCTTCAGCGGCGGCAACGGCCAGTACGCCGTCAGCTACGAAGCCATCAGCGACAGCGAGCCGGCGACGTACCGCCTGTCCTGGTTCCAGAAGGAACGCATCAACCCCAAGAAGGCCAAGCGCTTCCGCGTCACCGGCAACAGCATGGAACCCCTGCTCTTCCCCGGCGACTCCATCCTGGTGAACCTGGAAGAGACCTCCGTCCGCGAAGGCCAGGTCTACGTCTTCCGCCACGGCGACCAGCTCAAGGTGAAAAAACTCATCCCCAAGGCCGACGGCTCCCTCGTCCTGCGCAGCATCAACCGCGACGACTACCCCGACGACACCGTCCCGGCCGACCAGGTCGCCGACCAGATCACCATCATCGGCCGCGTGCGCGACAAGAGCGGGCGCGGCGGGTTGTAGGCCGTCATTCCCGCATGCGCTAGGGCGTCTTTAGTTCAGATGCATACATGTTTGTTCCCCCTCTCCCGCTTGCGGGAGAGGGGTAGGGGAGAGGGGTAGGGGAGAGGGGCTTTTGGCCGGACGCAAAGCCCCTCTCCCGGCCCTGCGGGCCACCCTCTCCCGCACGCGGGAGAGGGGAAGATGTGTGCACGTAAAGAGAAAATGCTCTAGTGCCCCGGTTTGAAGTTGACATGCCTGACCGCCCAGGCGAGCATGCCTCGCATGTCCGCTTATCGCATCCTCTCGCTCATTCTGCTTTGTGTAAGCGCGGGCTGCTCATCGCTGCCGGCGGACGATCAGTCCTTGGCTATGTGCAAAGAGGCGATAGCCACCCAGGACGAATATTGCTTCAAAGGGGGAGTACCAGTACCGCGCTCCGCCTTCGTGACGACGGAGCAATGCATCCACATGCGAGAACACGCCGCATCCGTTTGCCGCTGAGCCCATAACCCGTACCCCATAACCCGTAGGGCGGATTAGCTCCGCAGGAGCGTAGTCCGCCTTCCGCGCAGGCGCCGCCGCCACGTTTCCGCGACTCCTTCTCCTTCATCGCCGGGATGTGCGATGCGCACGCTTGGCTCCTACCCCCAGGACTCGTATCCTCGGACGACATTCACAAGCGTGCCCACGCGGTGCCTGCGCGGAGCGGGTAAAGCATTCTTGACGCATCTACATACTGTATATACAGTCCGTGCACGGAGTTCACCTGGTCGAGCCGGAAACGTGCGCTCAACCTGAAGCAGCACCGGCTCGATTTCGTTGATGCGCCAGCGGTCTTTGCAGGGGCGACATTCACATTCGAAGATGACCGCTTCTCCTACGGCGAGCAACGCTTTGTCACCCTCGGCCTGCTCGCAGGCATACCTGTTTCAATAGTCCATACGGAGAGCGCGCATGAAATCCGCATCATCTCATTCCGCCAAGCCACGAAGCGCGAAGCCGAAATCTACTTCCATGAAATCCAGGACTGACTGGTCCCGTCTCAAGAGCGCAACATCGGCCGCACCCACCGCGGAACACCCGGAGGCAAGCATTCGCCACATCGTCCGCGGCGTCGTGCGCCGCGGGCTCCAGCCGGTGCCGCCCAAGGCCTCCGTCTCATTGCGGGTCGACCAGGACGTCCTCGAGTGGTTCAAGCAGCAGGGTCCCGGCTACCAAACGCGCATCAATGCAGTATTGAGGGCGTTCAGGGATGCGTCGGTCTGACCAGCGATGGACGAATTTGAACCGGATCCCCCATTGACGTCCGAGCAGCGACGCAAAGCCCGTAGGGCGGATTAGCTCCGCAGGAGCGTAATCCGCCTTCCGCGCAACTCCGCCACAGCCAGCCGTCCGCCTCACCCCTTCCGCACAAACCAGCTCATGAGGTCATGTAGTCCCGTCGGCCTGACCAGCGGCCGCATTTGAACCAGATCCCCCATTGACACCCGAGCGCGCTGACTGTGACGCAACACACAGTGTGCATCGTGACATCGCGATGGTGGCGCAGCCGCCAACGAAACTCCCCGGCGGACCCCCGTATGCTCGGCGGAACGAATCAAATATTCCATCAACAAGTTTCCGGAGGAGGCAGCATGAACAACCTTGCACTCGCCCTATTGGCAGGCATCTCTGCGGCCGCCGCGCTCCCGGCCCTTGCCGACGAAAGCGAGGACGTGGGGCTGCCCAGGGGCTGGGCGCAGCTCACCTCCGACCCGCACGGCTACGTCTATTCGAACGATCGGCAAGGCGACGAGTTGCGGGCCGCGATCCATGCCAAGCTGCCGAACGCCGCCGGCGCCAGTCCGAACGTCGACTACCACGGCGGCCCGATCCTGATCTCGACCCGCGTCGACGCCATCTTCTGGGGCAAATCCTGGCCGGGCTACAAAGGCGACAAGTTCAGCGGAATCGACACCTACTACGAAGGCTTCGGCGGCTCCAACTACGCGAAGACCGTCACCGAGTACACCGGCACCAACGGCGCCGTCAGCGCCACCGTCGCCTATGGCACCCACTACATCGACGGCAGCGCATCCATAAGCGGCGACAACGGCAAAGCCATCCTGGCCGAAGTCTGCAAGGTCATCGCCGGCGAGCACATCAATCCCCCCACCCATAGCAAGCGCGTCGGCTACTACCCCGTCTATACCGACTACAAGCGCGGCAACGCGGGCTATTGCGCCTGGCACGCCAGCGGCACCTGCGGCGGCACGGAAGTGACCTTCAGCTACTTCTTCGACCCGGACGGCGACGACGGCTGCTCCAACCACGACACCTCCGGACTGCATTCCCCGGGCCTGTCCGACCTGGGCAACTCCTCCGCCCACGAACTGTCGGAAGCCCGCACCGACCCCTATCACGGCGACGGCTGGTACAACAACACCTCCGGCAAGGAAGTGGGCGACCTGTGCGCCCACACCTTCGACGTCCCGCTGGTCACCTTCACCAATGGCTCGCAGTGGAAAGTCCAGGGCGAATGGTCCAACCGGGCTTACAACTCCGGCACCGGTTATCCCAACAAAGACGGCCAGAAGGGTTGCCTGAGCGGCGAATGAGCTCCCAGCACGTAGCACGTACGGCGGATTAGCTCCGCAGGAGCGTAATCCGCCTTCCGCGCAGGCGCCACCGCCGGCAAACTGCCGCGATGCCCCACTACATCCGCAGCCACGTCCCCGGCGGAACCTTCTTCTTCACCGCCGCCCTGCTGGAGCGCCGGCGCGGCCTGCTGGTCGAGCGCATCGAGGATCTGCGGGAAGCGTTTCGCGCGGTGCGCGCCACGCGGCCGTTCCGCATCGACGCCATCGTCGTGCTGCCGGATCACCTGCACTGCATCTGGACCCTGCCGCCGGACGACCCCGATTTCCCGACACGCTGGCGCCTGATCAAGACCCGCTTCGCCAAGAGCCTGCCCGCCGTGGAACGGCTGTCGACCACGCGCGCCGCAAAGGGCGAGCGCGCCATCTGGCAACGGCGCTTCTGGGAACACACCATCCGCGACGAGGCCGACCATGCCGCGCACGTGGACTACATCCATTTCAACCCGGTCAAACACGGATACGCCCGGCGCGCCGCCGACTGGCAGCATTCCAGCTTCCACCGCTTTGTCGCCGATGGCCTGCTGCCCCTCGATTGGGGCGCCGCGCCCGCGATCAGAACGCTCGACTACGAGTGACGTTGGGCACGCGGAAGGCGGATTACGCTGGCGCTAATCCGCCCTACATGTACTAACGCATAGCCAAGGCCAGCGCAAACGAAGCAAGCCGATACGTATTCTCCTGAAATTGAGGATACGTCACCCTTGCAAGCGCGATCGCCCAATCGGCGTCTCGGCCGAGATTGCCACCATCTGTGTACTTGAAACTGCTGGTGCAAGCAATTTCGAAATCGGCTGCGCTTTGAATTGCCGCCTTAAGGGCGGCGTCCGAAACCTCGGGATGCGCCGCTTGAAGAATTTCAAATATCTTCCCGCCTGGTATTGCCGCCCCCCCCAACTTCAAGTATTCGCGCCTGGATGTCCAGAGTTTGTAAGCAGCATCGTAAAGGGGTAGCGCCGCCGCCGCTCTTACAACTTCGTCAATGCTTTCTTTCATTCCCAATATGATCCTCTTTCCATCAGCCCGTAGGGCGGATTAGCTCCGCAGGAGCGTAATCCGCCTTCCGCGCAACTCCGCCACAGCCAGCCGTCCCCCTCACCGCCCCACAAACCCCACCACCACCTCCCCCAACCGCTCCCCCTGGTCCTCCTGCAAAAAGTGCCCGCCGTTCTCGATGGTCACGTGCGGCTGGTCCTTGCAGCCCGGGATCAATTTGCGCAGCACCGGCGCCGCCGCGCCGGTGATCGGGTCCTTGTCGCTGAAGGCGGTGAGGAAGGGCTTGTCGAACTGCCGCAGCGTCTCCCAGGCCTTGCGGTTCGGCGCGGCGGCCGGGTCGTCCGGCCGCACCGGCACCAGCAGCGGGAACTGCCGCGCGCCTTCCTTGTAGCGCTCGTCCGGGAACGGCGCGTCGTACGCCGCCATCACCTCCGGCGACATCGGCGTGGCGCAGCCGCCCTTGACGATCTTGCCCACGTCGAACACCGGCGTGGTCTGCGAAAAGTTCTGCCAGGCCAGGAAGGCCTTGCCCGGATCGTGGTCGCCGGTCGGCAGCATGGTGTTGGCCGCCACCACCCGCGCGAACCAGTCCGGGTGCTCGCCCACCAGCCGCAGCCCGATCAGCCCGCCCCAGTCCTGGCACAGCAGCGTGATGTCGCGCAGCCGCAGCTGCTGCAGCAGCGAACGCACCCAGTCCACGTGCCGCTGGTAGGTGTAATCCGCGCGCCGCGTCGGCTTGTCCGAGCGGCCGAAGCCGACCAGGTCCGGCGCCACCACGCGGTGGCCCGCCGCCAGCACCGGCCCCATCACCTTGCGATAGAGAAAGCTCCACGACGGCTCGCCGTGCAGCATCAGCACCACCGGCGCCTCGCGCGGCCCCTCGTCCACGTAATGCATGCGCAGCGTGCCGCCCTCGGTATCGTCCACCGTCGCGTAGTGCGGCGGGTACGCAAACCCCGGCAGATTGTGGAAACGTTCGTCAGGCGTCCTCAGGAATTCCATGCACAGCTCCAGTGTGGTCGGCGGCGGTCGCGCCGCCGTTGATAGTACGCCTTCGCGGCAGGCGCACCGGCATCCGCATCCTGCCCTGCCGCCACTTTCCCCGCCCTGTCATTTTCGGACAATGTGCTGTCAGCCTGGGACACCACGCCGCCGCCTCCCCCGTTCGGGCGACACCCGCCGCCCCACACCCCGTTTCCGCCCGCTGCCGCGCGATATCATCCCGTCCAGCGCCCCGACAGGCAGGACCCGGCCATGTACAGCGAAGCACCCTGGCAACCCTTCCTCGACCTGCTGCTCTCCATCCGCGCCTTCTTCCGCGCCCTGCCGGGCGAAACCGGCGCACTCGTCTGCAACCGCATCACCTCCATGGACTGCTCCGGGGACGTGACCAAAACCATGCTCGGCATCGTCGTCTGGCTGGCCATCGCCGGCGCCTGCTTCGGCGCTATCGTGGTCAAGCGCCGCCAGCCGCCGGGACCGCTCTGAGCACGGGTGGAGAGCCGTACTGCTGCGGAAAGCCCGAGCATTTCCGAACCGTCCACCATTCGGGTGACGCCGTGGCTGTCATGTCCCCTGCGCGACACCAGTCCGCCGCATGCGCCGCGCTATCATCCAGGCTCGCCAGGAACCGCCCGTCCATGAACAAGACCGCTTGCCTGCTGTTCTCGCTCGGCACCCTCGCCGCTGCAAACGCCATGGCGGACAAGGTCCCGGTGGCGGGACAAGCCTTCCTCATCAACGCGACCGCCATCACCTCCCTGTACTCCACAACCGTCACGACCGTGGCCAAGGACGGCAGTTTTGTCGTCGCCTGGGTCGCTCCAGAAGGCAGCGACACCAGCCCGAACCTCTACGTCCGCCGTTTCGCGGCCAACGGCAGCCCCTTGACCCAGGATATCCGCGTCAACACCTCGTCCACCACAGAAGTCTCCCCGGAGGTGGTCACCGACGCCCACGGCAATTTCGCCCTGGCCTGGATGACGAACGTCCAGACGTCCACCAGTGATCTCGGAACCATCAAGCTGCGGCTGTTCCAGGCCAATGGCACGCCGGTGGGCGACGAGTTCTGCGTGGACGCCGCCTGCAGCGTCAGCGCGACCGGGTACAGCCTGGCCATGGACGACGCCGGCGATTTCGCGGTGGTTCGAGACCTCAGTTCGTCCACGGGACCAAGCAGCGCCCCCAGCGTCACCTCCACGGTCGATGCCATCCGCTTTTCGGCGAGCGGCGCGCCCAAGGACCCCTCGCCGATCGCGGTCGCCAACCTGACCGTTCCCGAAGGCCTCACCACGGCGGCAGTGCGGTCGGGCCTGGCCGCCATGAACCCCACCACCGGCGAACTCGCGGTGAGCTGGAACGTGGATAGCGGCCTTGCCCTGGGCGGGTTTCAACTCTTGAACCTCTCCACCAACGTCCGCCGCTTCGGAGCGGCGGACGGCAAGCCGGTCGGCCTGCCGGCCAACATCCAATCCTGCACCGGCGTCTACGAGATAGGATCCGTCGCCCTGGGTGGATTCGCCGGTTGTGTCGGTATTTCCTCGGGCCCTTTCCGCTACACCTCACAAGGCATTACCGCGTCCTGGGTCGAAGACTTCGTACCCCAGTTCGGGACCCAGACGCTGGACCTGTCGATTCACTCGAAGAGCATCTCCCCGCTGGGCATCGCCTTCGGCCATTTTGTCCTGGCTTCCTCCAGCGCCGTCGACTCGCTGAGAACGTTCAGCTACGCTGCGGCGCTGGATGCGGACGGCACGTTGATCATGGAGTGGCGGGCCAGCCCAAGCAACGTATTGATGTCGCAGGCATTCAATGCCGCGGGCTGGCCCCTGGGCGATCCCTTCCCGGTCAGCGGCAACAGCAACTCTGGCAATTCCGTTGCCGCCAACCAGGGCGTCATCCTCTACACGTGGTCGCAGAACATTCTCGGCACCTACAACGAAAACCTGTACGGCCAACTGTACAACGCCAACTGAGAAACAGCCGCGCAGCCCCCTGGGCAAAGACCCATAAGGTGGGCAAAGACCGCAGGCCGTGCCCACGCGGACGCGCGGCCGGTCACCGTCAAGACGGCGGTTGAACGCCCGCGATCAGTCCGCAGGACGGCCGGGCCCAAGACGGCAGGCCCCGTCCGCGCCGATCCCGCAATCGAGCTAAGATTCCCCAGGCGCCTGTACACCGAAAAGGGAATTTCATGCACACGCTCAAGGGAACCCGCGTATTCACACCCCGCCTGCTCGCCACGCTGGCCGGCCCCCTCCTGTGCGAGCTGGCCGCCTGCGGTGCAAGCGGCACCGGCGGCACGCCGGCGGATCCATCCGTCGCCGCCGAGGCCGCCGCCGTCACCGGCGCCGCCTGCGGAGCCGGCTCGCTGCCGGAGACCGGCCTGCAAGGCCAGGTGCCGCTGGCGGATCGCAAGAGCGGCCGCAACCTGCAGGGCTACCACTGCAACCTCGCGCTGGTCGGCCAGTACCAGGGCACCGGTGCCAGCGTGGTCAGCCCCTCCACCGCCACCTGCGCCTACATGTCCACCAGCGGCACCCTGCTGGATCCGCTGCAGGCACTGGAGCCCGCGCCCGGAGTGCTGGTGGTGGACGCCTCCAACCCCGCGCGGCCGGCGCTGTCCACCAGCCTCGCCGGCCCCTCCATGCTGATCGGCACCTGGGAATCGCTCAAGGTGAGCGAGCCGCGCCGGCTGCTCGGCGGCGTCGCCGTCGGCGGCCTGGTCGGCGCCGGCTTCTTCGACGTGTACGACATCTCCGACTGCGCCCACCCGGTCCATTCCAACGGCCTGGCCGGCACCGCCCTGGAGCTGCCCGACAACGTGCTCGGCCACGAAGGCAACTGGTCGCCGGACGGCAAGACCTACTGGGCCACCGGCACCGCCGCCGGCTCCATCACCGCCATCGACGTCAGCAATCCCAAGTCGCCGCGCATCGTCTACACCGGGCTGGAAGGCTTCCCCGCCAACCACGGCGTGGAACTCAGCGCCGACGGCAACACCCTCTACCTCGCCACCTGCCTGCCCGGCGGCGTGCTCATCCTCGACGTCAGCGACATCCAGGCGCGCAAGCCCGCGCCCGCCATCCGCCACATCGGCGCCGTCACCTGGAACCCCTTGAGCTGCGGCCAGCACGCCCTGCCCGTCACCTGGAACGGCAAGCCCTACCTCATCGCCGCGGACGAGTTCGACTCCGAGGGCGTCCACATCGTCGACATCTCCAACCCCGCCGAGCCCACGGTGGCGCGGCAGATCCAGCTGCAGATCCAGCTGCCGCAGAACGCCGCCACCCGTGCCGCCGATACCGCCGGCGACGGCGCCTTCGGCTACGAAGCGCACTACTGCGCCGTCGACACCCCCACCGATCCCACCGCGCTGGCCTGCGGCTACTTCCAGTCCGGCATCCGCGTGTTCGACGTGCGCAACCCCCTGCAGCCGCGCGAGATCGCCTACTACAACCCGCCCGCGCAAACCGGCAAGGGCCTCGCCCTGCAGCACTCCCTGCACGCCTGGATCGGCGGCCTGCTGCCCACCATCTCCGACCTCAACAGCTCCGCCTCCGGCCCCAACGCCGGCACCGCCAAGGTCGACGCCCGCTACCTCGCCGACTTCGTCGCCGCCCTGCCCACGCTGCTCGCCGGTGCCGGCAAGGGCCCCGTCTCCGGCAACCTCAGCGCCGACTGGTGCAGCTCGCCGCCGCGCTTCGTCGGCGACCAGCTGTGGGTCACCTGCATGGACAACGGCTTCATGGCCCTGCAGTTCACCAACGGCGTCTACCCCATCCGGTGAGCCCACGCCGCCTCGCCGCCGGCGCCCTGCTGCTCGCCGGCGCCACCCTGGGTGCCGCCTGCCAGCGCCACTCCGCCACGACGGCGCAGGCCGCCACCGCGCCCGGCCCGGTCGACATCGGCTTTGCCCAGGCCATGCGCAGCCACCACGACCAGGCCGTGGTGATGACGCAGATCCTGCTCGACCACGGCACCACCCGCCTCGCCAGCCTCGCCCGCGGCATCCAGGCCGCGCAGCTGGTCGAGATCGGCGAGATGAAAGGCTGGCTGCTGCTGTGGGACAAACCCCTGCTCCCCGCCGGCACCGGCGAGGACTGGATGCTCCTCGGCAAGACCCCGCCCGACGCCACCTCACCCGCTACCTCGCCGACTGCCGCGCCGCCGGCGGCATGCCCGGCCTCGCCACCAACGACGAGCTCAACCGCCTGCGCAGCCTCGACGGCGACCCGCGCGACCGGCTGTTCCTGCAACTCATGACCCGCCACCACCAGGGCGCCCTGCCCATGGCCCACTTCGCCGCCCACAACGCCGGGACCACCGCCGTGCGCACCCTCGCCACGCAGATCGAAGTGCAGCAGCTGGAGGAACTGGGCGTGATGGCCATGCTGCAACAGCAGCACCCATGACCCACGCGCCGTAATGTCGTGCCTGGTGTTATGTCCCAGAGGTTCGCCAACAAAAGCCGACAACGTCGTCCCCGCGCAGGCGGGGACCCGGTTTGCTTTGAGCGCCATGCAAAATCGAAAACCGGATTCGCCTGCGCGGGAATGACGTGTAGTCGCAGGGCGGGCCGCGCCCGCCATCCTCTGCCGGCGGGCATGGCCCGCCCTGCTGCCCGCAACCACCCGTCGGCCCGCTTACCCCAGTGAGTAAGTATTACTTGACATCACTTGTAAGCTCGACTTACCTTATCCTCACCAAGGATCGCAAACCAAAGGAAGTCCCATGCCCAGTCCCGCCGCCACGGCGCCCGCCTGCCAGGCCCGCACGCTGCTCGCCGCCGCCCACGCCAGGGCCGCCAACGACGAAGCCGCCGCCGGCATCCACCAGCAGGCCCTGCACGCCCTGCGCACTTACGAGGACGACTTTCTCGACGCCGTCGGCCGCGACTTCCTGGCCGAATCCGACGAACGCCACCTGCGCAGCCGCTACCAGGGCGAACGTTTGAACCAGCGCCTCGCCCGCAACCAGCGCACCCGTGCCGCCCAGTCCGCCCTGCACCGCCTCTACCGCACCCTGCTCGCCAACGCCGCCATGTCCGCCGAGGAAAAAGCCCTCGCCGAACACGCCCGCGACCTCTGCCAGGCCTGGGCCGAACGTGACAGTGAGCGGAGCTGTCATAGCAGGGCCGATTAGCGCAGCGTAATCGGCCTTCCGCGAAAGCCGACACACTCCCGCGGAGCGATCCGCCCTACGCTGCTAAGGCTTCGGCGCGGGAGTGGACTCCCGGTCCACCGCTGGATGAATCTCTAGCGTCTTCAGGATGGCCACCGCATAGGGCGCGTACTGATCGTAAAAGCCGGGATCGAAAAAAGCGGTGAACTCCACCTGGCCGATTTGCACGTAATCGACGTCGTCGCGCTTGTGCGGGCGGCTCCAGTAGCCGGCCCACCGGATCAGCATCCTGTTGGTCGAGCCGTCGTCGCCATGCTGCTTGCCGAACTCGTACATGATCTCGTAGCGCCCCGGCACGTCGCCGACGTTGAGGGTGCCGTAGCCGAGGATGATGTGCTGCTGCAGGCGTTCGCGCGAATCCTCGATGTCTCTGACCACCTGGTCGCGTTCGAACTCGATGCCACCGCCGATATCCACGTCATGCACGAAAAACCCCGCCTGCGACTGGGCGGACGGCGAAAACCAGTTGTCGCTTCCGTCAAAGCCCTGCAGCCACTTTGGCGGATACCCGGCCCGGATCTCCACCAGCGCGCCGCAGACGAGCGGGAGCCAGTCGGCGCCGATCGCCTGCGCCGGTGGCAGCGCCTGCCCGCCGGATGCGGGCGCGGGCACGGTGAATTCGGTGTGCGGCGCGCCGCTCTTCTCCGCCGTGCCGACGGCTCCGCGGGCAACATCGCCCGCGTCCGGCGCGGTGGACGCTACGGGCGCTGCGGGCGCTGCGGGCGCGGCACGATCCTGCACCGTGGCGACGGTGGAGCATGCCGAACAGAACAGCGTTGCGGCGACCAACAGCGCAGACGTCCTTATCTTCATGGCAACCTCCCAGCGGCTTGAGCATTGCACTGTCCGCAGCGGAAAGGTATCGACCGCTCTTGTCCGGGTACAGGCCGCATTTAGGGGGCAGCAGGCAGAGGGCGGATCAGCGCCAGCGTGGCCCGCCTTCCGCGGAACGTAACGCGCCTCCGCTACCTCTTCCCCCCCAAACCCTTCGGCGCCTTGCACGTCCACGCCGCCAGCACGTAATGCTTGAGCGCCGCCGCCGGCGCCGCCTTCACACGCACGCGGATACCGACTGCCTTGGCCCCCCACATCAACTTCCCGGCCCAGTCCGGATGCAGCGCCAGCGCCTGCTCGCGCAGCTCCTCCGGCACGAACACATGGATGTACTCGTCGCCCGGCGGCAGCGTGACGAAGATCCTGCCGCGCACGCGGAAGGAGCCGAAATTGAAATGCGGCTCCTCCGTCACTTCCGGCAGGCCCATCGCGTAACGACGCAGGTCGGCGAGTCTCATGCTCCGCATTCTAGCCGGCCGGCGGATGAGGCTTGCACCGCCCCGCCGCATCTGTCTCAATAATCCTCGGGGGGACCGGAAACTATTTCCGGACCCGTTTTTTGGGTGCGCCCAACCGAGGCGAAGGAACGCCGAAGCCATGCCTGTCACCACGTCGCGCCGCCGCGCGCTGTACCTCGCGCTCGGCCTCGCCGCCGCGCTACCCTGCGCCGCCGGCCCGCTGTACAAGACCGTCGGCCCCGACGGCAAGATCACCTTCAGCGACATCCCGCCCGCCGCCGGCACCACCCAGCCGGTCCGCGCCGGCGGTTCCAGCCCGGGCGCCGTCGACGAGAGCGACCCCACCACCGCCTCCATGAAGGTCGCCTCCCTCGAGGTGATCGTGAAGAGCACCTACGACTTCTGCCAGCGCCACGCCCCCGCCACCGCCCCGGCCGTGGCCGAGGCGCGCGACGCCTGGCTGCGGCGCAACGCCGAGCTGGCCTCCAGAAAAGTCGAGATCCTGCACGACCGCCTCAGCGACACCCAGCTCCACCAGTTCTCCGCCGGCATGACCCAGGAAAACCTGCACGCCCTCGGCCTCATGTCCCAGGCTCCCGCCGCCGACCAGCTCAAGTGGTGCCAGGACGCGCCCGGCAAGTTCGTCGCCTACGAGATAAACCCGGTCGACCACCCGGCGCTGGTCGCCGCCATCCTCGGCTACAAGCCCAGGCACTGAGCGCGGCATCACCCGTTACGGCGACGCCGGCAGCCATGTGCCGCCACATCCTTTAAGCTGACGCCCGCGAAACTGCCACGGCCCAGGTGCCGTGCCATCACCCGACCAGGGAGTCACCACATGCGCCTCACCGCCGCGGCCGCGGCGCTGCTCGTTCCACTGCTCAGCGCCTGCGTCGCCATCTATACCCCGCCGCTCGAGATCTCCGCCGCGCCCGATTCCCGTCATGGCTACCTCTACGGCCGCTTCAAGCTGGAGCGTGTCGATCGCCACGACGACTCCATCCGCGCCGGCCTCGCCGTCGACCCCGGCGCGGACGCGGACACGCCGACCGACGGATCCGCGGGCGAAAACTACACCATCGAATTCGCGCCTGATGCCTTGCCGAAGGCCATCGCCGTAAAGCCCGGCACCTACCACATCGGCGAGCTCATCGGCACCGTCGGCAATCACGAGCTGCTCGCCCGCAAGGAGCTTTCGGGACCGTTCACCGCGCCGTTCGACGTCCACGCCGGCGAGGCCTGCTATGTCGGCGACATGATCATCGAGGTCCGCGGCAACTACGGCCGTCGCGACGATACGATCTGGAAACTCTCCTCGCTGAAGGACAACTACGACCCGAGCACCGCGCAGCTGCGGCAAACGCTGCCCGGGTTCGCGCAGCTGCGGACGCGCAACATCCTGGCCGAGCCATAGGGAACCTCAATCGTCACCCCGGCGGAAGCCGGGGTCCAGGCCCCACGGTGCCACGCTGAATTCCCTGGATTCCGCAAGCGGAACAACGCTCCGCCATCCCCCTTTTGGTGACACCGGCTACAGCCACGCGCCGTCACATCCATTAAGCTGACGCGCCCATTGGCTCGCACCCCCGCCGTTGTCACTTCTGCGACACACTTTTGTCCAAAATGACAGTGCCCGGCCACGGGCACGTTCAGGAAGATATCCGCGCCGAGGCAAGCCAAGGCGCAAGGACCCAAGACAAGGAGGCACCCATGGTCACCGACGAAGCGATCGAAATGCACCTGCCGCGCAAGGGCGCGCCCGAGGTGTTCCAGGCCCTGGTGCGCAAGCTCGCCCCGCCCGGCCCCGGCGAGGCCCGCGTCATCGTTGAGGCCGCCGGCGTGGCCTACGCCGACATCGTCACCCGCCAGGGCCTCTACGACCTCGCCCCGCTGCCCGTCACCCCCGGCTACGACCTGGTCGGCCGCATCGCCGCCCTCGGCCCCGGCGTGCAGGGCTTCAGCGTCGGCCAGCGCGTCGCCGCCGTCACCGTCTCCGGCTCCTATGTCAACCAGCGCAACGTCGACGCCCGCTGGCTCGTCCCCGCTCCCGAGCACGTCGACGCCGGTGCCCTCGTCGCCGCCATCCTCAACGGCCTCACCGCCTGGCAGATGCTCCACCGCATCGCCGCCCCCGAGCCTGGCGAATGGGTGCTCGTCCACGGCGCCGCCGGTGGCGTCGGCACCCTCCTGCTCGACCTGTGCAAGCTCGCCGGCGTGCGCGCCGTCGGCACCGCCTCCGCCGGCAAGCTCGCCGTCGTCACCGCGCGCGGCGGCGCAGCGCTCGATCACAAGGCCGGCGATCTCCCCCGCCGCACCCGCGAGCTGACCGGGGGCGGCGTCATCGCCGCCTTCGACCACATCGGCGGCAGCCACCTCCGCCGCGTCACCATGCCGTCCCTGCGTCCCGGCGGCATCGGCATCCTCTACGGCGGCTACAACGCCACCCGCGACGGCCGCCTCAACCCGCTGGCCGCCGTCGATCTCATGCTCAACGGCCGCTTCGCCAGCTACCGCCTGTTCAACCGCGGCCAGGGCGTGGTCGGCTACTCCTCTCCCATCTGGCGCGACCAGCGCCCCGCCGCCTACCGCCGCGACCTCGCCAGCGTCCTCGCCCTCGTCGCCGACGGCCGCCTCAAGCCGCTGGTGGGAGCCACCTTCCCGCTCAAGGAAGCCGCCGCCGCCCATCACGCGCTGGAGACGCGCGCGGTGAGCGGCAAGATCGTGCTCGTCGCGTCGTAGTTCCCGCAGCTTGTCGTAGCTTCTCGCAGGGCGGGCAAAGCGAAGCGTGCCACGCGGCACGAGAACGGATTCACTACGACGACTGCCTTAAGGGCAGGTATACATCGGTAATCATTTCCTCTTCTCGAACATGTGGTCCGACGTTGACGTAGTGGAAGAAGATTGGGAAATTGCCAGGCAGTTCGCCGCTCTGCGGCAACCACGTTTCATATAGGTGGACTGCAGCCTTGTTGTTATAGCGAGAGCCAATGTCACGGGCGAGTGCACACCGGTTTCGCGGAATTACCTTGTTGATGATACCGAAAGGATTGGGACCGACTGCGGACTCGACGGAAAGACAGAAGTCCACGTGATGATCTGACGGCCGCGTAGTGCGCGGGTCGGTATAATGAATGCCATAGCTGCGGTACTTTACCGGATCCAGCAGGCGCTGCTCGAGCTTCCAAGCGATCAATTTCCGCACAGTATCGTGTTCAAGGGCGGGCGATCCGAAATGCTCAATCGCGGCAACGTTTGTCTCGGGAAATACGACGATCTGAACGTCCATGAGCCAATCCTTGATCTTTTGCTATCGTTCCTGACCAAGCACAGTCTTCTGCGTGGGCAAAGCGTAGCGTGCCCACGCGGCACGCCGCATCGAATTCACCAGAAAATCCCCGCCCGCGAAACCCAAAAAGTAGGGCGGGTTAGCTCCGCAGGAGCGTAACCCGCCGATCGCGGAAGGCGGATCACGCTGACGCCAATCCGCTCTACAAGATGTGTTCACTTAGTGGCTTGGCTATCTGGTTCACAAAGAACGAATAGTCTTCCGTCGAAAGCTCAACACGCCTAAAGCCCGGCCAATCCGGGGCTCTATGCAATGCTTCTTCCCATACCTCGACAAAATGAGTCGTAGGCTCGACTACCCACCACTTGATCCTGGGGAGCCCCCTATGGATGAATGATCTTGCAATCGCAAGATCAATAAGCCTCTTATAGCTTTGGCCGCGAAAGTCCGGGGGCTCTTCATCACGCCACCGCAAACAATACCTAAGCGGATCAAAGTAGGCCGGCTCTCCTGGCTTATGCGAGAGAGAATTCAAGGCTGAAATTTCACTTTCCGTGAAGTGCGGCATGCCTCACGCCCTGCTCGCAAACAACTCCACCGGCGCCGCGAACCCGTGCACCGCTACCGGCTCGTTGCGCCTGAAATCGGTCGCCGCCGCCAGCCGGATGGTGTGCTCGTCGGCCAGGATCTCGCCGTCCTGCGCCATCTCGCACAGCCGCGAGGCCAGGTTCACCGCCGCGCCCACCGCGGCGTACTCCAGCCGCGAGGTGGAATTGATCACGCCCACCGTCACCACCCCGCTGGCCACGCCCACGCCCACACCGATGCGCCCGCGCGCGTCGCTCCAGCGCCGGGCCAGCGCGCCCGCCGCTTCGCGCAGGCGCCGCGCCAGTTCCAGGCTGCGCGCGGCATGATCGGCCTGCTCGATCGGCGCGCCCACCAGCAGCAGCACGCCGTCGCCGGCGAAATCCTTGATCGTCGCGCCGAACTCCGCCGCCGCCTCGCCCGCCAGGTCGTAGTACTCCCGCAGCAGCTCGATCACCTGGCGCGAGGGATGCCCCTGCGCGTACGCGGTGAAGCCGCGCAGGTCGCAGCACACCACGCTGATCTCCAACTGCCGCTGCTCGATGGCGCTGTCCAGGCCCTGCTGCCGCACCAGCTGCGCCACCTGCGGCGACAGGAAACGCGCCATGAACTCGCCGCGCCGGCCCTGCAGCACGTGGTACTTCACCGCGCCCACCAGGAAGATCATCTCCCCCAGCGCGATCGCCACGCTGCCCGCCGACAGCGGCAGCACCATCCCCGCCATCAGGAACGGCCCTGCCAGCAGCGCCCCCAGCACCCGCATCCGCTCCGCCTTGTCCAGCCGCCGCCGCAGCAGCAGCCCCAGCCCCAGCGCGCAGCCCGCCAGCACTCCGATCGGCGTCACCGCGAACAGCCAGAAGCCCGGCCGCGTCAGCGCATCCGCGTTCTCCAGGCCGTTGTAGAAATCGCGCTGCTTCACCCCTGGCAGCAGCAGCCCCAGCAGCCCGTACAGCACCGACAGGCCCTGCACCAGCCGCAGCGTGGTATCGCCCAGGCGCGTGTCCAGATCGCCCGCCGGCACCGTGTGGCGCACCCGCACCAGCCACTCCGTGAAGGCGACCAGCGACACCGCCTCCACCAGCCCCAGCAGCCCGGTCAGGTAAAAGCCGCGCCCCAGCTGCTGCTCCATGTCCGCAACCGGCACGCCGAGGCCATAGGAAACCCCCATCGCCGCCAGCCCCAGCGCCAGCACCCGGCTGATGGGCGACTCCCGGTCCGCCCCGTAGAACGCCGCCGCCATCCCCAGCGCCACCAACGACACCACCGAGCTGGCGATCACGTCGGGCATGGGTATCCTCGGCCTGCGGCCGGAAGGCCGCGGATTCATGCTACCCGCTAACGGGAATGGCGCACAGGGCGCCGCCGGAGGCCGCAATGCGAAGCCCAAGCCCCGTACGTGCCCACCGTGCGCATCCGCGTGGGCAAGGCCCGCGGCCTTTGCCCACCCTGCAACTCACCAAACCACCGCATGGCGCTCTATAACCCAATGGGCTACAGTGCACAAGATGGCGGTATCCTTCGCGGCCGCGATCAAGGCAACGGGGAAACGCAAATGAGCAAGCTTGGAGACGAACTCCTACAGTCGATGGCGGAGGCGCTCGCCCACGCCCGCGGCGGGGAGAGCGGGACCCGCACCCGCAAGATCGCGGTCAGGCCCGACACCATCCAGAAGGCCCGCAAGCAGCTCGGGCTGTCGCAGGACCAGTTCGCCGACGCCTTCGGCGTCAGCGCATCCACCCTGCGCAAATGGGAGCAGGGCCAACGCGCCCCGACCGGCGCCGCCAAGACCCTGCTCAGAATCATCGAGCGCGAGCCGAAGGCGGTCCTGCGGGCTCTGAAGGCTGCATGAAAGCACTCGCCGCGCTCGATCGGCGCGCGTGAAACCGGGCGTTGTCACACTACCGAAAAGGGGAAGAGTGCGCTTCATAGCCTGCGTCCTACTAGCTGTTCCAATTCTCGGATTTTCCCAAGACAAACCGGAGGACTGGCCGCCTGGCAGCGCGATGAATACTGGCCTCGCCGCGAATGAGAGACGGTCGGAGGCGGACAAGCAACTCAATGCCACCTACCAACGGATTTTGAAGAACTTGCCCAAGGATGAACCTGACAACTACCCTCGGCGGACACTGATCGCCGCTCAGCGTACATGGATCAAGTATCGCGATGACCAATGCGCACTCGTCGGAGAAGTCAGTGGCGGAGTCCGCATGTGGAAGTCGGCGTACTCCTCCGTGTGCGAAGCCGACATGACCGAAGCGCGAACGAAGGAGCTCAAGGAGCTATTCGAAAATGTCGGGCAGTAAGACCAAACCGTACCGCAGCATGGGCAAAGCAGGGCCGGCGCTCGTTCTATGCCGAATACACGCTGCAGGTCTGCCAGGTCGTCCGCGAATCGCGCTTCGGCCGGGCAGACGTAGCGCGCGATCACTCCCCGACCAGGTCCTCCAGCCCCTCGACGGTCTCCGCATCGCTGCGGTCCGCATACTTACGCTGCGCCCACCGGCGATAGACCATCCCGATCAGCCGGTTCGGCCCCCGCGACCGCCACGGCGCGTACTTCGCCTCCGGCCCCTGCGCCAGCCGCGACAGCCCCACCTCCTCGCCGATCGCGTAGAGTCGGCGGAAGCTCATGATCAGCGGCTTCCACTTGTCCGGATCGATCCTGCGGCCGCCCGGCCGGTCGAGCAGCGCCTCCTCCACGTGCGCCCGCACGATGCGGACCTCGATGGCGCAGGCGGGAACGCCCATGCGCGGATCATCCTTCGCCAACGGCCTTACGCTCACCACGCGCGCCTCCAGCTGGATCGGGCATTCGGCGATACGCGCCGGCTTCACCTCGCACGACGCCATCGGCGTGAAGCCTGACTCCGCTAACTTGTCCGCCGAATACCGGTAGCCCAGCATCACCTTGTGCAGCGGCACCGGATCGCTCCCCGTGAGCAGCGCCAGCCGGTCCACCAGCGCGGCGGCATCCGCCGCGGGCAGATTGAGCACGCACTCGCGCGTGCGCCGCAGGTTCTCGGTGGTGCGCGAACTCGCGTCCAGTCCCAACATGCAGCTCCAGCCCAGCCACCACGCCGACGACATCGGCGCGATATTGGTGCTGCCGTCGGGATTCTGCGTGCTGACGAGTACAACCGGCGTGCCCAGGTAGAAGATCGCCGGCTCGGTGGTCACGTGCATGTCAATCTGCCTTGATGGATTCCGCCGCTACTATCCGGCGGACTCAGACAAATGTCTGGCTGTTTTCGGAAGCCGGATTTCGCGGGATGCCGTCCGCTTTGCTAAGGTGCGGATCGACCTTCGCTCGCCATCCCCATGCCGTCCCTTTCCACAACATCACCTCCGCCGTCCGCGCCCTTCGCCTGCCGCGCCCTGATCTTCGACCTCGACGGCACCCTCGCCGACACCGCCGCCGACATCGCCGTGGCCGTCGACCGCACCCTGGCGGATCTCGGTGCGGCGGCCGCCGGCGAAGCCCGCGTGCGGACTTGGCTGGGCCTGGGCATGAAAGTCCTGATCGAGCGCGCCCTGTGCCACGCCGGCCTGGAGATGGCTGTCCCCGTCGAGCGCGCCGAGGCCCTGTTCGTGGACCACTACGGCCGCGAGTTCGCCGTGCGCACCACGCTCTACCCCGGCGTGCGCGACACCCTGCCGCAGCTCGCGCACTGCGGCCTGCGCCTGGCGGTGTGCACCAACAAGCCACGCCGGTTCACGCTGCCCCTGCTGCAGCGCCTGGACATCGCCGCGCTGTTCGAAGCCGTCGCCGCGGGCGACGACTTCCCCACCCGCAAGCCCGATCCCGCCCCGCTGCTCAACCTCGCACACCAACTCGACACCTCCGCCGCCGGCTGCCTGCTGGTGGGCGACTCCCGCACCGACGTGGCGGCAGCCCGCGCCGCCGGCATGCCGGTGGTCACCGTGAGCTACGGCTACAACGAAGGCGAGCCCATCGCCCGCAGCCATCCGGACGCGATCATCGACGACTTCCGCCAGCTGCCCGCGCTGATCGTGTAGAGCATCTCCAGCTTAGATGCATGAATGCTGTTCCCCTCTCCCGCTTGCGGGGTTCGTCACGCCGGCTTGCGAGTGCAGCTCGCTGGCGCTCTTGTTATGAACGTTGTCTTCGATCGAACACAGCAGCAATCGCAGGTACGCCACGGATTTTAGATGGTGCCCAGTTTGTAGGCTGGGATGGAACGGAGTGGAATCCCAGCGTCGTTGATCGACTGGCAAAGCGCTGGGATTCGCTACGCTTCATCCCAGCCTACCGAGCGATGGCAACCGTTCAGCAGCGACAAGGCCGGATTCAATACGGCGTCCCGTCCTTGTGCAGCAAGCGTAGCTCACTAGCGGCCAACCTTTTTTCCTATTGCTTCTTCACCTACGTCCCACTCAGAGATTTCCCCGGAACTCTTGGATACGGCAAACCAATCAACCAGGGCGCTGCCAACCCAGTCCGGACCAGCTCCTGGCGGGGCGGGAAAATTTGAGCGGAGAGCAAAAACATAGTAGCGGCTGGCTCCCTCCGTCGGATCAAGGTCACAACGATATTCCGCCGCGCCATGAGGCGCAGAACGTTGGCGAGCGATCACCGCCTTTAGACGATTGCAGCCTTGCTCGCTGGTAAGGCCGTGTCCACCAGCACTCGCAGTAGCGCAAAGCAAGAGCGCGCAGCACAGAATGTCAGCGCGACGACGTTTGTTCATGACTGGCACGCCTTCTCACAGGTTACGTCACTGCACTACCCGGAAGCCGCCATTGCCGACTACCGCTTAGGCGGATTTCAGCTCAGTTTGCAGGCTGGGATGGAACGGAGTGGAATCCCGGCGTCTTTGATCCACACCGAGCACACGTGACCGGTCGCAACACCAGCCGTCATCGAGCATCCCGAGTCCCCGCGCCGGATTCCTCGCCATCCGGCACATAGGCAAGCAAGTCTCCCGGCTGGCACTCCAGGTATTCGCAGATCCTGGCCAGCGTCTCGAAGCGCACGCCGCGGACATGGCCGGCCTTCAAAAGGGACAGGTTGGACTCCGTGATCCCCACGTGTGCGGCCAGGTCCTTGGAGCGCACCTTGCGCATGGCGAGCATTACGTCAAGCCGGACGACGATGGGCATGCCGGCCTCAGACGATCGAGCGGCTGTCTTCTTCGAAGCGGGCCGCCTGCTCCAGCAGCCCCGCCACGAAGACCAGCACGACGGTCAGAAACAGAAACAGCAGATCCTTGGCGCCCGCCGTCAACTCGATCGAGCCCTGCGCGGCACGGCCGACCCAGAACCTGATGGCATTGGGCAGGATGACGTTGGCCAATGCCGAAACCATCAGCAGCGCGGCGAATCGCTTGAAGTGCCGGGTGGTGACAGGCGCGAAAGCCTGTCCTTCCTCCACGCGGCTCAGCATCCGGCATAACTCCCAAAGCGCACCAGCCAGAAGAATCCCGCTTGCCATGGCAACGGTTGCGGCCGCGGCCCGTGGCAGCCCATCCGCATCCAGTCGAACGAATACCCCCAAAGCCGGCAGGTTCGGGACGAACGTGGCGAGAAACGGCAGGAGCAGGATGATCAATGCCCCCGCCGCGGCAACGAAGCGCAGGCGCCGCGCCGGACCACGCAAGGCGGTTGCAGTCGGGATTGGGCTCATTTATATTCTGTAAAACAGAAATTAATACATATATTGTGATAACTAATCATCATTCTACATCAAGTCCTTCCAAACTGGCGAGGGAGCCGGCCGCGCTCGCCACGGCCTTCACGCTGGCGCTTCTACTGGGCTCGTCGATCGGCGTTCTGCCGCCTCGGGCTGTTGCCGACGCAGGCGAGAATCCGGGCCGGCTGCTCCAGATGGCCGAGCGTGGCGAAGTCGCACCCCTGCGCTCCGCCCTGCAGACATCGAAGGACCCGGCCGCGTCCGCGCTGATGCGCGCGCGCCTGGCCGCTTCGCAACTCGACATCGGCGCCGTACGGGCAGCGCTTGACGACGACGCCCTCGCACACAGCAAGGACCCGGCCGTGCAAGCGATGGCCGCCGCGATCGCCGCCGACGCCGAATTCGCCGCCGGGGACTACCAGGGCGCGGCCAACGCCGCCCGGCAGTGGCTTGCGCTCCCCGCGGGCAGCGATCCGATCCACGACGCACAGGGCATCAAAGCCCTGGCCAGCATCGCCGCTCCCCTGGCGCTTGCTCCGCTTCAGACCGTGCTCAGCCGGAACCGGCTGCGGGTCGCCACCTCGCGGAACACGGTTGGCCTCATCCAGGCGCCGGCGACCATCAACGGCACGTCGCTGGATGCGGTGATGGACAGCGGCGCCAACCTCTCCGTGCTCTCCGCCTCGACCGCGCGTGACCTGAAGCTGCGCATGCTCCAGGAGAGCGGAACCATCGGCAGCTGGACCAAGGACCTGATCGCCGCCCGCATCGGCGTGGCCGACCGGGTCGAGCTCGCCGGCGCGGTCCTGCAGCATGTCGCCTTCCTGGTCCTCGACGATGCGCAGCTCAAGCTGCCGAAGGGCGGCCAGATCCGGGCAATTCTTGGCTTCCCCGTGTTTCGCGCATTGGGCTGCGTCGTGTTCAGCGCCGATGGCTGGCTCGATACCTGCGCTCCGGCCGGTATGGAGCAAGCACACAACCTGCGCCTGGGCGGCAGCAACCTGTTTGTCGACGTCGTCGTCAACGGGATCGAATCCCCGTTGCGGCTCGATACCGGCTCAACGAGCACGACCCTGGCGGCCGCCTTCGTCAACGCGCATCCATCGATCCTCGACCATGTCACCCGGACCATCAGCCACGAAGGCAGCGCCGGCGGCACCGTCAATCAGCAGGTCGGAGTATTGGATTCGCCGGTCGTATCGATTGCGGGCAACTCGATCAAGCTCCCCAACCTCGACGTCGCAATCTCCGATGCTTCAAGGGCGCAAACCGGCGAATACGGGACGCTGGGGCAGGACGTCCTGCAACGGTTCGACAGCTACACGCTCGACCTCGCCACGATGAGCTTCCGAGTGGGAGTGATGTCGAAGAAGTAGCGTGTCCGACCGCGCTGACGCGTCACAAAATTTGCACGCAATTGCACAAAAACTCCCAAGCTTCGGCATGATCGGGGTCAGAGTTACGGAGCAGACTTGGGAGCATGAGAATTCTACTCCTGAACCCGCGCCACTCCTCCATCGGCAGCCGAATACCCGACGACCATTTGCCGCCCCTGGGCCTGCTCAGCATAGGCGGCCCGCTGATCGATGACGGACATACGGTGCGCCTGCTCGATGCCGACCGCGAAGACCTGGCACCAAGCCTGGCCGTGGCACGCGCCCTTGAGTGGACGCCTGACGCGGTACTGATCGGACACTCCGGCTCCACCTCCGGACACCCGGAAGCAAGGGCGATCACACGGTCTCTCAAGACCGTCCATCCAGGCATACATCTGATTTACGGCGGGGTATTCCCCAGCTACCACTGGCGCGAGGTGCTGACCCAGGAGCCGCAGATCGACGTAGTTGTACGCGGAGAGGGGGAAGACACCACGGTCCGGCTGATGCGGGCGCTACAGGACGGAAGCCCGTTGGATGCAGTGCGTGGAATCGCCTATCGCATTGGCGGCGCGCCCAGGGCTACCCCGCCGGCCGCGGTCATCCAGAAACTGGACGACTACCGGGTGGGCTGGGAACTGATCGATCACAGCCAATATAGCTACTGGGGTGGACGCCGTGCGGTGGTCGTGCAGTTCTCGCGGGGATGCCCCCACCCTTGCAACTACTGTGGCCAGCGCGGATTCTGGACGAGCTGGCGGCACCGCAATCCAGTGACGTTTGCGAAGGAGATCGCGCGCCTGCACCGCGAGCACGGCGTCGGGCTGTTCAATTTCGCGGACGAGAACCCGACCTCCTCGCGAGCGCGCTGGCGGGAATTCTGCGAGGCGCTGATCGCCGAGAAAGTAAAAGTGCTGCTGGTAGGTTCGACCCGCGCGGACGATATCGTGCGGGATGCCGACCTGCTGCACCTCTACAAGCAGGCCGGCGTGATCCGCTTCCTGATGGGCATGGAGAGCACCGATCAACAAACCCTTCAGCTCATTCGCAAGGGCAGCACGATAGCCAAGGACCGCGAGGCGATACGCCTGCTGCGACAGCACAGCATCATCTCTATGGCGACCTGGGTAGTCGGGTTCGAACAGGAAACGCACAGAGACTATCTGCGCGGAATGAGACAGCTGCTGTCCTATGATCCGGACCAGATCCAGATGCTGTATGTCACCCCTCACCGCTGGACGCCGTTCTATGAGATCGCGCGCGATCGCAAAGTGATCCAGACCGACCAGCGCCGCTGGGACTACAAGCACCAGGTCCTGGCCACTCGCAACATGCGGGCCTGGCAGGTCATGCTATGGGTGAAGCTCATCGAAGTCGCGCTGCAGACCCGCCCCCGTGCTCTGGCCCGCCTGTTCTGGCGCGATCCCGAGCTGCGCCACGCTCAGCGCTGGTATACCCGAATAGGGCGGCGCGTTTGGTTTTTCGAGATATCGAACTTCTTCCGCCGGGACTGGCGTACAGAGCAGGGGCCAACATTGGAACAGTTCTGGGGTGCTCCGCAGGCGCATGAGGAGAATGCGATGGTGATGGCGAAGAAACGAACACGCCCCTCGCGGCCTGGAGCGGAGGTCCCCTTGAGGTAGCCCTCAACAGTACGCATGGACGTCCAGCTCGCAATCCTCTGCGTTCTCACATTCGTCATTCACCTGATAGGCACGCTTGCCTATGCGGTACGGATCGCGGGTGTGCGCACCAGGCGCATTGCCGTTTCCTTTGCGCTGTTCAACATCCTTGTCCTCATTTCGCGTACGTCGAATTCGTTTCAAGGCCCGTTCCTCGCCAAGAGAATCGAGGACAACATCCGCCACGGGGTGGCTCACGGCCTGCTCGGAGACTTTCGCTGGCTGCTGCTCTCCGCAACACTTGCGACAGTCGTCGGGGCGTTTCTGATTCCGACATTTCAACGTATCTTTAGCGGCGCGGTGCGGCACTTCCAGGTACATCGCTCCATCCCGCAACTGCTGATGCGCGGCATTTTCAAAGGCGGCCTCACTCAGCTCAAGGATGCTGCAAGCCTTCCGGCCGCCGAGAACGTCACGCAACTGCGAATTGGCCACGGCACTTCGTACTGGATCACGCTTCTGAACATCATCGCAGTTGCGTTCTGGACCATCGGCGTCTTCGCGGCGCTTTACGCGGGGTACCTGAACCCGGAACTTCGGGTCACCTCAAGCACTTTGTCGTCGGTGGTCAATGGTCTGGCCACCATCATGATGTTCGTGTTCATCGACCCGCACATGTCAGTGATGACCGACGATGTCATGGAACGCAAGGTGCCGGAGGCGCCGTTCCGAAAGGCCATTGTGTGGCTGGTCGGCAGTCGTATTGCGGGAACCTTGCTCGCGCAGGCGCTGCTGGTTCCAGCGGCTTTGTTCATCGTGTTCATAGCAAGAAGCATGTAGTGCACGCGAGGTCCAACCCTTCTATCGAGCATCGCAGCTAGGACCCCGCTGCATGCCCCGCCTCAGACGCGCATCAGCCGGTTGACATCGATGTGATCGTACCTGCGGCCGTAGATCGCCAGCACCGTGGTCTCGGTGTAGCTCATGGCGTCGCCGTTGAGGACAACCTTGTGCGTGAACGCGGTCGTGCGCGCCTTGTCGCGCAGGAACGGCGACTGGACAATACCCCAGTCCGCGTCGTTCTCCGCCGCCTTCACCTCCAGCACCAACTCACCGCTGTAGTCGGCCTTCGCGTCGAAGCGACCGCCGGCCAGCAGGGCGAAGCCGCGCGGAATGGTCAGCGACTGCATGAGCACGCCGCTCTTCGCGTCCCAGCTCCAGTAGCCGGTCTCGTTGTGGAACACCTTGTCGTTCGACTTGCGGCTCACCACCTGGTGGTAGCGCACCACCGCCAGCACCTGCTCCTTGGCGTTCTCCACGTCGCCGCAGGCCTCGAACAGGATGGTCTCGTAGAACAGGTTGCGCTCCTCCCCTTCAGGCTCCGGCGCGCGATCCACCCCCTTGTCGCCCTTCCAGGTGCCGATCAGTCCCGCCAGGGGGCCATAGTCAATGCCATCGATGACGCTCGGTTTGCTCACGCTCGCTCGCTTGTTCGGATTTGATATCAGCCAATGACAACCATGGTACAACTCGACGTCAACGACCTCATTACCGGAAGGCCGGGCACCGCCACAAAGGGGACTCGAATGCCTCGCCTGCCGGCTTTGATAACAGGACGCGGGCGCCCGCCGCCTTGACCCGGATCATGGCGGACAGGTCCGTACTTACCCCTGCGAACGCCGCTCCAGCCAGTCCGCCACCGCCGGCCACACCTGCGACGCGGCCTGGCTGCCGCCGAGGATAGCCATGTGGCCGCCGGGCACTTCGAGAAAGGTCTGGTCGGCGCCTTGCGGGAAGCGCAGCAGGGTGCGGGCGCACTCCGGCGTGACGATCGGGTCGCCGGAACCGGCGACCGCCAGCAGGTTGGCGGCGATGGACGAGAGCCGCGCCTCGCAGCCGGCGATCGGCAGCCCGCCCGCGGCCAGCACGTTGTCCGTCCACAAGTATTGCAGCGTGTCCTGGATCACGCCGCCGGGGTAGGCCACCATGTCGTCGAGGAAGGCAGCGTTGGTCGCATGCGCGGCGACCCGCTCACGGTCGTGCAGGTTGCGCAGCAGGTCCAGGTGCGGCCGCAGGCTGGCCACCGGGTTGGTGAGCTTGTAGGCGAAGCTGTTGATCCAGCCCGGCATGCGCAACAGGCGCGGCGGCAGGGCGTGCGGACGCAGCCCCGTGTGCCGGCCGAGCCGCCGCACCACGCGCCCCAGCAGCTGGTACTGCCGCCCCAGCATGCCGTTGTTGTGATAGTCGCAGGGCGCGCCGACCAGGGCCAGGTTGACCAGGTCGGGATCGCCGCTCCAGGCCGCGTAGCAATAAGCGAACAGGCCGCCGAAGCTCCAGCCGTGCAGCGACAACGGCCGCACGCCGGCATGCGCGCGCACGCGCTCGAGCAGGTCCGGCAGCAGCTCCGTGATGTAGGTGCCCAGGCGCCAGTGGTCGTGGCGCGCCTGCGGCCGTCCCCAGTCGACCAGGTACAGCGAAAACCCGCGCGCCAGCAGGTAGCGCACCAGGCTGCGCTGCGGGAACAGGTCGTAGATGCTCATGTTCACCGCCAGCGGCGCCACCAGCACCAATGGCACCGGCAGGGACTGCGGGCGCACCTCCAGCGAACCCTGGTCCAGCTCGATGCGGCGCTCCGCCAGCGGCGGATACCAGCGCAGGCGGATGATGTCCTGCTGGTGGATGACCTGGTAAGGCGTCCGCTCCGCCTGTACCAGCGAGCCGGGGTCGAACACGCGGTCGCGCAGGTTGGCGGCGCGGCGCGCGGCCGCCGGACCGCGCGGCAAGGCCTCGCGCGGCCCCATGGAATCCGGCATGGAAGTCACCTCGATTGTGCGGCCCGCAGTGTCGCCCAGGCCGGCGCGCCGCACATTCGCCGCGCCGCCAGTGGCCGCAGGTAAGGCGGCGAACCGCCGCTGGCGCTCGCCTCAAGGCGCCGGCAACAGCAACAATATCCCGAGCGCCATCGCCATCTCCGCGCCGCATTGAAGCACCCCGCGGTCGCTCCGCCTCCGCGCCACTGCCGTCACCAGCGAGGCCAGAAAGGAGAGTGCCAGCAATTGAAACGGCATCTCGCTCCAGAACCCGGCATCGACCACACCAGCGCGGGCTGCAGCAGCTTCTACCACCAGCGGTAGTGCCCGCTCAGCAGTGCCAGCGCCGACACCGCCTGGTCCGCCAGCAGCAGCCCTATGCCGATGCCGATCACCCAGTCCGGGCTCACCGCACATCCTCGCCGCCGCGGACCGCCTCGCCCGATCCGCCGCGCCCGGGCCAGCGCAGCGGCAGCGCCAGAGGCACGCACATCATGAACAGGAACAGGTACCCGAGCGTGATCGGAATCCAGTACGCCTGCGGCCCATGGTAGAAGCCGGTGAACATGATCCCCAGCACGTTCTCCAGCCGCCGGTGCGCCTCCTGGTCCGGCGGGAACAGCCACACCCGCAGGCGCAGCATCGCCACCAGCAGCGCCAGCACCCACAGCGCGAAGTACTTCTCCTTCAGCAGCGCCGCCAGGTGCGCACGCCGCCGGTACAGCCACAGCAGCGAGAACGGCACCAACCAAATCGACAGCACGTACAGGATGCGGATCTCCCGCACCCGCGCGAACGACACCACCACCGCCAGCGTCAGCACCACCGCCCAGGGGAACGCCCGCACCATCGCCCGCAGGGCCGGCGGCTGCACCTGCTCGCGCCGGAGCCGCCAGTAGCCCATCAACCCCGGGAGCCACAGCGGGCCGAACACCAGGAACAGGAACGCCAGCGACTGCACTGGGATCGCCAGGTTCATGCGCGCCCCGCCGGTGGGATCGTAGGATCCCGACCACAGCATGCGGAACGCCGCCAGCGTAATACCGGCAGCAGCGCCAGCAGCGCGCGCCGCCGCCACTGCACCCCGGGGTAGAACAGCAGCAGGAACGGCACCAGCAGCGTCGTCTCGCGGCAGAACACCGCCAGCGCCGACACCGCGCAGCAGGCCTTCAGCCGCCCGCGCCAAGCCAGGTGCAGCCCGGCCAGCATCAGAAAGTATCCGAGGAAGTCGTTGGGGCCGCCATGGATCGCGAACTTGGCGAACAGCAGCACCGGCGCGCACAGCGCGAACATCGCCATCGCCGCCGCCTGCAGCGTCGCCACCCTCCCCGGCGGCAGCGCGCCGAAGGTGTCCAGCACCATCCTGCGCGCGAATGCCGCCAGCATCGCCAGCGCGAGGAGCAGCGTGCCGAAGCTGCAGGCGAGGAACGAGCGGAAAAACGCCACATCCCGCTCCGCCGCCGTCGGTCCCGGCCGCTGCAGCGCGTACACCGCCCACAGCGGCAGCTTGCCGAGGATGCGGTACTTGTGCGGCGCCTCCTGCCGCCACAGGTATTCGTCCACCCAGGTGGCCGGCACGTCGAACCCCCGATAACCCATCAGGTCCGCGCGCAGCTCCTCCGGGTTGGTGAGCGCGCTCACCGGCACCAGGTAATGGTTCGCTGCCACCACCAGCGCCGCCAGCAGCGCCGAGAGCGCCAGCAGCGCCGCCGTCCAGCCACGCTGTCCCGCCGCGTTCATCCGCGCATCCCGCCCGCCCCCACCCCCCCGCGGCAGATGCCGCCACGTTATTACAGCAGTTTTGTTTGAGCGATGTACTCGCGGACTCGTGCCCCGGCGCCATCCAGACCCAGGCCGGAATCCAATCAAAAACCGGGTTCACGCCTGCGCGGGAATCACTCGCGAGCCTGGACAACCACCCGCCCAACCCGTCCCCGCCGCCCCCCGCGAGCGCCAGCCCCACCGCCAGCACCAGCGCCGCGTCCGACAGCAGCAGCGCGCCGCGGAAGCTGCCGCTGAACGCCGCCGCGTAACCCGCCGCCAGCGGCCCCAGGATCTGCCCCACGCCGAAGGCGCTGGTCAGCCAGGCGATCAGCGCCGTGGCCTGGCCCGGCGCCAGCCGCTGCGCCTCGCGCATGGTGAACATCACCACCGCCGTCAGCACGCTGCCGCACAGCACCGTGCACAGCGCCACGCCCGCCACGTCCGGCCGCGCCAGGCACACGCCGATGCCCGCCACCATCGCCACCAGGCAGGCCGCCATCGCCGCCCGGTTCACCGTCGCCGGCAGGCGCAGCAGCGGCAGCGCCAGGCTCATCGCCACCGTGGCCACGCCGTACCAGGGCCAGATGCTGTCCGCCAGCGCCGGCCGGTGCAGAAACTCGCGCGCGATCAGCGGCAGGAAGGTCGCCGGCACCGCATAGCCGAAGCCGGTCAGGCCGTACGCCCCGATCAGCGTGCCGCTGCCCGCCGGGAACACCGCCGCCGTGCGTACCGGCGCCGGCGTCGCCGGGTGGTGGCGGTCGTGCAGCCACTGCCTCGCCGCCGGCAGCGTCAGCGCGCCCCGCAGCGCGACATGCAGCCACAGCCACGCCACCGGCACGCCGCGCCCGGCCAGCCACGGCACCGCCAGCCCGGTGGCCACGATGCCGCCGCCCACGCCGGCGTAGAACACACCTTCCAGCCCGCCGCGCCCGTGCAGGCGCAGCCGCCCGGTCACCAGCGACACCGCGTGCACCATCACCCAGGCCGAGCCGATGCCCACCAGCGTGCGCGCCGCCAGGTTCAGCCACCAGGCGGCGGACAGCCCGCTCACCGCCGTGAATCCCGCCACCAGCGCCAGCCCGCCGCGCAGCACCTGCGGCGAGCGCCACGGCAGCCAGGCGCAGCACAGCGCGCCCACCAGGTACCCCACGTTGGTCGCGCCAGCCAGCCAGCCCGCCGCCGCGCTGTCCAGGTGCAGCTCGCGCTGCATCAGCGGCAGCATCGGCGTCAGCAGGAAGCGGCCGATGCCCAGGGTCACCGCCATCGCCGCGGCGCCGGCGAGCACGGCGGGCCAGATCTGCGCAGTACTCCGTTGCTGGTTCATGGCAGGCAGGATAAGCCCGGCACATCATCTGGTAAAATGAATTATTGTGACTTGACCATTCTCTTTTGGAGATGACCATGGACCTCGACGAACTGCGCATCTTCCGCGCCGTGGTGGACGCGGGCGGCATCACCGCCGCCGCCCGCCAGCTCCACCGCGTGCAGTCCAACGTCACCACCCGCGTGCGCCAGCTGGAGGAAACCCTCGGCGTGGAGCTGTTCAAGCGCGAGGGCCGGCGCCTGTCCCTCAGCTCCGCCGGCCGCCGCCTGTACGACTACGCCGACCGCCTGCTGGCCCTGGCCGAGGAAGCGCGCGCCGCGGTGGTGGAGGAGCCCGCCGCCCAGCGCCTGCGCCTGGGCTCGATGGAGAGCGTCGCCGCCAGCCGCCTGCCCGCCGTGCTGGCCGGCTTCTTCCGCCGCCATCCGCAGGTGCAGGTGGACCTCACCACCGGCCAGTCGCGCCGCCTCGTCACCGCCGTCGCCGAAGGCCAGCTCGACGCCGCCGTGGTCGGCGAGCCGGTCGACCCGCAGGTGTTCAGCGAGCTGCCGCTATGGACCGAGGAGCTGGTGCTGGTGGCCGACGCCGGCCAGGCCCGCGTGCCCTCCGCCCGCGAGGTGCGCGGCCGCGCCCTGCTGGTCTTCAGCAGCGGCTGCGCCTACCGCGCCCGCCTGGAGCAATGGCTCACCGCCGCCCGCATCGTGCCCGAACGCACCGTCGAGCTCGGCTCCTACCACGCCATCCTCGCCTGCGCCGCCGCCGGTGCCGGCGTCGCCGCCGTGCCGCGCTCCGTCATCGACGGCTATGCCGGCCGCGCCGCCCTCTCCCTTCACCGCCTGCCCGAGCGCTACGCCCGCGTCCCCATCCGCCTGGTCAGCCCTCGCCACAAGCCCCAGGCCGCGCGCGACCTGTTCGCCGCCCACCTGCAGGCCGGCCTGGCGCCGCAGCGCCGCAAAGCCACCTCCGCCAAGGCCGGCGCCCGGGCAGCCCTCGCCACCGCCTGATCAATCCCTCACCCCGGCGAAGGCCGGGGTCCAGGAGCCCACAGCAGCGGGATGACGAACCGATCAGGGCTTCCTCAAGGGCACTCCACCCGCGCGCGGTTGCCGTAGAATGGATGAATCTGTTCAACACGATGCTGGCGGCGCCAGCGCCGTCGGCCATCGAGGAGGTCAGCCATGGTCGGCGGATTGCGCGTCATCCACGTCAAACAAGGCCACGAGCGGGAATTCGAGCAGCTCTTCATGGAGCTGCACGGCGAAGTGCTGAGGAACGAACCCGGCTGCATCGTGCACTCCCTGCTGCGCTCGCGCCTGCATCCGGGCTCCTACGTCGTCCACGAGGAATACCGCGACCAGGAAGCCATATCGCGGCACCAGGTCTCGCCCCACGCTACACGCTGCTTCCCGCTGATGCGCCCGCTGGTGGATCAGCTCAGCGTGGAATACTTCGACATCCTGGCCGGCTGAAGCGGCCGTCGAGGCATACACCGCTCCCGTCGTCCACGGGCGGGAGCGGATCCTGCGCGGCGCCCGTTGGAGAACCCGTCTCCCCTGAAGCGGTAGATTGCCGTAATAGTTTATATTCCGGCACAGCCAACCTGGATCCGGGGGCCGCAATGAAGCGCGATTCGATCCGCCAGCCCGCCCCCCGCCCATTCCGAATCACCTGGAACATACGTCTGGTCATCTGGGCGACTGGCGCCGTGGCTGCCGCGGTGGCCGGAGTCGCCCTGATTTCCAGCCTGCACAGCGGCCGCGAAAGCTCGCGGTGGGTGGATCACACGCAGCAGGTCCTGCTCCTCTCCACGCAATTGGAAAACAACCTGCTGCACGCGGAGTCGGTATCGCGCGGATACGCATTGACGGGCGACAGCCGGTACTCGGAAACCTTCGAACGCGTCAAAGCCGACACCATGGCCGGACTGGATGGCCTGCAGGCGGTTGTTTCGGACAACCCGCCGCAAGCGCAAAGACTCCATGCACTAGCCGCGCTCCTGCAACAACGACTTTCCCACCTCGACAAGGTTGTTGCCGCCGGCCATGCCCATCCGGACCTGGTGGCCGCCCTGATCCTCAACGTTGAAGCCCAGCACATCAAGAAATCGATCATCGACGGACTCGCGGCGTTTCGACAGGTGGAACAGGACCTGCTCCAGCAGCGCCAGCAAAACGCCGCGCGCGCCGCGGCGATTTCCATTGCGCTGGCGGCGCTGACCATGGTCATCACCCTGAGCTGCGTCGTACTGGCCACGCTGCTCACGGTACAGGACCGGAATCGCCTGCGGATGGACCGCGTTCAAGCCAAGCTGCAGGAGGTTTCGCGCCTCAACGCCATCGGCCAGAACGCCGCCATGCTCGCCCACGAAATCACTCAACCCATCACCGCGGCCGGCACCTATCTCCAGGCCGCGGCCAGGCTGATCGACAGCGGGCAGCCTGCTTCCGACGTCCGGGAGGCCGTCGTTCTCAGTGGCAAGCAAATCAAGCGGGCCGGCGATGTGTTGGAGCGACTGCGCAAATACATTGTCGGCGGCACCGGCCAGACGACCGTCGAGTCAATGGCGCTCCTGCTGGAGGAAGCGATCGAACTGATCGCGCTGCATCGCGAAGGACTGTTCATCACACGGGATTTCAAGGACGACGTTCCCGCCGTGTGCGTCGACCGGACGCACATCGAACAGGTGCTGATCAACCTGATGCGTAATGCATCCCAGGCGATGCGGCAATGCGAACGCCGCGTGCTGGGCCTGGCCGTCACGGCGGACGGCAATAACATGGTGCGCGTCAGCGTCAGCGATACCGGACCGGGCGTGCCCACACAGTCCGCGGCCGCGCTGTTCGAACCGGCCTACTCGGCGAAGAAAGGCGGCATGGGCGTCGGCCTGTCCATCTGCCGGACGCTGGTGGAAGCGCACGGCGGCCGCATCTGGGCTGAGCCGAACTCCGGCGGCGGCGCGACCTTTCACTTCACAGTGCCGGCCGCGAAGGCCGCACAATCCACCGACGTCGGGCAGGCCGCGTAGGGTAGAGACGCTCCCAGCAAGCATAGATGCCCGGAATGAGGAGCACCGTAGGGTGGATTAGCGCCAGCGTAATCCACCTTCCGCGCAAGGCCGGTCACGCTCCCACGGAGCCAACCCGCCCCGCAGCGCCGCACTGCCTGCAATCACCTCCGCCCGAAACCGTTCAGGCAAGATCGAACCGATCCAGGTTCATCACCTTGCTCCACACCGCCACGAAGTCCTTGACGAACGTCTCCCTGGCATCGTCGCTGGCGTACACCTCGGCCAGCGCGCGGAGCTGGGAGTTCGAGCCGAAGACCAGGTCGACGCGGGTGCCGGTCCACTTGACCTCGCCCGTCACGCGATCGCGGCCTTCGTACACGCCTTCCGTCGAGGACGGCTGCCACTGCGTTCTCATGTCGAGCAGGCTGACGAAGAAGTCGTTCGTCAGTGCGCCCGGCCGCTGTGTGAACACGCCGTGCCTGGCGCCCTTGAAGTTGGCACCCAGCACGCGCAGGCCGCCGATCAGGGCGGTCATCTCCGGCGCGGTCAGCTTCAGCAGCTGCGCCCGGTCCACCAGCAGTTCCTCCGCCGGCCGCCGCTCTCCGGCACGGAGGTAGTTGCGGAATCCGTCCGCGACCGGCTCCAGCACGGCGAACGACTGCGCGTCGGTCTGCTCCTGCGAGGCATCCGTGCGGCCCGGCGAGAACGGCACCTTCACGGCATGCCCGGCCTTCTTCGCCGCTTCCTCCACGGCCGCGCAGCCGCCCAGCACGATCAGGTCAGCGAGCGAGACCTTGCCGCCGCCGGCGTTGACCTCCTGCCGGATCGCCTCCAGCCTGCGCAGCACCTGCGCCAGCTCGGCCGGCTGGTTCACTTCCCAGTCCTTCTGCGGCGCCAGGCGGATGCGCGCGCCGTTGGCGCCGCCGCGCTTGTCGGAGCCGCGGAAGGTCGAGGCGGAGGCCCAGGCGGTGGTGACCAGCTGGGCGATCGTCAATCCCGAGGCGAGCACTTTGGCCTTCAACGCGGCGATGTCCTGCTCACCGATCAGCGGGTGATCCACCGCTGGCAGCGGGTCCTGCCACAGCAACTGCTCCTTCGGCACTAGCGGGCCCAGGTAACGGGAAACCGGTCCCATGTCGCGGTGCGTGAGCTTGTACCAGGCCCGCGCGAACGCGTCCGCCAGCGCCTGCGGATCCTGGTGGAAGCGCTGCGCGATCGGGGCGTAGACCGGGTCCATCCTCAGCGAGAGGTCCGTAGTGAGCATGAACGGCGCATGCTTCTTCGACGGGTTGTGCGCATCGGGCACGGTGCCGGCCCCGGCGCCGCCCTTCGGCGTCCATTGGTGCGCCCCCGCCGGGCTCTTGGTCAGCTCCCATTCGTAGCCGAACAGGGTGTCGAAGTAGCCGTTGCTCCACTTCGCCGGCGTGGTGGTCCAGGCGCCCTCCAGGCCGCTGGAGATGGCGTGCTCGCCCTTGCCGCTGCCGAAGGTGTTGTTCCAGCCCAGGCCCTGCTGCTCGATAGGCGCGCCCTCCGGCTCGGGGCCGACGTACTTGCTCGGATCGGCGGCGCCATGGCACTTGCCGAAGGTGTGCCCGCCGGCGATGAGCGCGACGGTCTCCTCGTCGTTCATCGCCATGCGGGCGAAGGTCTCGCGGATATCCCTCGCCGCGGCGAGCGGATCGGGGTTGCCGTTGGGACCTTCCGGGTTCACGTAGATGAGGCCCATCTGGACGGCGCCGAGCGGGTTCTCCAGGTCGCGGTCCCCGCTGTAGCGCTCATCCGCCAGCCACTTGCCCTCGGGCCCCCAGTAGATGTCGTCCTGCGGCTCCCACACGTCCTCGCGCCCGCCGGCGAAGCCGAAGGTCTTGAAGCCCATCGACTCCAGGGCGACGTTGCCGGCCAGGATCATGAGGTCGGCCCAGGAGATCCTGCGGCCGTATTTCCGCTTGACCGGCCATAGCAGCCTGCGCGCCTTGTCCAGGCTCACGTTGTCCGGCCAGCTGTTGAGCGGGGCGAAGCGCTGCGTGCCGGAGCCCGCGCCGCCGCGGCCATCGCCCACGCGGTAGGTGCCGGCGCTGTGCCAGGCCATGCGGATGAAGAACGGCCCGTAGTGACCGTAGTCCGCCGGCCACCAGTCCTGGGAGTCGGTCATCAGGGCCGTGAGGTCCTTGATCACCGCATCCAGGTCCAGGCTCTTGAACGCCTCCGCGTAATCGAACGCCGGGTCCATCGGATCGGACAGCGGGGAATTCTGATGCAGGATTTTCAGGTTGAGCTGGTTCGGCCACCAGCCCGCATTGGTCTCGGCCCCGGCCAGGGAGTGACGGGCACCGCCCGTCACCGGGCACTTGGATTCGGCTGACATGTCTTCCTCCGCTTGTTAGTGAGATGGAGTGCTTTGACCACCCAACGGTAGCGTCTACGCGCACCTCGGAGAAATTATTTTTTACACGGCCTGCCGATAGATTATCCCTATCAGGCCGGGGCTGCCCGCCCTATGGCCCCGATCAGCGCAACTGGCTGTCCTTGCTGCCGCGCCGGTTGTAACCGCTGAACACCTGGGCCGAGTTGTCCTGCGACTGCTGGCAGGACACGCAAAGCCGGACACCTGCAATCGCCTGCCGGCGCCCCTCCGGGATCTCCTCCCCGCACTCGGCGCAATGACTCAGCCCCGGACCCGACGGCAGCTCGCTACGCGCACGCGCAACCGCGTCCTTCACCGTCGCGTCGATCTGCTCCAGCACCGCGCCTTCACCTGCCCAACCGGTCGCCATGGTCGAATCCATCTTCCGCCGCTCCAGACCAGAGATGGTAACGCCGCCGACGGATTGCAAGTAGGACCGCGGGGCGGATTAGCTCCGCAGGAGCGTAATCCGCCCGATTGGGGCACGCAGCGCTTTGCCCACCTACGTACCTTACTGGAAACACTCCAGATCGTCGGCAAAGCTGACCGCCCCCGCATAACTCCGCCCGACCAGTTCCTGCGTCTCCCGCTCCCTTCCCAGCGTCCGCAGCATGCGATGCGACAGCACGAGTTGCTTCACCCCCGCATCCCGCGCGATCCGTCCGATCACCGACGGCGGCATGTGCAGCGCGCGCGCCGCGCCGCCCAGGTCCTCCGGGATGGCGTTATGCACCACCAACAGGTCGGCGCCGCGCGCCAGCTTTTCGAGGTTGCCGTTGTCGCCGTTGCCGTCGCCGCTGAACACGATGCTGCGGCCGTCCACCTCCACCCGGTAAGCCAGCGCCGGCACCGTGCCGTGGATCACCGGCGTGGCGGACACCGCCAGCCCGGGTTCCGCGAACACCGCACGGATCTCGTGCGGCCCGGCGTGCACGTCGTGCGCCTGCAGCCGGTAGCCGTCCTCCCGCCCCGCCACGAAATCGCCCAGGTAGCGGTAGGCGCCGCGCGCCGGGTCGAACAGCGCGGCGACGAAGGCGGTCGTCGCCGGAAAGCCCGCATTGCCGGGCGGACCGTACACCGGCAGCGGCCGCGTGCGCTCCTCGAAGTAGGAGGACTTGATCAGCGCCGCCAAGTCCGCCGTGTGGTCGACGTGCAGATGCGAGAGCAGCACGACTTCGAGATCGGCCACCTGCGCGCCCGCCTCGCCGAAACGCAGCGCCGACCCGCCGCCGGCATCCACCAGGACGCGCGCCTTGCCGTCGCGCCATACCAGGTAGCTGCTGCTGGCGCGCCGGTCCTGCAGCTCCGGCCCGCCAGAGCCCAGCACCTGCAGCGCCACGCCCTCGCCGCCGCAGCCGGGAGCGGCCATCGCCGTTGCGCTGCAGGCCAGCACGGCCACGGCAAGATAGCCGATGGTCCAGGCCGTGGCGTGCTTCCGCCTCCCGCCGCTCATCTAGGCCGCTGCCGGCCGCGCGTGCGGGGCACGCTTCATCAACATGAACGCGCAGGAGGCACCTGCCATCGCCGCCAATACAAACGGCAACGCATCGCTCGCCAGGAAGGAAAGGAAAGCGGCGGGGATCAGGCCGATCCCGAAGATCGTCCACGGCACCGCCGGATGCCGCAGCGGCGCCGTCCAGCTGCCGGCGAGCACCACGACAAACGCGGTCAGGCCGGCCGTCACGCACTGAATGGCCGACAGGACACCCTCGAACGAATCCGCCATGCACATGCCCGAGACGAGCTGATCGCGCGGGCAAAACCAGTACGGCGCGCGATCGAACAGGAACCCGCCGACAGTAACGGTGAAGGCAGCGATCGAGTAACACGCCAGAGGAACCAGCAGCCATCGCAAAGCCTTAATCACCTTACGCCTCATGCCGCCGCCCCGGATTCGCAGTGAGGGGTTCGATGGTAACGCCGTTCCGCAACACACGCAGGGCGTCCGGGACCAGCCCTTAACCCCATTCCCCCACCCTCCCCGTTTTAACCCCTGCCGGACCCGCGACGGATCCCCGCTCCCGCCCGGCCTGAACGAGGAGATGCCGCAGCCATGCCCGCCCAGCTCTACGCCGGAAACCTGCCGGCCCGCCCCGCCCGACCACGCGACGCGCGCGAGCTGCAGATCGTGGCGCTCGGCAGCCTGCTCGCCTTCAACCTCGCCACGCTCGACTACGGCGCCCACCTCCTGCCCAGCCTGGTCGCCATCGCGGCCAGCCTGGCCACGCAGCTCGCCTGCTCGCGCCTGCAGCGGATCGCGCCGGACCTGCGCTCGCCGCTCATCACCGGCCTGTCGCTCAGCCTGCTGCTGCGCGGCGATGGCCTGTGGGTGATGGCCGCCGGTGCCGCCGCCGCCATCGGCTCCAAGTTCCTGCTGCGCATCCGCGGCCGCCACGTGTGGAACCCCGCCACCTTCGGCATCGTCGCCATGCTGCTCACCGGCCACGCCTGGGTCTCGCCCGGGCAGTGGGGCGCCTCCGCCTTGCTGGTCGCGCTGTTCGGCCTGCTCGCCATGTCCGTGCTGGCGCGCGCCGGCCAGCTCTCCACCGCAAGCCTGTTCCTCGCCGCCTACGCCGGCCTGCTGCTGCGCCGCGCCCACCGCCTGGGCGACCCGCTCACCATCCCCGCCCACCAGCTCGAAAGCGGCGCCCTGCTGCTGTTCGCCTTCTTCATGATCACCGATCCCAAGACCACTCCGCGCAGCCTGCCCGCGCGTGCCGTCTTCGTCGCCGCCGTCGCCGCCCTGGCCCACTACCTCGCCTTCACCTGCCAGTGCCGCTCCGCTCTTTACTGGTCCCTGTTCGCCGCCGCGCCGCTGGTGCCGCTGATCGACTGGCTCACCAGCCGCACCCCGTCCCCCAAGCCCACTCCCGCCCTCCACGGAGCCACCTCATGAAGCCGCGCCTGTCCTGCCTCCTCCCCGCCCTCGTCACCGTTCTTACCGTACTGATCGCGGGCGCGCCCTCCGCCTTCGCCTTCTGCGGCTTCTACGTCTCCCAGGGCGATGAGCCGCTCTACAACGAAGCCTCCAAGGTGGTGCTGGCCTGGGACGACGGCCGCATCACCGTCACCATGGCCAGCGACTACCGCGGCGAGCCGAAGGAATTCGGCCTGGTCGTCCCCGTGCCGGTGGTGGTGAAGAAGAGCGACATCCGCGTGGTCAGCATGAACCTGGTCGACAAGCTCGACGCCTACTCCGCGCCGCGCCTCACCGAGTACTACGACCCTGAGCCCTGCGCCCCACAGGTGATGTACGAGATGGCACCGATGGCGGGCGCGGCCACTGCCGCCCCCGCCGGCATCGCCGTGCGCAAGTCGGAACAGTACAAAGTCTCCATCGAAGCCCAATACCAAGTGGGCGTCTACGACATCGTCATCCTCAAGGCCGAGGAGAGCGCCGGCCTGGTCCGCTACCTGACGGACAACCACTACCGCATTCCCGCCGGCGCCGCCGAGGTGCTGGGCAGCTACATCGCCCAGAACATGTACTTCTTCCTGGCCAAGGTGAACCTCGACCGCCAGAACGCCACCGGCGAGAAATTCCTGCGCCCGCTGCAGGTCAGCTACCGCAGCCCCAAGTTCATGCTTCCCCTCCGCCTCGGCACCGTCAACGCCAACGGCCCGCAGGACCTGCTGGTGTTCGCCCTCACCCGCAACGGCCGCGTCGAAAGCGTCAACTACCGCACCGCGCAAATGCCCAGCCACGTCGACCTGCCGCTGTACGTGCGCGACAAACTGCAGCCGGTCTACCGCGCCGCCTTCGAACGCCAGGTCAGGCAGGACGACATGAGCAACGTCTACACCGAATACGCCTGGAGCCTGTCCACCTACTGCGACCCCTGCTCCGCCGCCAAGCCCAACTCCGTCGAACTCTACGCCCTCGGCGCCCGCTGGCAATACCCGGACGCGGACGGCAGCAGCACGGAAGCCGATAACGCCTCCCGCCCCCTGGTCGCGGAAACCGGCTTCATCACCCGCCTGCACATCCGCTACGACCGCGCCCACTTCCCGGAAGACCTCGCCTTCCAGGAAACCCGCGACGGCAACCCCTACCAGGTCGTCTACTCCATCCACCACCCCGCCACCGGCGACCTCAGCTGCCAGGCCGGCCGCGCCTACCAACGCGAACTCCCCACCCGCTACAACAAGGAAGCCACCGCCCTGCACGACCTCACCGGCTGGGACCGTAACGACATCCTCTCCGCCATGGCACAGTCCGGCGAGGATCCCAACGAACTGCGTGGGCCGCTGCACCAGCCGTTCCGCAACCACGTGCGGTAAGGCCGCGGATACGGGAATCGTCATTCCGGCGCAAGCCGGAATCCAGGAACCCCAAGCACTGGACCCCGGCTTTCGCCGGGGTGACGAACCCGCGGGCACCGTGCGCACCGCCGTCCACCATTGGTGGACGCACTTCATCAAACCTCAAGGAGGTACAAGCCTCCAGGCTTGACGCCCCCGCGCCGCGCCCTTCACGATGCTCCGCGCCATGCTGCGCGCCCTCGTGATCTTCCTGATCGGCCTGTACCAGCGTTACCTCTCGCCCTACAAGGGCTATCGCTGCGCCCACGCCGCCTTTCATCACGGCCTCTCCTGCTCCGCCGCGGTGAAGGAAATCGTTCGCGAACACGGCGTGCTCGGCGGTCTGCCCCTGGTGCGGCTGCGCTTCGCGCAGTGTCACGCCGCCTACCTGCAACTCAGCGCCGAACGGAACGAAACGGAAGAGGAGAGGAAACGCCGTCGCCGCCGCAACGCCACACGCACCTGCGGCGGCGACGACTTCTGCGACGGCTGGCTCTGCGACGCTGCGGACCTCAACGCCTGCGATCTCGGCGGCTGCGACATAGACTGCGCGGATTGCCCGATCGGCGACTGCAACTGCCACTGAGCCGCCGCAGAATCGTAGATGCTATGAACCCGGGTCGTTCCATCCGACTCCATTGGGGTGCTGAAGTCCCAACACGGAGGGATCTGAGATGGAAACGACCCGAGTTCAGGAAGCGTACTGCGGAGCCAAGGTACTGTACATGGCGCTGGAATTGAGCGCGAAGAAGTGGGTGGTTCTATTCGGCGACGGTGGTTTGCGTCGGCGGCGGGTGACGGTTACGGC
>JARLJS010000005.1 GCA_031291075.1 Nevskia sp. | reverse complement strand
CGGATGCCCTGCCCGCGCGGACGCCACTCCCCTTAGTGACATCATCACTTTGATGTACTGTGCGCCGTGCGAGCAGGGAAGGAATCGCCACTTCTTCGGCCCCCCCCCCCCCCCCCCCCCCCGCGCCCCCCCCCGCCCCCCCCCCCCCCCCGCCCCCGCCGGTGCCGGTGCCGGCTTCGGCAACGGCGGCTTCTCCGACTTCTTCTCCACCCTGTTCGGCGGCGTGGGCGGCTTCGGCGGCGGCGCCACTGAGGAGGCCGAGCACCCGTTCGAACAGGACCAGCGCGCCCGCCTCAGGATCACGCTGGAGGACTCCTACAACGGCGCCACCCGCCAGGTGACCATCGGCCACCGCACGCTGAGCGTGCGTATCCCCAAGGGCGTCACCGGCGGCCAGACCATCCGCCTGGCCGGCCAGGGCGCCCAGGGCGGCAACCTGCTGCTGGAGGTGGAACTCGCCGAGCATCCGCGCTTCCGCCTCGAAGGCCGCGACATCCACGCCGAGCTGCCGGTGACGCCGTGGGAAGCGGCGCTCGGCGCCAAGGTGCCGGTGCACACGCTGGGCGGCACGGTGGAGCTGAACCTGCCGGCCGGCACCCAGGGCGGCAAGAAACTGCGCCTGAAGGGCCGCGGCCTGCCCGGCGCCACGCCCGGCGACGAGATCGTCACCCTGCAGATCGCCACGCCACCGGCGCAGAGCGACGCCGACAAGGCGTTCTACGAAGAGATGAAGAAGCACTTCGCGTTCGATCCGCGCAAGGTCTGACGCGCGCAGGAATCGACGCGCGCTTCCCCCTCTCCCGCTTGCGGGAGAGGGGAGCACGCAGCCACCACTTATTGACCCGGCAACTCCCACAAGGCCGGCCGCTTGCCCGCCCACGGCTGCTCGTGCTCGAGCTGCGCGGCCAAACGCAGCAGCGTGGCCTCCTCGCCGAAGCGCGCCACGAACTGCACGCCCACCGGCATGTCAGGGCCGCCAACCTGCGCCGGCGCCCAGTGCAGCGGCACCGACATGCTGGGCGTGCCGGTGAGGTTGGAGAGCTGGGTGAAGGGCACCCGCGCCAGGCTCTGCTCGATCAGCTGCTGCGTCAGGGCGCTGCGCAGCAGCGTGCGTCCCACGCCCAGGCGCAGGATGCCGCGCAGCGCAAGCTGGTGCGCCGCGGGCAGCTCCAGCTCGCCGATCCGCGACGCCGGCATCGCCGTGGTGGGCGTCATGTAGAGGTCGTAGGTGTGGTGAAACTGCCCGAGGGCACGGGCGAACTCGTTCCAGCGCTTGCGGCTGAGCACGTACTCGCCGGCGTTGAGCGCGCGGCCGAACATGCCGAGCGCACGCGTGTCCAGCTCGAAGTCGGCATCGGTGGCGCCGGTAAGTTCCTTGGCGTGCTCGATGTCGGCGGCGACCTGGCCGAAGTACATGTTGAGAAAGCACTGCGCCAGGGCGCGGCCGTCGACGCGCGGCGCCGCCTCCTCCACTTCGTGGCCCAGATTGCGCAGCAGCTGCGCGGCGTTCCGCACCGCCTGCACGCCGGCGGCATCGACCGCGGTGCCGATGGGCGATTCCACCGAGTAGCCGATGCGCAGCCGGGGCGGCTCGCGCCGCAGCTCGTCGGCGTAGGGCCGCACCGGCGGGGCGATGACGAACGGCGCGCCGATGTCGGGGCCGGCCAGCGCGTCGAGCATGCGGGCGGAGTCGCGCACGCTGCGGGTGAGCACGTGCTCGCTGGAGGCGCCGTCCCAGAACTCGCCGTGGAGCGGTCCCGGCGGCACCCGGCCGCGCGAGGGACGCAGCCCGAACAGGCCGCAGTAGGAGGCGGGGATGCGGATCGAGCCGCCGCCGTCGGAGGCGCCCGCCATCGGCACCATGCCGGCGGCCACCGCCGCCGCCGCGCCGCCGGAGGAGCCGCCCGGCGTGCGGTTCAGGTCCCAGGGATTGCGGGTGGCGCCCCACAGGCGTGTCTCGGTCACCGCCTTGAGGGCGAACTCCGGCGTGGCGGTCTTGCCGAAGATGACCAGGCCGGCGTCGATGAAGCGCTTGACGATCTCGGCGTGCTCCTGCGGGATCCAGTCGCGCAGCGCGCAGCTGCCGGAGGTGGAGCGCACGCCGGCGTAGTCCTGGGCGATGTCCTTGAGCAGGAACGGCACGCCGGCGAACGGCCCCTGCGGCGCCTGGCGGGCGTGGGCGCGGCCGATGTCGGTCATCGGGATGCAGATCGCGTTGAGACGCGGGTTGAGCGCGTCGGCGCGCACCAGCGCGGCCTCCAGCAGCTCCTGCGGCGAGACCTCGTGGCGCGCCACCAGCTCGGCCAGGCCGGTGGCGTCGTAATCGGCGTATTCCTTGAACACCCTGAACTCCCCGATGTTTGCTTGCTGTTTCAGGCGCGCAGTGTAGACCGATATCGAATCAGCCCTCGCCGTGCAGGGTCACCACCACCTCGCGGCGCTGGCCGCAAGCCCGGTGCTCCCACAGGAACACACCCTGCCAGGTGCCCAACGCCAGCCGGCCGGCGCGCACCGGCACGCTGAGCTGGTACCCGGCGAACAGGTTGCGCACGTGCGCCGGCATGTCGTCCTCGCCTTCCGCGTCGTGGCGGAACAGCGGATCGCCGTCCGGCGCCAGCCTTTGCGCGAAGCGCTCCAGGTCGCGCAGCACCTCCGGGTCGGCGTTCTCGGTGATGCACAGCGAAGCGCTGGTATGGCGCAGGAACAGGTGGCACAGGCCGGTGACGATACCCGACTCCCGCACCAGGTCCTGCACCTGCGCGGTCAGCTCATGGAAGCCGCGGCCGCGGGTGGCGGTGACCACGGAGTGCTGCGCCCAGCGGCCCTGCGTCGACGCGTTCACGCGGCCTCCAGCAGCCCGGCCACCGTCCGCGGGTCGAGCGCGGGCCAGGGCAGGGGTTCGGCCGGGCTTGAGGGCGGCGGCAGCAGGCCCAGCGCCCACCAGCCCACGTCGTGCCAGGCGCCGTGCTTGTAGCCCACCCGGCGGTACACGCCCACCGGTGCGAAGCCCAGGGCCTCGTGCAGGCCCACGCTGGCCGCGTTGGGCAGGGCAATGCCGGCATAGGCGTTGACGTAACCCTGCAGCCGCAGCAGGTCGAACAGCGCGGTATAGAGCCGCCGTCCCAGGCCCTGCCGGTGCGCAGCCGCGTCGAGATAGACCGCCACGTCGACGTCCCAGCGGTAGGCCGCGCGGCTGCGGTGCTCGCAGGCGTAGGCGTAGCCCAGCAGGCAACCGTCGCGCTCGGCCGCCAGCCAGGGATAGCGCTCACCCACCGCGCCGATGCGGCGGACCATCTCGGCGCCGTTGGGAGGCTCGGCTTCGAACGAGATCGCGGTGTCGCGCACGTAAGGCGCGTAGAGCGCGGCCACCGCCGCGGCGTCGGCCGCGGTTACCGGGCGGATCAGGGCCGGAGCACCCACGCTCAGGCTCCGCGGAACACGAAATACACCGCGCCCATGATGCAGAACGCGGCCCACAGGTAGTCGAGCTTGAGCGGCTGCCCCATGTAGAACAGCGCGAACGGCACGAACACGGCGAGGGTGATGATCTCCTGCAGGATCTTGAGCTGGCCCAGCGAGAGCGTGCCGTAGCCGATGCGGTTGGCCGGCACCTGCAGCAGGTATTCGAACAGGGCCACGCCCCAGGACAGCAGCGCCGCCACCAGCCAGGGCTTGTCGCGCAGGTTCTTCAAATGCGCATACCAGGCAAAGGTCATGAACAGGTTCGAGCACACCAGCAACCCCGCCGTCTTCGCCACCACCATCCAGTTCATCCACCTCTCCTTAGTCTCAGCATTCGGGCCCGGCACTTCACCCCAGCACCGGCTGAGCGTATAAGAAGCCGCATACCGCAACCAAGGGCCCTCGCATGACGCAAGCCTCACTGGTGAAAATCGTGGAAGTCACGGCTGCCGACGGCACCGTGCCCGAGCCCGCCTGGCTGGCCCGCGCCGAGAGCGTGCACCGGCAGCTGCGGCAGCAGCTCCCGGCGGACTACGCGGGCCGCATGCGGGCGATCTTCGCCGGCGGCGCCCGCATGGCGCTGGCCACCGCGGGCGAGCGCGTGCTGGGCGTGATGGTCTGGCGCCACCTGGCGAAGACCTATGCCGACGAGGTCTACGTCGACGACCTGGTCACCGACCAGGCGGCGCGCTCCAGCGGCGTCGGCCACACCCTGCTCGGCTGGGCGGCGCAGCGCGCCGCCGCGCTCGGCTGCGACACCCTCAGCCTGGACTCCGGCACGCAGCGCCAGCAGGCGCACAAGTTCTATTTCCGCGAGGGCATGGTGGTGACGTCGTTCCACTTCGCCAGGTCGCTCGCGCGCCGGCCGTGAGCACATCCTACAAGCACCATTTCTCGCGCTTCCTGAGCGCGGGGTCGTGGCTGCACGCGGCCGCGCACAGCCACCACCCGTGGCCGGACGTGAGCTTCGAGGCGCAGCAGCAGGCCTGGCTCGACGCGGCGGAACTGATCGACGGCAAGTGGGACCTGGTGTTCGGCGAGGTGATGCCGAAGGCGCAGGCCCACCTCGCCCGCCGGCTGCGCCTGCCGGACCCCGACAGCCTGTGCTTCGCCGGCAGCACCCACGAGCTGCTGATGCGGCTGCTGTCCTGCATCGAACGGCGGCCGCTGCGCGTGCTCACCACCGACAGCGAGTTCCACAGCTTCGCCCGCCAGCTGCTGCGCTACGAGGAAGCCGGGCTGGCCACGGCGGAACGTGTGGCGACGGAGCCGTTCGAGGACTTCCCGCAGCGTTTCGCGCAGGCGGCGACGCGGGGCGGCCACGACCTGGTCTATTTCAGCCAGTGCTTCTTCAACAGCGGCTACCTGGTCGAGGACCTGGCGGCGCTCGTCGCGGCGGTGCCCGATCCGCGCACGCTTGTGGTGATCGACGGCTACCACGGCTTCATGGCCGTGCCCACCGACCTGTCGGCGCTGGCGGCGCGCGCCTGCTACCTGGGCGGCGGCTACAAGTACGCCATGGCCGGCGAAGGCGCGGCTTACCTGCACTGCCCGCCGGGCTATTGCGAGCGGCCGCAGGACACCGGCTGGTTCGCCGGCTTCGCCGCGCTCATCCACGGCGCCGAGACCCTGCCCTACGCCCGCGGCGGCCTGCGCTTCCTCGGCGCCACCTACGACCCGGTCGGGCTGTACCGCTTCAACGCGGTGATGGACTGGCTGGACGCGCACCGGCTCACGCCGCAGTTCATCCACGGCCACGTGCGGACGCTGCAGGAGCGTTTCCTCGACGGCCTGCCGCGGCTGCGCAGCGAGGCGCTGTGCGAGGCCGCGCTGATCCCGCGGCGCGGCGCCCCGCGCGGCAATTTCCTGTGCTTCCGCACGCCGCAGGCCGGCCGGCTGTGCGCCGAGCTGCAGCGCCACAGCGTGATCACCGACTACCGCGACGACCGCCTGCGCATCGGCTTCGGCATCTACCACGACCCGGCCGACATCGACGCGCTGCTGCACCGCTGCGCGGAGGCGTGCCGCGGCGGCTGACGGCTAGTGCAGCGCCTCCACCGCCGGGTACAGCTCGCGGTCCTCCTTGCGGATCCGCTCGTACAGCACCTTGAAGGTGTCGTTAGCCTCCCTCAGGAACTGCTCGGGATGGGCCTCGATGTTGGGGGCGAACACCCACTGGTGCGAAAAGGCGGCGTAGGCGGCGGCGATGCCGCCCATCTCCTCCTGGAACTTCCGGCCCGTGGCGGCGATGGCGGGATTCCTGGCCAGCGCCGGATAGAGCGCATGGTCCTCGGCAGCGAGATGCACCTTGATGGTCGAGCTGATGGTCATCAGCAGCCGGGCGATCTGCCCGGCGTGCTCTTCGATGCCGTCCTGGATCAGCTCGCGCAGCTCCTCCACCTGCTGCAGCACGGTGGCGTGGTCACGCTTGAAACGGTCGATGTTCACGATGCGGCCTCCGGGGCGTGGTCCGATACCCACTTCTCGGCAGGCTATGACCCGGCCTGAGCGTTCCCGGCCGAGCGACCCGTGGCAGCCGATGGACGGGCCCGTACACCGGCGTCCGGCAGTCAGCCGCTAACCACTGTCGCCAGCGCCCGGCTGCCCGTGAACACCATGCGGATGTACTGCACCATCTCGTCGGCCAGCGCGGCGCGGAGCTGGGGCCGCTCGGCGCAGTCCAGCGCGCGGTAGAACATGTAGTAGGTGACACCGCCGGTGGCCTGCCGCAGCAAGGCGCGATCGGCGCCCGGCATCAGGTCGAAATGCTCGATCTGCTCCACGCTCTCCTCGGCGATCTGGTCGAGCACGCGCCGCAGGATGGCGCGGATCGCGGGCGAGCCGCCGTGCAGCTCGCGCAGGCCGACGCGGAACACGTCAGGCTGCTTCACCACGAAGTCGAGGAAGAACTCCACGCTGCAGCGGGTGACATCGGCGTGCTTGGCGACGTGCGCCCGCACGTCCTGGATTCCCGCCATGATCTGCGCGGCGGCGGCTTCCGCCACCGTCTGCGCCAGGTGTTCCATGCTGTCGAAGTGGCAGTAGAAGGTGGTCGGATTGAGCCCCGCTTCGCGGGCCAGCTCGCGCAGCCCGATCCCGTCGAGCCCGGTGCCGCGCGCGCCCAGGCGCAGCGCGGCGTCGATCAGCTTCTGCTTGCCGACGGCGACGTTGCTGCGCCCCGCGGCGATGGAGGTTGCCATGCGCCTTCCTTTGACCCGATGCCCCGCGCGCCGGCGAAACCTGCAACGGCATGGGCTTCGCCGGGGCGCGGATGCGAGGCGACTATACGGCAATCCGGACGGAGCGGACCGCCGGGCCGGCCAGCGCCGGGCCGGAGCGGCTGGACGGTCGCTCAGGCCCCGGATGGGCCCGGACAGGCCCGGATCAGAACGGGATCCAGGACTGCTTCTGGGTATAGCTCAGATAGCCGACGTTGGCGCCGGCGCGCAGGCCCACGCCGGTGCGGATCGGCGCCAGGGTGATGTTGCCGGCGCGCTGGTAGTTGAGGCCGACGCCGGCCACGAAGTAGAGGCTGCCGTCCACCCCGGGGAAGCGCTGGAACAGGTCCCTGGTCCAGCGCAGGTTGTAGACGAGGGTGAAGACCTTGGAGGCGTTGCCGCCGAAGTCCCAGCCCACCGAGGGGCCCTGCCAGTACACCTTGGTGGAGCCGCCGCCCTTGTAGTAGAGGGTGCCCTCGCCGTAGCGCAGGCCCACGATCACCGCCCCCGAGCCCTCGCTGCCGACGATGTAGGCGCTGGGACGGCCGTTTTCGGAGAACGCCTTTTCGATCACCTTGGCCAGGCCCTCGGTGGTGCCGCCGAAGAACTTCTTGGCGGCGTCGAGCGTTTCCTCCTGGCTGTAGGTGTCCGGCCCCACCTCGCCCGGCTTGGCCGGCTGCACCGGTGCGGCCTGGGCCGGCGGCGCGGCGGTGTCGGCCGGTGGCTCGCCGATGGTGGCGGGCGGGGGGCTGCCACTGTCCTGGGCGGCCGCGCGTGGCAGCGCGGCCAGGGCGGCGGCGATGGCGACGGCTGCGCCGACGGAGGCCGCCAGGGCCTTCCGGTGGGTGTTCTTCATCTGCGGGGTCTCCGGGATCTCGTTGGTATTGCCTATGAGACCCTATCCGGCCCCCGCGGTTCAACCCGGGGCGGGCTGGCGCAGCGGCAGGTCCAGGCGGCGGTACACGGCTGCCAGCAGCCATAGCGGCCCGATCAGCAGGAATTGCAGGTCCTTGAAGAAGGAGGGCTTGGCCCCCTCCAGGTGGTGGCCGGCAAACTGCCCGGCCCAGGCCGCGCCGAACAGCCCCAGCATCGCCGGCAAGTGCGCGCGACCCAGCTCGCGCCAGGACAGGTCGGCCACGCCGTAGAGGGCCAGCAGCACCGCCGCCGCGCCCAGCGCCAGGCGCCAGGACAGCAGCAGGTAATAGGCGAACATCAGCGCCGCCGCAACGGAAGCGCCGTTGACCAGCGCGCCGCCGAACGGGAGGGCGCGGAACATGCCCAGCGCCGCCAGCACGATCGGCGGGATGCAGATCCAGTGCAGGGTCTTGTTGACCGGGTTGCGATGGCTCAGAGAGTACTCGCCCAACCACTGCTCGATGGTTTTCACGCTGTCCGTCCCGGTGGAAAGATTTGTAACATTATGGAATGCGGCAGCGGACCGGCCGGATGGTAAAACCGCCCCAACGGGGTGCCGGTCCATGGGTGGGTTTTTCCCACCGGCCCGGCGGGCGCGCACCTCGAAATTGAACAACCCGGCGTTGCCGCCGGTCATAGTGCGGTCCCGCGGGCATGCTGGCGCTTCGGGCGGAGGTCGAAGGAGAGGCATGCAGGAACTGACGCTGACGAGTCCCGCGGACGCGGTGGACCGCTACATCGGCCGGTTGTACCGGTCGGCCCTGAGCGTGCCGCCGGAGAGCTTCCGCACCTGGGCGCTGCAGGAGCTGCAGCCGGTGGTGCCCTTCGATGGTGCGCTGTGGGGCAGCGGCTCGCTGCCGCGCTGGCAGTTCCACACCGTGGCGACGGTCGGCCTGCCGGAGGATTTCCCGCGTACGCTGGAGCAGACCCATTCGGTCAACCCGATCATCCCGCAGCTCGCCGCCAACCTGGGAGTGTCGGTGGACATGCGCAGCGTGCTGCCGGACGCGCGCTTCTTCCGCTCCGAGATCTACGAGCGCTGCTTCAAGCCCTACGGCATCACCCGCATCCTCAGCACCGCGCACCTGGACCCGCGCAGCGGCCTGTATTCCCTGCTGACGCTGTACCGCAAGGAGCGCAAGCAGGTGTTCTCCGACCACGACCGCCAGTGCCAGCAGCGCGCCACCTTTCACCTGTTCAACGCCGCCTCGCACGCCTTCTTTCTGCACCTGATGCGCACGCCCACCGACCGCCCGGCGGAGAGCGCGGCGGCGGCGATCGACCACGAGGGCACCTTCCACGAGGCGCAGCCGCGCTTCCTCGAGATGCTGGAGAAGTACTTCCCCGGCCGCACCCCCTACACGCTGCCGTTCGAGCTGCCGCGCAAGGGCGAGACGGCGGTGCAGAACGGCCTGTGCATCCGCTGCGAGCCGCTGGCCGATTTCAACTACGTCTTCATCTGGCCGGCCGGCGCGCTGGACCGGCTCACCCCGCGCGAACGCGAGATCGTCTACGCGGTGGCGCACGGGCTGAGCTTCAAGCAGGCCGCGCGGCGCATCGGCATCGCCCCCTCCACCGTGGCCAACCACCTGTACCGCATCTACCGCAAGCTGGGCGTGTGCAGCCGCAGCGAGCTGGCCGGGCTGGTGTATCCGACCGCGCCGTGACCGCGTTTACCATCCTTTACAGGCCCCTATGCTAGGCTTCCCGGCCACCTCGACAACGGTCCATTCATGCGCAACCTGAGCCCGGAAGAACTCAAATCCCTGCTCGACCGCGGGCAGGTGCGGCTGCTCGACGTACGCCAGCCGGAAGAGCTGGAGATCGCCCGCATCGCCGGCGCCACCCACATCCCGCTGGGCGAGCTGCAGGCGCGCGTGGACGAGCTGGACCGGAACCAGCCCGTCGTCGCCATGTGCCACCACGGCGTGCGCAGCGAAATGGCCGGCCGTCTGCTCGAACGCAACGGTTTTGCCGATGTCGCGCATCTAAGCGGGGGGATCGATGCCTGGTCGCTGGCGGTGGACCCGTCCGTTCCGCGCTACTAGGGAACCCAGGACTCGACCGGCACCTTTCGCGAAGCAACACTAGAGGATTTGCATGCGCCGACTTTTTCTTGCGGCATCGTCTGTGCTGGTGCCGGCGGCGGCCGGCGCCAACGGCCTGCTGGACTGCTACCACCTGGCGCAGCAGCAGGACCAGACCTTCCAGGCCGCGCTGCACCAGCGCGACGCCAGCATCGAGGCGCGGCCGCAGGCCTGGTCGACACTGCTGCCGCAGGTGACCGGCCAGGGTGACGTGGAGCGCGACCGCCTGCACGTGCTGTCGAGCACCCAGAGCGGCAACTCCAGCCTCAACGGCAACGGCGGCACCGGTACGCCCACGCCGGCGGCCAACCGCGCCATCGAGTGGTATACCACCCGCGGCTATTCGCTCAACCTGTCGCAGACGGTGTTCGACTGGTCGGCGTTCCAGACCGTGGCGCAGTCCGACCAGCAGGTGGCGCAGGCGGAGGCCACCTACCGCTCGGCCGAGCAGAGCCTGATCACCCGCACCGCCAGCGCCTACTTCGCGGTGCTCAGCGCGCAGGACACGCTGCGCGCCGACCTCGACGCACAGGCCTCGTTCCAGCAGCAGCTGGAACAGGCGCAGAAGAAGTTCGAGGTGGGCCTGGCCGCCATCACCGACGTGCGCAACGCCCAGGCCTCCTACGACACCAGCTCCGCCACCGTGATCGCCGACCGCACCACGCTGGACAACGCCAAGCGCGCGCTGGGCGTGATCGTCGGCCAGCCGGTGGACAGCATCGCCAACCTGCAGGAGGACATCCCGCTGGTGGCGCCCAACCCGACCGCGCCGGACGACTGGACCAAGGCTTCCAGCCACGACAACCCCGACCTGATGAGCTCGTTCTATGCCGCCGAGAGCGCGCGCAAGCTGGTGGCGGTGTACCGCGGCAAGTACCTGCCCACGCTCGCCGCCGGCGGCACCCTCAATCGCCAGGACTCGCACTCCCAGTTCGGCGACGACACCCTGGCCGACACAGTGGGGCTGACGCTGACCTGGAACATCTTCCAGGGCGGGCTGGTCACCTCGCAGGTGCGCCAGGCCACGGCCACCTACCAGCAGGCACAGGCGCAGTACGAGCTGCAGCGGCGCACGGTGGACCAGAATACGCGCAACGACTTCGAGGGCGTGGTGAGCGGCATCGCCGGGGTCAAGGCCAACAAGCAGGCGGTGGTCTCCAACCAGACCAGCCTGGAAGCGACCCAGGTCGGCCTCAAGGTGGGCACCCGCACCGAGATCGACGTGCTGAACGCGCGCCAGGCGCTGGCGGCGGCGCAGAAGAGCTACTACCAGTCGCGCTATACCTACCTGAACAGCGTGCTGGCGCTCAAGCAGGACGCCGGCCGCGTGAACGAAAGCGACCTGGCGGAGATCGACCGGCTGATGGAAGGCGGCGCCAGCGCGGCCCCGGCCCCGGCCCCGGCCGCCGCGGAACCCGCTGCGCGCTAAGGAAGGTCCGATCCATCGTCACCCCGGCGCAAGCCGGGGTCCAGGGGAAGCCACAGCGCCGCGCTGAATTCCCTGATGCTGTGAGCCGCGGACAGTTGCGCTGAGCGCGTTTTACAGACGCGTTACACTGCCGGGGCATAACGATACCCAAACCGAGTCCGGGCGGGGGAACCCCATGGCATTGCTGCGACGCGTCGTGTTCCTGCTGTTGCCCCTGCTCGCGCTTCCGGCGGCGGCGTTACAGCCCGACCTGAACAGCCTCGCGGCGGTGCCCCGCATCGCGGTGGACGGCGCAGCGGCGGCGCGCGCGGTGACGGCGGCGCAGCAGCGGCAGAGCCGCCCGGTACAGTTCGCCGCGCCGGTGGACCTGCCGCTGCGCCTGTCCGACGGGCGCTGGGATACCCTCGCCGGCGGCGTCTCCTCCTGGCGCCTGCGCGTGGCCTCGGCGGGAGCGCGGTCGCTGAGCTTCGCCTTCTCCAGGTTCCATGTGCCCGACGGCGGCGAGGTGTGGATCTACGATCCGCAGGGCGGCACGATGCAGGGCCCTTACACCGCGCTCAACAACACCGCCGACGGCCGCCTGTGGACCGCCATCGTCCCCGGCGGCGAGGCGGTGATCGAGGCCCGCGTGCCCACCGCCAGCCGCGACCAGCTGCAGCTGGAGCTGGCGCAGGTCCAGCACGGCTTCCTCGACTTCGCCACCGCCGCCGCCGGCAATCCGCAGCCGCGCACCATCCCCGGCGGCACGCCGGCCTCGTCCTGCGAGGTCAACGTCGCCTGCCCGGCGGGCGCGGCCTGGAGCAACGAGGCGCGCGCGGTGGCGGTATACACCGTGGGCAACAAGTTCATCTGCACCGGCCAGCTCGTCAACGACGTGCCGGGCGACAACGCGCCTTACTTCCTCACCGCCAACCACTGCGAGATCGGCCAGACCCTCACCACGCCGGCGTTGTCGGTGGTGATGTACTGGAACTACCAGGCGAGCAGCTGCAGCGGCACCTCGGCGCCGATCACCCACACCCAGACCGGCGCCACCCTGGTGGCCGGCGACACGGGCTCTGATTTCACCCTGATCAAGCTGCTGCAGCAGCCCAACTCCGCCTACAACGTCTGGTACGCCGGCTGGGACGTCACCGGCCAGCCATCCGGCTCCGGCGTGGACATCCACCAGCCCGGCGGCGACCTCAAGAAGATCAGCGTCTACGACACCCAGACCAGCAAGGTCACCGTCAACCTGCAGGGCACCAGCCGCACGGTGCAGGCCTGGGACGTGATCTGGTCGCAGGGCATCACCGAGGACGGCTCGTCCGGCTCGGGGCTCTACAACAGCAACCACTACCTGATCGGGGTGCTGTCAGGCGGCAACTCGTCCTGCGCCAACCCGGGCGGCGACGACGTGTTCGGCCGCCTCGACGTGGCCTGGACCGCGCAATCGCAGGCCAACGGCCAGCTCAAGGCCACGCTCGATCCCCAGGGCACCGGCGCGCAATGCCTGGCCGGCCGCAACCCCGGCGACTCCCCGACCCCGGGCGGCTGCACCAACGGCGGCGGCTCCGGCGGCCTCGGCAGCGGCGGCGGCGGCGGTGGGGCCTGGTCGCCGCTGCTGGCGGCGCTGCTGCTGCCGCTGGCGCTGCTGCGTCGGCGGCGGGCGTGGAAGCAGTGAGGGGTTGAGCCGCAATCCCGCATGGCAGTGGACCTGCTTGCGCCGGGACGATCACATTCTTTCCCCTCTCCCGCGTGCGGGAGAGGGGCACAACATGCATGCATCCAAACCAAGGATGCTCTAGTGTGGTGAGTTGGAAATCCGTTTATTAAGTTGGGACTGTCGTCCCCGCGGAGGCGGGGACCCAGTTCTGCTTTGGAGCTTCGTGCAAAATCGAAAACTGGATTCCCGCCTGCGCGGGAATGACGAAGAAATT
>JARLJS010000004.1 GCA_031291075.1 Nevskia sp. | reverse complement strand
GCTGATCCAGCCGGGCGTGAACCAGAACAAGGCGGTGTACTTCAACGCCTACTGGAAGAGCTGCCATCCGGCCAGCAACCCGTTGCAGGACCAGGCGCCCAAGACCTGCGGCGACTGGCGCACGCGCGTGGCCAGCGGTGCCGCGCTGATCGCGGGCAACGGCGCGGTGGGCGCGGGCAGCGCCTTCGCCGGTGATGCGGCGGGGCCCGCCGCCATCCTGTCCATGCCCGGCAGTGCCTACAACACGCTGTGGCAGGCCTGGGGTCTGAAGTCGCGCCCCGCCAACTACGACCAACTGCTGGCGCAGCGCTATGGCTTCGCCCTGAGCGATCTGCCCAATCCGTATCCGGTGACGGGTGAGGATCCCAACCAGACCAACGGCGGCTCGGGCCAGCTGCCGATGGCCTTCACCCAGCTGCGCAACGCGGACGGCAGCTGGTCGGGCAAGATCGGCGTCAGCACCTGCAATGCCTGCCACGCCGGCCGCATCGACGCCCCCGCTGGCACGCCGCAGATCGGCGCGATCTACGGCACCGACGGCATCGGCGATCTGGCGATCCTGCTGCGCGACCTGGGCAAGGGCGCCGTCGCTTTCCTGCCCTTCGAGATGAACCGCACGCGCGGCACCGGCAACATCACCAACTTCCAGCTGTTCGGCCTGCTCACCATCGAAGACCCGCAGATGCTGGCGCACCTGCCGTCTTACGTGATCGCCAACTTCGCCCCGTCCACCGGTACGGAGGATCCGCCGGTGTGGTGGAACCTGGGACACCGGCCGCTCAAGTTCTACGACGGCGGCGAACCGGCCGACGCCACCCGCATCGAGCTCTCCGCCGACTTCCCGCTGTTCGTCAATCCGGGCGCCGGCAACTTGGCGGCGGCCGAGGCCTGGACCCAGGCGCACGAGATGGATTCCGATGCCTGGCTGCTGTCGCTGAAGGCGCCGAGCTATCCCTACGGCTTCTGCTCCAATGCCGACGGCACCCCGGCGGCAGGAGACAACCCCGCGTGTATCAACATGCCGCTGGCGCAGCAGGGCGCGATTCTGTTCCACAGCAAGAACCTGTGGGATCCGGCGCTCAACAACCCGGTGCCCAAGCCTGACGGCGGCAACGGCTCCTGCGCCAGCTGCCACGGCGCCTACTCGCCGCAGTACGCCAACGACCCGACCTATCTCGACAGCCCGGCGCTGGAAGGTGTGGCCGGCAACGTGGTGCCGCAGAACGTGATCGCCACCGATCCCGAGCGGCTCAACGGCAACAGCAACGCGATCGACCGGATGGCGAAGTACGACTGGTTCGCCTATTCCGACATGCCGCAGGCACAGTGCGGCGACCAGAACACCGCTTCGATCCGCGGCACGCGCGCGCTGGGTTACCTGGCACCGCCGCTGTACGGTGTGTGGGCGACGGCGCCGTACTTCCACAACGGCTCGGTGCCGAGCGTGTGGGATGTGCTCAAGCCGTCGGACCGTCCCACCATCTGGCGGCGCGTGTCGGCGCCGGCAATACCGGGT
>JARLJS010000003.1 GCA_031291075.1 Nevskia sp. | reverse complement strand
GCTGATCCAGCCGGGCGTGAACCAGAACAAGGCGGTGTACTTCAACGCCTACTGGAAGAGCTGCCATCCGGCCAGCAACCCGTTGCAGGACCAGGCGCCCAAGACCTGCGGCGACTGGCGCACGCGCGTGGCCAGCGGTGCGACGCTGATCCAAGGCGACGGCGCGGCAGGTGCGGGCACTGCGTTGGCCGGCGACGCCAGCGCCGCCAATGTCATGCTGGCGATGCCCGTCAGTGCCTACAACACGCTGTGGCAGGCCTGGGGTTTGAAATCGCGCCCCGCCAACTACGATCAGCTGGTGGCGCAGCGCTACGGCTTCGCGCTCGCCGACCGGCCCAATCCGTATCCGCTGCCGGGCGAAGATCTCAACCGGACCAACGGCGGCTCGGGCCAGCTGCCGATGGCCTTCACTCAGCTGCGCAACGCGGACGGCAGCTGGTCGGGCAAGCTTGGCTTCAGCTCCTGCAATGCCTGCCATGCCTCTCGCATCGACGCGCCTGCGGGAACGCCGCAGGTCGGAGCGGTGTATGGCGCCGGCGGCCTGAGCGACCTGGCGATCCTGCTGCGCGACCTGGGCAAGGGCGCGCTCGCCCTGCTGCCGATCGAGCTGAACCGCACGCGCGGAACCGGCAACATCACCAACTTCCAGGGATTCGAATTGCTGACGATGGAGAACCCGCAGCAGCTGGCACAGCTCCCCGCCTTCATCCTCAACAATTTCGCCGCCTCCACCGGCACGGAGGATTCGCCTGTGTGGTGGAACGTCGGCCACCGAACGCTGAAGTTCTTCGACGGCGGTCAGCCCACCGACGCCACGCGCATCGAGCTCTCCGCCAGCTTCCCCCTGGCTGTCGATCCGGAGGCGCTGAACCTCGGCAACGCCGAATCCTGGATCCTGGCCCACGAGATGGATTCCGACGCCTGGCTGATGTCGCTGAAGGCGCCGAGCTATCCGTACGGCTTCTGCTCCAACGCCGACGGCAGCCCCGGATCCGGCGACAATCCGGCCTGCATCAACCAGCCGCTGGCACAGCAGGGCGCGATCCTGTTCCACAGCAAGAACCTGTGGGATGCCGCGCTCGACAACCCGGTGCCCAAGCCGGACGGCGGCAACGGCTCCTGCGCCAGCTGCCACGGCGCCTACTCGCCGCAATATGCCAACGACCCGGCCTACCTGGACAGCCCGGCCATGGCAGGCATCGCCGGCTACGTGGTGCCGCAGAACGTGATCGCCACCGATCCGCAGCGCCTGGTCGGCAACAGCCAGATCGTGTCCAAGGCCATGAACGCGAGCTGGTTCATCTATTCCGACCAGCCGCAGCTGCAGTGCGGCGACCAGAACCTGGACGCTACCCGCGGTGCACGCGCGCTGGGCTACCTGGCACCGCCGCTGTACGGTGTGTGGGCGACGGCGCCGTACTTCCACAACGGCTCGGTGCCGAGCGTGTGGGATGTGCTCAAGCCGTCGGACCGTCCCACCATCTGGCGGCGCGTGTCGGCGCCGGCAATACCGGGT
>JARLJS010000046.1 GCA_031291075.1 Nevskia sp. | reverse complement strand
TCGTGGATCAACCAGGTCGAGCGCTGGTTTGCCGACCTCACCCAGAAGCAGATTCGACGCGGCACCCATCGCAGCACCCTGGCCCTGGAAACGGCGATTCGCCACTACCTGGAGACCTACAACAAAAATCCGCGACCGTTCGCTTGGACAAAGTCCGCCGACGACATCCTGGCTTCAATCAAACGCTTTTGTCAACGAACTTCTAACTCAGGACACTAGTGCTCTTTGGATGCCCGCCGCGACGCGTGGCGCCGAACAGCGTGAAATAAAGAGCAGCTGATTTCGTCCGGCGCTGTCATGTGACAGCGAGCAGGGCATTCGATGCAGATCTCCGGTTTGCCAATCCCCGTCCATCCCATGCGTCTTGCCGTTCACGCTGGAGTTTGTTGAAACGCCGGTGTGAAATCCGCAATCTGAAGGCGTCGCATTCCAGGGCTACAGCCTGCCGCCTTCGGCTCGAATGGATGCGCGGAAGGAGTGTCATCGGCACCGGGATGTCCACTGTCAAGGAAGGTAGAACGCCACCCGCAACATCGGCGTTCGGCAATCGATGCTTAGGGGAGGAGCCCATGCAAACCGGCTGGATACGCTTTGCGTCGTTGTTGGCTGCGCTGCTGCTGTGCCCCGCGCTGTGCTGGTCCGCGCCACAATTGTTCAGCAATCCCTATTACGAAAGCTCGACGCGCGGCGATCCGGGTGATCTGCTGCTGCTTTCCGGTTATCCCATGGCGCCGGGCGACACGGTGGTCTACCAGTCCGTGTCCGATACGACCAAGACGCCGCAACGGCCGCCGTCGGTGCAGTCGTCGACCGCTGGCGTAGGCTTCGCCAGTCTGGCCAGCGTGGCCGATGTCCCCTATTCGCTGACGGTGCAGCTGCCTTCGGCGATGATCCAGGGACGGAGCTATGCGCTGTGGGTGCTCGACGCGCGCGGTAACTGGAGCAATCCGGTGATGATCAACGACGCGCGTCCGCTCTGGTTTACCCCCGATTACATCTACCAGACCGCGGCCACCGCCGGGCTGCCGCGCGTGCTGAAGATTGTAGGCCGCAACCTCCAGCCGTCGCCCGGCCAGGTGACCCAGGTGCAGCTGAGCGGGCCCAGCACCTATGTCCTGACGGCGGCCAATGCCAACAACGATCCCAGCACCACGCCGGCGCTGGAACGCTATGTCGCCAAGGTGCAGTTGCCGGCCAGCATGACGCCCGGCACCTACACGGTGAAGGTCAGCCGCGACGGCGTGAGTTGGGTGCCGCTGGCGGGCGAAAACAGCTTGCAACAGCAAACGCTGGTGGTGCAGCCGGACCCGCTGGCTCCGGCGCAGTTCGCGGTGAGCGATCCGCGCTACGGCGGCTGCCGGCCGAGGACCTCGGGGCTGCCCGACCAGGATGCGACGCCCTGCATACTCGCCGCGGTCAATGCGGCCTACGCGGCGGGCGGCGGCACGGTGACGCTCGGGGCGGGCACCTGGCCGGTGATGAACGTCAACAACGTCTACAACCTTCCGGGCGACGGTTTCGTGCTGCCGCCGGGCGTGAGCCTGATGGGTGCGGGGGCTGCTTCCACCATCCTTGAGCGCGGCGCTGCCTTTCCCGCCTGGGAGTCGACGTTCGCCTTGCAGGGCAACAACACGGTGCAGGGCATCACCTTCCACGACGCCGCCGTGTATACGCCGCAAACCAGCGCGGCGTCCCCCATGCTGAAGATCGGCGCGCAATGGTACTGGGCGCATAACTACCGCGCACAAGGAGCGCAGGCGACGCAGGTCTCGAACGTGGTGATCACCCAGAACACTTTCGACAAGCCTTTCGTCGCGATCAGTAATGGCGGCCTGCCGGTGGATCATGTGTTCATCACCAACAATATATTCGGCGGTGCATATTCCACCGCGATCTACCTCTTCACGGACCAGAACTACGCCAACGATCCCGATTCGCAGCAGCATCCTTACCAGTTCAGCGATTCGGTGATCGCCTACAACACGTTCTATCCAGGCAGCTTTGTTTCGGCCGACAACACCCAGGGTTCCATCGCCAGTCAGATCGCGACCAGCACGCGGCTCGATTTCAGCGACAACACCGCGGACGGAACGTCCACGCAATACTTCTACAATCCCGCCACCGACAAGAAAGGCTGGCGTGCCGGCTTCTTCTGGAGCACAGGCCACAGCCAGGAAATGACCCTGGTTTCGCAAAACACCATCACCTGTTCCGGCGACAAAGCCGGCGACGGCGAGGCTATCGTCTACGACGGCGGCGGCAGCGAATGGGGTGGCTTCACCGGGCCCCAGCCTGCGGGTGCTCCTCCGCCGGGTAGCGGAGCGCGGCCCGTGGTGTCCGCCGCGGCCGGCAATGGCAGCAGTACCGTCACGCTGCTCGGCAGCCTGGTCAGCACATTCCCGACCAGCAACGGCAACGGGCCCACCGCGATTACACCCGGCTACTACCAAGGGTTCTGGCTGCAGATCGTGCAGGGTCCGGGGCTGGGGCAGTGGCGCAAGGTCGCCGCGGTCGCCACCGGCACCGACGGCAAGGGCAACCCCACGGTCAGCCTCACCGTCATCCCGGCCCTTGACGTCCTGCCGCAAGCCAACAGCCTGGCGATCCTCGCGCGTGGCTATTGGCAGAATGCGACCGTCGACAATTTCGTCGATCAGCGCCAGCCCCTGTGCACCAAGGCCAACGCAAAACGGCCCGGTGGCGGCGTCATTTCCTGGTATTCCTCGACCGCCGATTCGGCGATCGAAGGCAACCAGCAGTACGACACCGACGGCATCCTGCTCAATCACGTCTACAAGTTGCCCGGACCGGGCCCCTCACCCGATGCGGTGTCCTTCATGTCGGCCATTCAGTCATCGAACGAGGTACGCAACAATCTGATCGATGGTGAATACGACTGGTCCGCATCCAACAGCGCCTCGGGCGTGCAACTGGTATACGGTGCGACCCACGACACGGCTGCTCCGCCAGTGCTCGGCTACGCCACAGCGGTGGCCGGAAACACCATCATCCACGCGGATACCGCCAACCCGCAAACCTCCGTGAACCAGTCGCTGGGGGCGATCGGCCTGGGACCGAGCTGGTGGACCGGTCCGCTGGACTCCACCCAGGTCAGCGGCTGGAAAATGGCGGATGCCACCCTCCTGTTCAACAACACCATCGACAACGTCGGGTACAGCGCGGCCGATGGAGTCGACCGCCTCGGTGTCGGGCTGAGCCGCGGCTGGGGCACCTCCACCACGGCGCCCATCGCGTGGCGGACGGTGATGTCCGGCAACACCTGCAGCAGCGTCAGCACGCTGCTCGGCGACACCGGCACCGGCACGGTTTACTACTGCCCGACCAGCCAGAGCAGTTCCTGTCACTGCCAGTCCCGTGCTGCCGGACTCGTCGTGTCGGCCAGCAGTTCAGCCGGCACGGTTGCCAACGGCGCGTCGGTGTCCTATTCCGCGACGGTCAAGAATTACGGCTACATCAGCGCGACCGGAGTGACCCTGTCGATCGAACCGCCCGCGGGAATCAGGATCGTCTCCATCCATGCCGCTTCCGCATCGATTTCCTGCAACATCAACACCTATACCTGCAACCTGGGAACCATGCCGGTTGCGGGTAATGGTGGCAGCTCCGTGACGGTGCAGGTCTATGCCGCGGCTGCCGCTCCGGGTACCTGGCCGGTCATGTTCTCCGTCACCCACCACGAAGGCGACATGAACGTCGGCGGCAACGCCGCAGAAGTCGACACCATTGTGACGCAGTAGGGAACCTAGCGCAGGCGCCCGCCGCCGGACAGTGCGGTACACTTGCGCCCTGTTTTTCAGGGGGCAGGCCGCTGTACGGCGGCGCCCGCCGTATCCGCACTTTCTCCGATCATGAGCGCCCTGCTGCTGCTGGTCCTCTGTCTCGCCCTCGGCGTCCTGGCCAGCCGTTACGCCCGTCCACCGGCGGGCCTGGCGCAGCACCTCAACTGGTGGGTGCTCAACATCGCCCTTCCGGCCCTGGTGCTGGACCTGATACCGCGGGTGCGGCTCGATCCGCACCTGTGGTTCCTCGTTGCCACGCAGTGGCTGCTGTTCGTCTTCGCCTGGCTGCTGTTCGGTCTGCTCGGTCCGCGACTGGGCTGGTCGCGCGGGCGCGTCGGCGCGCTGATCCTGGTGGCCGGGCTCGGCAATACCTCGTTCATGGGCTATCCCATGATCGAAGCCTTGCGCGGTCAGGAGGGGCTGGCCCTGGCGGTGATCGCCGACCAAGTGGGCTGCTTCGTGGCCCTGGCCGTGGGCGGGGTGGCGGTGACGGCGGTCTACGCCGGCCGCACTCTGATGCCGGCCGAGGTGCTGCGGCGCATCCTGCTGTTCCCCGCCTTCCTGGCGCTGCTCGGCGGGCTGCTGGTCGGCGCCTTGGGCGGCTGGCCGGACGCGGCCCACAAGGCGCTGGAGCGCATCGGCTCCTCGCTCACGCCGCTGGCGTTGTTCTCGGTGGGCCTGCAGTTCCGCCTGCACCTGGGGCGTTCGCAGCTCGGCGCGCTCGGCCTGGGCCTGGGCTGGAAAATGTTTGCCGCGCCGGCGCTGTGCTACCTGCTGGGCGTGGCCACCGGCGTGAGCGGCCTGGTGCTGGTGGTAGGCGTGCTGCAGGCGGCGATGGCGCCGATGATCTCCGCCGCGATCCTGGCCGACCAGTACCGGCTGGAGCCGCCGCTCGCCAACACCGTGCTGGGCGCGGGCATCCTGCTGTCGCTGCTGACCGTGCCGCTGGCGAATTCTCTGTTGTGACGGCAAGCTCATCGTAGCCCGGATGAAACGAAGTGGAATCCGGGGTGCGTTATGCCCCCGGATTCCGTTTCACTCCATCCGGGCTACGCGCGCTGGATACCGGCTTGCGCCGGCATGACGTCACAGCCCGTCGGTTCGGTTCAGCGCGCCAGCTCGGCGTACAGGTCGTGGGTGTCGGCGTCGGTCACCTTCACCTTGACCCGCTGACCCGGCACCGGCTTGAGCTTGCCTTCGATATAGACCTTGCCGTCGATCTCCGGCGCATCCGCCCAGGAGCGGGCGATCACGCCCTCCGGCGTCACCTCGTCGATCAGCACTTCCAGGGTGCGGCCGACCTTCGCCTGCAGGCGCGCGCCGCTGATGCCGGCCTGCCTCTCCATGAAGCGCTCCAGCCGTTCCTCCTTCACTTCCTCCGGCACCGCGTCCGCCAGCAGGTTGGCGCTGGCGCCTTCCACCGGTGAGTACTTGAAGCAGCCCACGCGGTCGAGCTGCGCCTCGTCCAGCCAGTCCAGCAATGTGCGGAATTCGCGCTCGGTCTCGCCGGGAAAGCCGACGATGAAGGTGCTGCGCAGCGTGATATCGGGGCAGATGGAGCGCCAGGCGGCGATGCGGCGCAGCGTGTTCTCGGCGGCGGCGGGGCGCTTCATCGCCTTGAGCACACGCGGGCTGGCGTGCTGGAACGGCACGTCGAGGTAGGGCAGGATCCTGCCCTCCGCCATCAGCCCGATGATGTCGTCCACGTGCGGGTAGGGGTAGACGTAGTGCAGCCGCACCCAGGCGCCGAGCGAGCCCAGGCCGCGGCAGAGGTCGAGCATGCGGGTTTCGTATTCGGCGCCGCGCCAGGGCCTGGCCGCGTACTTGAGGTCGGCGCCGTAGGCGCTGGTGTCCTGCGAGATCACCAGCAGCTCCTGCACGCCGGCCTTGACCAGCTTCTCCGCCTCCACCAGCACCTCGTCCACCGGGCGCGAGGCCAGCTTGCCGCGCATGGAGGGGATGATGCAGAAGCTGCACTTGTGATTGCAGCCCTCGGCGATCTTGAGGTACGCGTAGTGCTTTGGCGTGAGCTTGACGCCGACATCGTCTGGTCCGGCGCCACGGCGCCGGTGGGGCGGCAGCAGGTCCACGAAAGGATCGTGCTGCGGCGGCACCGCGGTGTGCACCGCCTCCATCACGCCCTTGTAATCCTGCGGCCCGGTGATCGACAGCACCTCCGGAAAGCGCTCGCGGATCACGCCGGACTTGGCGCCCAGGCAGCCGGTGACGATGACCTTGCCGTTCTCGCTCAAGGCCTCGCCGATGGCATCCAGCGATTCCTCCACCGCCGAATCGATGAAGCCGCAGGTGTTGACCACCACCACGTCCGCGGCGCCGTAGCTGGGTACCGTTTCGTAGCCTTCCGCGCGCAGCTGGGTCAGGATGCGTTCCGAGTCCACCAGCGCCTTGGGGCAGCCCAGCGAGACGAACCCCACCTTGGGCGCGGCCTTCGGTGCGGGAGGCGCCGGCTTGCGGCGGCGGGAGGGTGCGGCGCGGGGGGGCATGGGCGGGTACTGCGGTTCGGCAAAGCGGTATTTTACTCCCGGGGAGCCTCTGAACAACTCCATGCCTCCGCGGCGGCAGCGAACGATCCGTCGCGGCCGTGCTCTAAACTAGCTCCAAAGACATACAGGGACCCCTCATGAGGCTACTGCTCTGGATCGTCGGCGCGCTCGTCGCCGGCGTGATCCTGCTGATCGTCGCCGTGTCGCTGCTGTTCGATGCCAACCAGTTCCGCGGCCGCATCAGCGCCCAGGTCCAGACCTCGGTCCATCGCCGGCTCGACATCGGCGACATCCACCTCGGCGTATTCCCCACCCTGGGCGCGCGCATCAAGGACTTGAAGCTCGGCAACGCCGAGGGCTTCGGCGACGAGCCGATGGCGGTGGTGGGCGAGGCCGAAGTGGGCGTGCGCCTGCTGCCGCTGCTGCTGCACCGGCAGGTGGAAGTGGGCAGCGTCACCCTGAAGGACCTGCAGCTCAACCTGCTGCGGCGCGCCGACGGCGCCAGCAACTGGGACGACCTCACCCACAAGCAGCCAGCCCAGCCGCAGGCCCCGGCCGCGCCGCAGGCGGGACAGGCCGGCGCCGGCACCGGGCTGGCCGGGATCGGCGGCGTCGACATCGACAACGCCAGCATCAGCTACGTCGACCAGCAGGCGCACAAGTCCTATGCGCTGTCCAAGCTGCGGCTGAAGACCGGCGCCATCGGCTCCGGCGCGCCGTTCGACTTCAAGCTGGGTTTCAGCGCCGCTTCGGCCGACCCGCAGGTGAACGCGGACGTGACCGCCACCGCCCGCCTGGCCTACGACCGCGCCAACCGCAGCTTCGACGCGCAGAACCTGGAAGCCGTGCTGGATGCCAGCGGCCCATCCGTGCCGGGCGGCAAGCAGGAGCTGAAGCTGAGCGGCTCCGCCCACCTGGACAGCGACAAGGGCACCTTCAAGCTGGCCGACGGCAAGCTCCGCCTCGCCAACATCACGCTCGACACCAGCGTGGACGGCACCGGCCTGGACGGCGCGGCGCCGCATTTCAGCGGGCCGGTGAGCGTGGCGCCGTTCAACCCGCGCGACACCTTCAAGGCCATAGGCCTGGAGCCGCCGCGCAGCGCGGACGGCGAGGCGCTCAAGCAGGCCAGCCTGACGGCCCGGCTCGATGCCGGCAAGGACGGCGCGCGCCTGGAGCAACTGGTGGTGAAGCTCGACCAGAGCACGCTCGCCGGCAGCGCCTCGATCGCGGACTTCTCCAGGCCGGCGCTGCAGTTCGCGCTGCAGCTCGACCAGCTCGATGCCGACCGTTACCTGCCGCAGCCCGGCAGCCGCAACCCGGTGGCAGCGCCCGCTGCCGGCCAGGCCGCCGCCGACAACGCACCGCTGGCCATCGGCAAGCTCGACACCTTCGACGCCGCCGGCACGCTCGACATCGGCAAGCTCAAGCTGAAAAACCTCAACCTGTCGCGGCTGCAGCTCAAGCTGGCCGCCGCCCGCGGCGCCCAGAAGACGGCCGAGCTGACGGCCGGCCTCTACGGCGGCAGCTTCAGCTCCACCACGCGCATGGGGCCCGGCGCGCGTCCCGCCTATGCAGAATCCGCCCGGCTGGTCTCGGTCAACGCCGGCCCGCTGCTGCAGGACCTGACGGGCAAGGACCACGTCACCGGCCAGGGCAATTTCAGCGCGGACCTCACCGGCACCGGCGGCACGGTGGGGGAGATCAAGCGCACGCTCAACGGCAACGTCGCCACCAGCCTGCAGAACGGCGTGGTCAAGGGCTTCAACCTGGCGCAGGTGCTGCGCCGCGCGCAGGCCGTGTACAAGGGCCAGCAGCCGGAGCAGGGTGGGCCGCAGGAGACTGCGTTCAGCTCCATCACCGCCACCGGCAAGTTCGTCAACGGCGTGTTGCATTCCGACGACCTCAAGGCGGTCAGCTCGCAGTTCAACCTCACCGGCGCCGGCCAGGTGGACCTGGTCGAGAGCACGCTGGACTACACCGCCACCCCGGTCGTCACCAACCTGGCCGGCCTGGGCGGGCTGGAGCAGCTCCAGGGCATCGCCATCCCCATTCACCTCAGCGGTCCCCTGAGCGCGCCGCGCTACCAGCTCGACGTCGCCTCCGTGCTGCGCCAGGAAGCGGTGCAGAAGCTCACGCAGAAGCTCGGCGGACAGAAAGGCAGCGACCTGCTCAACAAGCTCAATGACCTCTTCGGCAAGAAAAAGCAGTAGCGCCAGGCTGGCCCTCGCGCCGATGCTGCTCGCCGCAGCAGCGGCCGCCCACGCCGCGGACATCCAGTCCCTGCAGGTGAGCCGCGACGGCGAGCGCTACCGCATCGACATGAGCGTGCGCGTGCACGCCCCGGCCAGCGCCGCCTACGCCGCCTTCGTGGCGCCCGGCGGCCTGCCGCGCGTTAATCCCGACGTGCGCGCCATGGATTTCCTGGGCAAGGGCGAAGGCGACACCGTGCGCATGTACGCCGAGCTGCGCGTCTGCATCGCCCTCTATTGCCGCACCCTGCACCAGCTGCAGGACCTGCGCCTGGAGCCGCGGCAGGACGGCGGCGACGTGCATGCCGACATGGTGTTCCCCGGCGACTCCGGCAACTCCAGCGACTTCAGCTACGGCCGCGCCGACTGGACTTTCCGCGCCGCCGGCGAGGAAACGCAGCTTCACTTCAACGCCGAGCTGCAGCCCGCTTTCTGGCTGCCGCCGGCGATCGGCCCCTGGCTGATGGAGCGCTCCATGCGCCTGGAAGCGGAGCGCACCGCCGCCGGCATCGAGCGGCTGGCCAATCCGCCGCAGACGGCAGCGCGTTAGTGCATTTTCTGCGTACACGCATTCCCCTCTCCCGCTTGCGGGAGAGGGTGGCCCGCAGGGCCGGGAGAGGGGCTGTTCGTTCAACAAAAGCTTCTCTCCCGCTGAAGGCGCCCTAGTGCCCGCCTCCTTCAGCCACCGCCTCCTCCACTGGTTCGACCGCCACGGCCGCCACGGCCTGCCCTGGCAGCAGCCGCGCACGCCTTACCGCGTGTGGCTGGCGGAGATCATGCTGCAGCAGACCCAGGTGGCCGCGGTCATCCCGTACTTCGAGCGCTTCGTCGCGCGCTTCCCGGACCTGGCCGCGCTGGCCGAAGCCCCGGCCGACGAAGTGCTGCGCCACTGGGCCGGGCTCGGCTACTACGCGCGGGCCCGCAACCTGCAGCGCGCCGCGCAGCTCGCCACGGCGCAGCACGGTGGAGAGCTGCCGCCCGAGCTGGACGCGCTGATCGCGCTGCCCGGCATCGGCCGCTCCACCGCCGCCGCCATCCTGGCCCAGGCCCATGGCCAGCGCCACGCCATTCTGGACGGCAACGTCAAGCGCGTGCTCGCCCGCCACGGCGCCATCGCCGGCTGGCCCGGCGAGCCGCGCGTCGCCAAGCGGCTATGGGCCTTGTCCGAAAGCCTGCTGCCGCAGGAGCGCATGGCCGATTACACCCAGGCCATCATGGACCTGGGCGCCACCCTCTGCACCGCGCGCAAGCCCGCCTGCGCCGCCTGCCCGGTGAGCGGCGACTGCCAGGCGCACCGCCAGGACCGCGTGGCCGAATTCCCCGCGCCGCGCCCCCGGCGCGAACGCCCCCGCCGCCAGGCCCGCCTGCTGCTGGTGGAAAACCGCGACGGCCATATCCTGTTGGAGCGCCGCCCGCCCGCCGGCATCTGGGGTGGCCTCTGGTGCCTGCCCATGCTCGACGGCGAGGACGCCGCCGACCCCGCGCCTTGGCTGCGCCGGCATTACGGCCAGCCCGCGCGGCTGGTGGCCGAGCTGCCGCCGTTCAGCCACGCCTTCACCCATTTCGAATTGCAGCTCACCCCGCTGCACCTGCGCGCCGAGGCCGGCGCCCAGGCCCTGCAGGAAAGCGCCGGCCTGCGCTGGATCGACATCGGGGGAGCCGACCTGCCCGGCCTGCCCGCCCCCATCGGCAAGTTCCTGGAGCGTCTGCGCAGTGAACGAGCGCAACAATCCGATGCCGGCCTAGTGTGAGTCCCGCAAATGCATCGGCATCAGCATCCCTCTCCCTTTGGGAGAGGGGCAGGGTGAGGGCGGCACCGCCGGAAGGAGTTGACCGCAGCTGATACGGAGCGCCCTCACCCGCGCCTCACGGCGCGGCCTCTCCCAGGGGGAGAGGCGAGATGAGCTTCCCGCAGGCCTATGACCGCTTACCACCCGCCCCGTTTTGTGCCAACCTCGCCTTCCTACACCCACAGCCCGCCAACGATGTCCCGCACCGTCCACTGCATCAAGCTCGGCAAGGAAGCCGAAGGCCTGCCCAAGCCCCCGATTCCCGGCGCGCTCGGCCAGCGCATCTACGAGAACGTCTCCCGCCAGGCCTGGCAGGACTGGCTCGCTCACCAGACCCGCCTCATCAACGAATACCGCTTGGTCCTGGCCGACGCCCAGGCCCGCAAGTTCCTGTCCGAGGAGATGGAGAAATATTTCTTCGGCGGCGGCGACCTCACGGAGACGCATTACGTGCCGCCCAAGAGCTGACCGTCGTTTTCCGTCGCCATACCGGCCCAAGCCGGTATCCAGGGGATACGGGCGCCGCTGTATCGCAAAATCGCGGAAGATGACCGCAAATCTTGACGGATTCCCCCCACTCGCGTTTAATTGCGCGCTCCGCTTCGCGGCCGGGTAGCTCAGTCGGTAGAGCAGGGGACTGAAAATCCCCGTGTCGGCGGTTCGATTCCGTCCCCGGCCACCATTAAAATCAAGCACTTATGCTGGTTTCAATGGATCAGGTATCTGTCATTTGTGTACTTCCTGTGTAATCGCGCCGGAAGATTTTGCGCCGCCTCCCTGCCTGGAACTCAGCCTGCAAAGGACCGCTGGCGGCGTGGTGGCTGGCGTCTGATGAAGCACAACGTATCAAGATAGTGGCGTTCTCCATTGAGCCTCGCTCAACAAGCGACCGAGTTCGCCTTCGTCACTACAGCTTTTCAGCGACTTACTCTTCATCCCGGGCTAGGACCCTTGTGCCGGTAATTCTTGCTCGGGCGCGCCCTATCCCGGACTGCCGGTAGTCGCCGCCGCTATTGCCGATCATCGGCAAACTGAGCTAGGATATTGCCTAGGTTACCGAGCCTGCCATCCGCGCCCGCAAGGGTATGGCGAATTCGGTGAGGTAATTCCAGTTGCCACTCGTCCCTTGGTCTTCTATCCAGGCTCGATGCGCGACGGCAAAGCGGATCCCGTAAGCGTGAGCCGTTGGAGATGATGACCATGCAAAACCAATACTTGTCCCAGGCTGCTGTTAAGCAGCAAGCAAAGCTGGTTGCTCAGTTTTTCTTTGAGCAAGACGGCATCAAGATGCCGCATTCAAAAGCACTCGAAGCGATGTCGAGAGCGCATGGCTACCGAAACTGGCAGACCGCGCAAGCGGATCTGCCAGAGGAAACACCGGTGGTCGACAGCACTCTCGCTCAAAGAGAGATCATTGCAGAGCGGATCCGCAACTACCGGCAGGAACGCTTAGCCAATATCCATGGGCACAACACCCCGGTCATGGTGCAGTTGGGCTGCAAGCTAGTCCTGCACGTTATTCCATTCTCGGCGTTCGCAAGCCGCAAAACACTCGATATTCGCGCGAGCGTTTCTGGACTGACCGCGTTCCACCCACTGGGTCGGAACGCGCACCAGAACTACAAGTTTACGGTGGACGGCGTCCTGAACTACGCCAACCTCACCGACGATCGCTCCCACGCCTATTGCCACGTCCAGAGGAACGGCATCGTCGAAGCTGTGAGCGTCTTCACCAGCGAAGGTGACGGTAACAATCGCATCCATAGCAAGCGCTTTGAGGAGCACCTGATTACCTCTTTGGGGATTTATCTGCCGTTGCTGATGAAGCTCGATTTAGTGCCACCCTTTTATGTGTTCATCGCTCTTGTTGGCGGCACTCATTTCGATTTCATCGTGCCGACCGATGATGGTGTCGGCTTCAGGGGAAGCAAGGCTGAGATGGAGTTTCTCGCACCGCCCGAAGCGTTGGTATCTAGCACTGACGAGGCGGCGCACAGGGTGCTCTGGCCGGCTATCGATGTAATCTGGAACGCGTTCGGCTATCCCGGCTCACGCAACTTCACCGAACAGGGTGAGTGGATACATCGTAGGCGTTAGATGATCCGGCGGGATCGATTACCGCCCGCAGCAGTTGCGGGCGGTAATCGGCCAAGGCGCCTCGGCGCTCGCTGCCATCGATGGCTCCCCTGCAGAGCATTGCCGGCGGCCTCAGGGGCCCCGGTCGATATCAAGGGTCGCCATCACGCTCTCCACCACCTGCCTGGAGACGTTCACTAGCCACTCGTCCGGGCTGCTGCGCTCGCGTTCCTGTTTGGCCGGATGGATTAGATTGCGGGCGTCGCGCAAGGCGTGAGCGTATTCAGCCATGGCTGGATCGAGCTTTCTCAGATCCACCGCAACGTTCAGCAGTGCCTCCAGCCCCCACGTGTTGAGTGGGAAGGACTTGCCGCCGCTTTTGGGTCTAGGCGCACGTGCCGCGGCAAGCGCGGCCGGCTCGTCGCGGCCGAGCACGGCCAGCAGAACGGTCTCCAGCACCGATCCGTACATGATCGTCGCCGCAAGCCAAGCACAGGCCTCCCGGCAGCGTTCGGCCTCTTCCAGGCGGAAGCGCAGATTGTCGGCCAAGGGATCGGGCAACCCGAGCCCGATTTGCGGCAATGGGGGCGGCGACATCAGGATGGTCTGCGGCGGCATCGTCAATCATTCCATCTGCGACACGTTCCACCCGTTCGTGCATCGCCTGTCGCCGTGGGCGACGTTGCTGGACTACTTCAGCCATGAGCATCGCCTGCTGTTTGTCGTCAGCGCCGGCAATATCTTCCGCCCATATCCGGTGCCGGTGTTCGATACCATCGCCCACTTCCAGGATGCAGCTCCCGAGGTGCGCGAAGCTGCTCTGATCGCGGCGATCGAGCAATCCAAGGGCACGCGAAGACTGCTGACGCCAGCGGAATCGATCAACGCTCTGACGATTGGGGCGGTGCATGGGGACAACGGGCCGAAGACGCCAGCGGCCGGCATCGATCCGTATCCGAATAGGACCGGACTGACCAGCCTGGTGTCGGCGCTCGGTTTGGGTGCCAATCGCTCGGTCAAGCCAGACTTGGTCGAGCGCGGCGGACGCTTCCTGGCGGCGCCATCAATAGGCCAGGACGGTTTCGTCCAGGTGCACGGCGAAGCCTCGTTCCACGTCGGACAACTGGTAGCCACGCCTTCTCCGGCCGCCGGCGACAATGCGCACGTGCACCGCACCTCAGGTACCAGCAATGCCACCGCTTTGACGACGCGATCCAGCCACTTCATCGCCGACGCCCTCGATGAGGTGTTCACTGCCGAACGCGTCGACTGGACGACCTTAGAGACCCGCGCCGTTCTACTGAAAGCCTTGCTGGCGCACGGCTGCGCCTGGGGTGACACCGGCGAGTTCCTCGATCGCTATTATCCACCGCAGGAGCAGTACACCGGCCAGAGGCGCCGGCAAACCATCACCCGTTTTCTGGGGTACGGGCAACCCGACCATGGGCGGGTGGTCCGAGGCGACCTCCACCGCATCACCCTGCTGGGCGAAGACCAGATCCGTTCCGAGCGACGGCATGATTACCGGCTGCCGATTCCGCCTTCGATGATAAACACGCGCGAAGTGCGGCGCATCGTACTGACGCTGGCCTGGACCACGCCGGTCACCAATCGGACGGTCGACTACCGTGGTGTCGTCCTCAAGATCTGCAACCCTGAGGGAAAGTCTGCATTCTGGGAGGGGGTCAAGCGCAGCGAGATCTGCCAGCCGACCGGCTCCACGGCCAATCGCGGGACCCTGATCCATGCTGTCCTCGAAGGCAAGAAGCTGGTCACCAATGAAGATGGGCAGCTCATCGTCTGCGTCCAGGCGGCGCAAACCCACAAGGATCTTGCGACCGTCCACGTACCCTACGCGTTCGCGATCACCATCGAGATGGCGCAATCCCAGCAGTCCCGGCTGTATGCTGAAGTCAGTGCCGTAGTCCGCGCCGCTGTCCGCCCGGCCATCCGCGCCGGCACGCGCTGAAGCGGCTGACGCCTTATCTTCTTCCGACGGAGAATAGCCATGCCCGAATTCGATTCTTCGCACTCTCTCGGCGCCCTGTCTCGATCTGACATCGGCGCGTACCTGACTGAGATCCGGGATCTCGACGCGGCTGCCGAGTTCAATCGCTCTCCCGTGGCCGGCCAGCACGCCCTGTTCGCCAAGAAGGCGTACGTCCACCGAGGTCTCATCCTGGGCTACATGGCGCCGAACCCGGCGGGCTCGGCGAACGCGGTCCCGGTCCAGGGCATCAGCCAGATCAAGGTCAACCGTGACCTCATCGGGCAGCGCATCAAGATCACCATGGACAAGTTCTACGTCCATGATTACCCGGGTAGCGGTACGCACAAGGTCCTGTGCGAATTTATCGGCAAGAACCAGGTGGCGGGCGAGAGCGAGGAGCTGAGGTTTGCCCTGCGCTTTGAAACGCAGGATAAAGGCAGCGCCGCCATCACCGGCGCCCCGATCTTCATGGGCGTCACTGTGGGCAGCGATGGAATCTCCTTTGAGGGGCGTACAGTCAACCTGAGCAGCAAGAACGACGAGGTCATCCTGACGGCCCTGGATTCGCCGGCCTTCAAGAATGGCTTGTCGCTGATCGAGCACGCCCAGCCGGCACTGAAGCCATTCGCCGGCCTAGCCAAGGCGGTGGTGCAATCGTTGTGTAGCCGCTCCCACAACAAGCAGGTGCATAACTTCAACCTGGGACTGGATTTCTCCGACATCGCCACGTCCGCGCGCCTGGCCTATGGTTCCTACGTCGTGGTGCAGGCCGATCCGGATCCGGAGCGGCCTTGGGACTGGAGCCGCTACGTTTGGAACTCCGACGCCATGGCGCTGCAGCCTCAAGATCCGCAGGTGGAGGAGGTTGATTTCAACTACATGGTGTTCGCGATTCGTCCGCTTTCGGACGAGGCAGCGGCCCAGAAGCCTGCCAAGCGGGGAAGCCGCGGCTGACGCCGGAACGGGCCATCCATCATTTTGCCTTCGACTAAATGTCGCGGACGCGTTTACATGCGGCAAAAAGGGGGCAGAATTGGGGGCAGAATTCAGAATTAAATTACTGAAATCCAGTAACTTAGCGTATTACAGCTTATAATGCGGTTGCGTCCCCGCCATTAAAATCAAGTACTTATTGCGGTTTTAATGACTCAGGTGCCTGTCCTTTGTGTAGTTCCTGTGTAATCGCGCCGGAAGATTTTAGGCTACGTCCCTGGAACTCAACCTGCAAAGATCCGCTGGCGCCGTAGGGCTTCCGTCCTGCCCAAATCCACAAAAGCCGTTCGACATATCCGCGCACAAGGGTCGGTTTCTCGCGCTAGGCGCCTAGGCCGGCAGGCGAATGAATGTCGGGGAAGCCAAAACGGCGTCAACGTCGCGCCGAACGATGCGATGCTCCTCCAGCAGCTTCGCTAGGTCGGCGCGCTCGATTAGCTCAACGTTGTTCAGCTGCGCTTGGTGCTGGGTGTTGGAATTGAAGTGCTGGTTGGTGACCGCGATCTTCCGGAATTGAATTCCCGGGTGCTCATATCGATAGCGGGCTTCGCCCGTCACCAGGTCCTTGATCGCCTCCCAGCCCAGGTGGTGGCCGTGCATGCTTGAGGACTTGCATTGCACCAGCTCGCCGGCGGAGGAGCGGCGCGCTATGACGTCGACGCCGCCGTCCCCGCTCGCCGGCGTCAGCTCCACTGCGTTGAAGCCGCGGCGCTTCCACAGGGCGGCGATGAGCGCTTCAAAGGTGCGGCCATCCAGGGACTCGGTGCCGTCAATCATGATGCGCTCGTCGAAGATCCGGTCGTCGATCTCCACGATGTCCTCAAACTCCTGCTCCGACACCGAGCCGGCGCCGTTCAGCATGTCGTGGGACAGGGTGCGTTTGCGCTCGAGCAATTGGTCGAGTTTGACGTCGAATGTGGGAAAGTCGGCGCGCACCACTGGGTAGTAGACGTAGACAGTCTTCTCCTGGCCGATTCGATAGGCACGATCCGTGGCCTGGTCCTCCTTGGCCGGGTTCCAGGTACGGGTGAAGTGGATGACGTGGTTGGCCGCCTGGATGTTGACGCCAAATCCGACCGCGATAGGCGAGAGAATAATGACGCCAAAGCCGGGGGACTCGGAAAACCGCTTGATGCGCTTCTGCCGGCTGTCGGCGGCCGTGGAGGCTGACTCGGTATCGCCGTTGATGATGTCGGGGGTGAGTTGGAATACCTGTTCGATGTAGTGCCGCAGCATCACCTGCATTTCGCGGAATTCGCAGAAGACGATCGCCTTTTCGTTGGCCGACCGGATCGCCTTTAAGGTGTCCATGAGCCAGGCGATTTTGGGATTCTTAACCTTGTAGTCCTGCAACAGCTCCAGCTTCGAGCCTCGGCCGTATTCCTGCGGTGCAATGCAAATCTTTCGGAGGTACTGAAGCAAGCCGAGGTGATTCTTGAAGGGCACCGACCGGTTGGGATCATTCCTCAGCTTGAATTGCTCCATCGCATCCGAATAAAGGCGCCGCTGATAATCCGATAGCTTCAGCTGCCTGGCGCTTTCGACAACAACCTTGGGCGGCAGATCCTTGGCGACGTCGGCCTTGGTCCGGCGGAGGATTTGGGGGTTGATCAGCTCGCGCAGCTGCTCCACCCGGGCGCGCTCCTCGTCTGTCTGGCACTCGATGGGGCGGCGATAGGTGGAGCCAAACTCGTTGAGGGAGCCAAGCAGCCCCGGCTGCACGAAGTCGAACAGGCACCACAGATCAGCCAGAGTGTTCTCAACCGGCGTCCCGGTGCAGGCGATCCGGAACTCGGCGTTCTGCTTCTTGGCCGCCCGCGTCACCATGGCTGCCGGATTTTTAATCTTCTGCGACTCGTCGCAGATCATCATCGACCAGCGGACCGTTGCCAGCGAGAACTCCAGATCGCGCAGGGTCTCGTACGTGGTGAGCACGATCTTGGCATTGCCGAGCCAGTCCGATCGCAGGAACTTGGCGATGCCGCGATCCAGCAGCTCGGCCTCGATCGCTGACCGCGGCACACGGAGCTTGTTCAGGGTCTCCCCGCAAAGCTCCAGGATCGGCAGGGCTCCTGGGGCGAAGAACTTTGATGCCTCTTCCTTCCAGTTCTCCAACAGCGCCACCGGCGCGATCACGAGGATGGGGTTTAGCGTGGGCTTATGCTCTAGGGCGAAGCAGATGACGGTGAGCAGTTGCAGCGTCTTGCCCAGGCCCATGTCGTCGGCGAGGACGGCGCCCCGGCACATGAGGGGCGCGAGCGCCAGCAGGTGCTGCATCCAGGCGATACCCTGGAGCTGGTGGTCCTTCAGCTTTACCGAGGACTTCAGCCCCCGGGGGAGCTGGGGTTGCGCCGCGAGCGGCAGTCGCAGATCCAGCGCCCGCTGCTCCGAGAACTCCGCGCTGTCGATGTTGCCCCGGAGGAGCAGCTCGTGCCGTTCCTTCCGGGTGAGCGTCCGATGAGGCCCGGGAGGCGGCCGTGGGGGTGGAGGTGCCTGGCTGAAACGCGGCTGCAATTCCTCCACCAGCGCGCGCGCCCGGTCCACCGGTAGAACGCCCGGGTGCCCGGGAATGTCGATCGTTGCTTTGCCAGCCGCTTCGGCGGTGGCGACGGATTCGCACAGGGTCTTGTATACCTTGGTATCGATCAGCAGATCGAGCTGCCGACCATTGTCGAGCGGCACCTCGACCGAGAGCTTGCCGCCGACGTCGAGCGGGGGCTCGGGGAACCAGGGATCCTGCTCTGAATTTTTGGGGATGTAGGGCGAAACAATGCGCTCTTGGACACCGATGCCCGCGACCCGCTCCGAGTACCGCTTCAAGTCCATGACGTCCGCGGCGCGGATCTCGATCTTGGGCTTGGTCCACTCGATGTAGGTCGCGCGCAGGATCTCGAGCTGCTCACCCGTGTCGGCATCCAGCTGGAGCCGGTGGCGCCGCCACTCTGCAATCTGGAACCCAGCCTGAATCTTCGTCTCGATCTTAGCGATGAACACCTTCAGATCGTTGGGCGAAGCGAACGCCTCAAATTTGGCTTCTCCCCGTTCTTGCGACAGAGTTTCGATCACTACGCCGACCTTCGGCACCGCCTCGTTGGAGAAGTCGACCCGCGCAATGAAGCGTTGGAAGCGGATCCCGGCTTCGTCCCGGGCGGCTTCAAACTGGTGCTCGTCGATGACGTCGTTGGCGTCAGGCCCCAGCGCTGCGAACGGATTTTCGACAAACCGTTCCGCCAGAGGGCCGGCGGCCCGCCTGCCTGGCATTGCCTTGATGGCCCCGAGGACAGAGCTAACTTTGGGCGTGATGATGACGTCGACCAATCCACCCGAGGCAGTTGCGATCGAGTACCGATCCCGCACGGAGGCGGCTCGGTCGAATTGCTCCAACCACTCGTCCGGGGCGCCCTTGAACCAGGGCTGGATCTCAAGCACGCCGGTGCCTGCGACGTCGGTATCGACCAGGCGAATGGCAAGTTTTTCCGGCGTGACTACGATGGTGGTCGCGAGGAATTGGTCCATGCCCGCACCCGCCTTCATGGCCAGGGAGCGAATCTTGCTCCAGTGCTTGCGGTTGAAGTCCGGGGTCCGCCGGTTTTCCTTGTAGAAGTCGACGATCGACTCCGCCAGCTCGTACGTGGCATTCGGAAGCAACTCCCGTCGTGTGCCGATTCGCACGATGGCACCGGTTCGTTCCGCCATCGTAGGTCGGCCCTGATCCATCCAACCATCAATGCCGATGATGAAGTCTTCATCGGCCAGAGAGTTTTCGCTGCGCAAGCGCAGTGACAGCTTTCCGATCGGCGGCAGCGCCAGGTGCTCGAGATCAGCGCAACGATCCGGATCCTCGACGACGGTGTAGACCGACTTCCAGGGGAGGAAGTGGCCATTGGCCCGCGGTTGGGCCAACTCCTGATCAGTGAGCTCGGCCAGGAGGTGAGCCGCGAGCTCCGAGGTGACCGGCCAATGATCGTCTGGCGGGGCGGCGGGCCCCTGGACCACGGTGAGCCCGTCGTCGTCGGGCACTGCGAACATGCGCGGCTGCGGGCCGGCGGGGCGCGGCGCGCCGCGGAATCGGTCCAGTAGACTCATTTGCGCACCCAGCTAAGCCGGCCAGGCTCGTAGACGAAACCCCACATGGAAAGGGAGTTATTCACCCCCGTGTTGCGGTCGTCGGTATGAACGATGATCGGGCCGCCAGAGCTCCGCAGGTCCTCCACGATCAGGCTCCGGCGGGCGCAGTACATATTGAACTCGCGCTCCACCTCCCGATCGCCGCCGAATGACGAGACGAACTGCGGTGACGACGGCGGGTGCGCCGCCTGCTGCCGCTGCGGCGTGGAGAAATCAGGCCGAAGCGTTGCCAGGCGGAACAGGCTATTGGCGAATTTTGTTTCCCAGGACTCGTGCCCATCCATGTGCGTGAGCCGATCGATGTGCTTCTGACTCTTCAAGTGGGCGGTCAGGCTCAGGGATCGGCGCGTCAGATCGAACGGCAGGTCGTTGGCGTCGAAGATGTAGGTGGCGTTTCCCCGCTCGCCGAACTCGACCACGTAGAGTTGGCCCAGTTTCATAATGAAGGCGTTGTTGTTGGCGCTGCCGCCATCCAACGCCAGGCATTGATCGCCCATGGTGTCACGCAGCTTCTTGAAATCGACGTTGAAGCTGCTGCGGGCGTTGGCACCTAGCACGAACCACATCCCTTCGATCGAATTCCGATAGCTCTGCCAGAACTTCGGCCTGCGCTCGTCGGAGTATCCGTCTTGGGTGAGCAGCTCGAAGAATCGCTCGATCAGGAAGCCCTTCAGCCAACCTGAAACCATATCGCGCGCGCCAGCCGAGACGTCGGCCCAGCGTTGCCGGTTGGCGATCACAAGCGGATTGCCTAAGGTTTCCACAGCGAACATGCGCAGGGTGGCATGCTCCGGCCGGCTATCTATTTGGGCGTAGCGATCCAACAGCTTCGTGGCGCCCTCGTTCCGCACCAGCTTGTGGTCGACCAGAAGGGCGATGAGCTTGTTCAGATGCCCAACAAAATGCTTGTTCTGTGCGGCCGTGCCAGCGTCGACCGTCGAGATGATCGCCCGCCGCATGACCCAGGACGACTCTTTGATCTCCAGGGCGCGGCATACCTGGTCGAATTCGCTCCGGTCGCCGTCGAGTAGCTTGGGCCCATAGCGCTTAGTCGGGTCGAAGGAGAGCAGGTTTCGGTGGGTATCGACGACAGAAAGCCACGGCGGCTGGTGCGCGATGCGCCGCAGGGTCGGCAGCCAATTCTCAAGATGCGCCCGCAGTATGGTCCATTGCTGATGGACAGGCGAGGCAGGGTCGATGCCGTCGAGCTCAAAATAGGCCCCTAGGAGCCCCTGAAAGCAGCGCTGGAGCTTCTTGGAGTTTGGCGATAAGCGATCGATCGTCTCGAGCAGCGCCCGAAATCGCTGAACCTGACCGATGACACTGGAACCGCCGTCGACCCGCACCAAAATGCCAAAGCAGGTGCTTTTCACGTCGGCGAAGGTGGTCAGCTCCCCTGTTTGTACGAACTTGCGCAGCGCCCGCAGGACGATTTCACGGTCCGGAGGCCGGCCCTCGCCGTGCTTCCGCTCCATTTCGTCGGCGGTCTTGCTGATCGGTCCAGGCGGGAGCACCAGCCGATGCTGGATCAGGCGGCTGTTGAGGAGGGACAACCCCGATCGGAGCGATTCAAGTTCGGTCATAGTCGCTACCCGATCGAACAGCTACCGAAGTTGCCGCGAGGGATGCCGGCGGTGCTGGACCGCTGTTCGTCCAAGTCGAGGAATTCTAGGCGCATCTCCACGCGCCGGCTCTCTTCCAGGCTGGCCTTGGCCGAGTTGAAGCTGTAACCTCCCACCAGGAACAGGTCGCGGATTTGCTCCTGCTCATCGGCGGTCAGGGGTGTCTCATCCGAAAACGGCGTGGCCAGCAGTACGCACAGAACGCGCTGGCTGCGATTGAGCGACAAGTTGAGATTGTAGAGATACGACCCGCGCTGGTCGGTGAATCCCTCCACCACGATCTGCTTGAGCCACCGTGAGGCCAGCTCGTCGCGCACCACCGCCAGCACTCGGGGTATGAATGCCCGAAGCAGCCTGGCCTGCTCGCTGGTGAGCTGATTGCTCCTGGAGTCGAAGCGGGCGCGGTCCCCGAAATCGATGATATGGCGGTTCAGGTCCACGGTTACACCGGGGAAGGCGGAGGCGGCCTGCTGGACCTCCTGGAGCAGCTTGGTGATGTCTGCCTCGCGCTGCGCCTTGGCCTTTTCCACATCCGACACTGTCTTCGTCACCGCCAGCAGCGCAACGGTCATCGCAACGAGGAACAGCACCATGAGCGCGCTCATCAGGTCCGAGAACGAGATCCAGAAAGGCTTCTCGCCTTCGTCGCGGGAACCGCGTTTGATGATGATGCGATTGCCGATCACGGCTTACTGGACTCCGACCTTGTCTAGCACGTTGCCAAGTTCATCGATGGCACTGGAGAGAGAGCGCGTCGCGCGATCCAGGTCGTTGTGGAACTGGCCGTTGATCTTCTCCAGCGTTCCGATCACCTGGGTGCCGAACTGGTTGTGGGCTTCCTGCAAGACGTCCGACACGCCCTTCAGATAAGAGTCAGCCTGAGTTTCAGCTTCCTTCAGGTGCTGCGCCGACTGCTCGATGCGCTGGAGGATGTCTGCGGTCAGCGACGCTTCCCGCTTGGCCGAATCGACCGTTGCCCTCAGTTGCTCGATCATCGTTGCCAAGGTGTCGCGTGTCACCTTGTAATCGTCGATCGCACGGCTGAGCTGCGAGCTCGATGTGGTCAGGGCCCCGGAGGCATTAGAGAGCTGCTCGGTGAGTGCCTGCGCCCGTTGCAGGGCGGTGCCGGTCTCGCGGCCGGCCTGGGCCATTTCCGAGGCCGCTTTGAGCATGTCCGCGGCGCCCATGTTCATTTTAGTGACGGTCTCGGACGTGCCAGTGCGCATGGTCTCCACGGCCTGGCGCATGGTGATGACCGCCTCCTCCGTGCGCTTGATCAACTCCTGGGTGATTGTCGACAGGTTGCTCGTCGTCGCCGTGGCATGGTCGGCCAGAGCCCGGGTGCGTTGTTCGTCGCGGCTGGCCGCGCTCTGGATGCTCGCACCCAGGGCTTCGGTCACCTGGGCGATGCTGGCTGTCATCCGGTCGATGGCTTCCTGCATGCTCTTGCTGGCGTCCTGTTGGGCCTGAACGTTCTGGCTGCGGATCGAGTCGAGCAGCGCCTGACTCTGCTCGTTCAGCGCCCGCTGGCGCTCTTCCATTGAGGCCAGGGCCGCGGCCAACTGCGACGTCATCGTCTCCGTGGTCTGCTGCCCCTTGGATGAGATGTCACCAACTAGCTGCTCCAGGCGGCCAACGGTGCCGGCGAGGCTCTCAATGGCATGCTGTTGCAAGCCGCGCATCCCGTCGATCTGCCCGGCAAACAGCTCGTTGATCTTGGAAATGAACGCCGACATGGTGTCGGTCAGGAGGCGGTTTACCGCGTCGCCCTGATTGCTCGACACGTGCTTCACGGCCTCGCCGATGTCGGACAGCGGGCCTCGGAGGCTTTCCTGGAGTCCGCCGACGATCTTCTCGGCGATCGCGGCCGAGGAGGTGTTCTGGGCCTGGATCTGGCGTTCGGTGAGGTTCTGGAGGATTTCCTTCAAGTCGCTCACCAGGGATTGCTTGAGCTGGCGAGCCTCCTTGGCCGATGCCTCCGAGGCGTTGACCAGCCGATGGAGGTACTCCTCGCCGGCGCCGCTCTCAAATCGGGCGTCGATTGCTTGGCAGAGACGCTCTACCTGCTTGTAGAGGCCACTGACCAACCACTTCTCGACGAATGTAACGGCGATTGCCAGCGCGATGGCTGACCCGGAGATCTCGAAGGCGTGATAGACGCCGTTGACCAACCCATTCAGGCTGTCCCGCGCTACCTGGGGGGACTCCGACACCTGGAACGCCTGGAGTCCGACGATGAGTCCCCAGAATGTCCCGATGATGCCGATGCCGGTAAAAATTCCGGGCAGGTGCTTGAAGAATTCGGTGCGAAGGGGGCTGTTGACCAGGACCTGCTCGCTGAAGAACATCTCGGCCGGGACGGTCGACCAGACCTTTGTGCCCGGGCGCCAGGTGCCAGCGCCGTCCATTTCCTTCGGCTGGTGCAGGGTGTCCTTGAACTCCTTCCAAGCGGCCGAGAGGATCGTGTCGCGCTCGAAGATGCTGCCGAGCACCTCTTTGTCGTCCGACCCTTCTTTTCGCAAAAGCCGAATGGCCTGGCCCAGGCGCCATCCTCGAACGGCCGCTGGCCGCAAGAATAGCAGCACGAATATGAGGAGGAAAAAAATCAGCGCGCCCGCCGGCACGGTCGCCTGAATCGGTAAGTTTCCGAGAAATTCCATCCGCCGCCTCGTGCAAAGCACGGGGGGCGTGCCGTTAGCTGTCCGCCTGCCCCCCCGTACACCCCAATCGCCGGTGAGTTCGGTCCGTCAAACTACCGTCCTGTGCGCATTTGGGGTGTACTTTACCCTCAAAATCAGTGGCCTGGTGTGACCGATTTCTATTTTCCGCCGGGGGCTGCGGGGGAATGGGCTCCATGCTCCGCAGTTCTTGCCTTTCAGCGCGCTCAATTGGCGATGGGGCCAAGGGAGGATATCCGACGGTGCCCGGCGGAACGTGTGAGCTACGGGATTGCGGAAAGAGAGCGAGAAAGGGAGATACGCTTCGCTGCATCCGCGGAGATTGCCAAGACATTGTCGCGTTCTGCGTGGAACATGAATATCTCACGCCGCCTCTTCAGTTTCCGCACTTACGCAAGGGGCGGATTTTCAGACGGAGATTTTTCGTTCGCGTGCGATCGACGATAAACGGCTTTCCAGCTTATCCATCGCACTCTGAATATGCGCGCCATTCTGGTGGGAATAGCGCTCGACCATCGCGAGCGTCTTGTGCCCGCTGACCCGCTTCACGGTTGGCAGGTCGACGCCAGCCTGCACCAGATGTGTGATCGCAGTATGCCGCAGCGTGTGACGAACAACCACCTTGGGATCAAGCCCGGCTGCGACGACAACGCGGATGAAAGGCTTGCGGATGTCGATCGCATGTCCATCCTTCGCGCCAGGCGACGGAAACAGCCACGGCGTGCCCGGCGGCAGCGCCTGCACGTACGCCTCAAGAAACTCCGCGGTCTCGTCCGTGATCGGCTGCTCGCGGGCACCGGCCTTGGCCTTCGGGATGTAGAGCACGCGGCGCGCCGTGTCGACATGCTCGCGGCGCAGTCGCAGGATTTCCATCTTTCGCATCGACGATCCCAACGCGATGACGATGAACGGATAAATCAGTTCGCTGCTGTCCGCTTTCGCACATTCCTTTAGTTGCGCGACCTGTTCGATGGTGAGGTAAGTGATGCGGCCGCTTTCCTCCCGCAGCCGGTTGATTTTCGCCGGGCGCCGATCCAGCCATGCCCATTCGACTGCCTTGCTGAACAAATGAGAAAGCGCCGCCAGCTCCCGGTTGACCGTGCCGGCGGAGGGGGCGGCATCCTTGAAGGTGCAGCCCTTATTGAGCGCATTGCTCTTGATGGCGTGCTGCTCCTGGCGATGCTTCTTGTATCGCTCAACATCGGAGGTTGTGATCTTGGACAGCGGCATCATGCCGAAGAAAGGAATCAGGTGAAGCTCCAGCTGCGTGCGCTTCTTGTTGACGTTCCGTCCACCTTCTTCCGCGAGCTTCTGCAAATACTTGTGGGCGGCGTCCTCGAAGCTCAGCGCCAGCTTGCGGCCCCTGGGCAGGGCGAGGCGGTCGTGCCTGGCATCGTTGCGAGCCTGTGCAATGAACTCCTCCGCCTGGGTGCGCGTTGCGCCGTCCGACTCGCGTCCGACGACGCGGTGAATCCGCAGGCCGTCGACCATCACATTGACGGTAAACACGCCGTCGCCGTCGGCCAGACGCTCGAAGGTGATCCCGTGCTCGTTGAGCTTGCCGCCGGCCGATAGCTTGCGCATGGCGATTCGGGTGAGCCTGTTGAATGCTTTAGCCATGGGGAGGCCTCCCGACAGGCAGGGGTTCGAAGCTGTTTTGGATCTCCCGTTTCAGTGAGGCTTCTGAAATATCTCCGCGCGCGAATGCTTCCAGCATTGACCAACAGCGCTTCAGCGCTTCGAGTTCCACGGTTTTATTTTTGTCGTCCGCAATCAGTGCCCGAACCTTGATTATCTCCTCCCGATCTCTGTTAAAGCCAGAAAAGGCGGACACCCGGATTTCCTCCATGGCTTTCCAGATGATTTGCTCTTCGTAGGTGAGCAGGTCTGGATAGTTCTTGGCCAATTTCACGAGCCGCAAAGGCGGGTCCAGATCCCACAATTTAGCGCCCTCGTCGACGACAGACCGCGCGGGTTGTCCTTCGACCGCCTCGCGCAGCGGTACCTCCTTGAGTGCGTGCTCCAGAGACCATTCGAGGAAATTGGCCAGCGAGCGGCGCTGCTTGCGCGCCGCCAATTCGGCCAGGTACTTGAGTTTTGGATCAAGGCGCAAGCCAAAGACCTCTGTACGGGGTCCGCTCGCTTTGCGCTTTCTCATGGGTTCTGCCATCGGATGTCCTCGCGTGCTGAAATTCTGGCTCCGTCCGTTATATTCCATCAGTATCGTAATCGTTTGTCAAACGATATGTGTTCTGTAAAACTCTATGTGCGGATATTGCAATTAAAAAGGAACCAGCGTTATGTCGTCGATTCCCGAAAAAACTGTTGAAGTCAGGATGTTTCCCGATGGCCGCATGACCGCCAAGAGCGCCTCGGCCTATGTCGGCCTATCCGAGAAGACGCTGGCGATGATGCGCTGCTCCGGCGTCGGCCCGGCCTTCGTGAAGCGCGGTAAGGTGTTCTACTTCAAGGCGGATTTGGATGCTTGGCTGAACCAGGGCCGTGCCACCAGCACGGCGCAGGCACGTACCACTATCTGATCTCCGGCGATTGCGGGGCGCCGAGGATGCGCGATCCCATCGCCCAGTTCCGCGATGCGATCCTGGCAGCGGGGCTGAATCCGCCGGACGTGATCGAGCCGGACGGCAAACTGCACCGCTTCGCCAGTAACGGCAAGCGCGGCGACGATGCCGGCTGGTACGTCTTTCACAATGACCGCATCCCCGCCGGCGCCTACGGCGACTGGCGTAGCGGCACCGCGGACACCTGGCGGGCAGACATTGGGCGGACCCTGACCGCGGCCGAAGAAACTGACCAACACGCCAGGGTCGAAGCGATACGCCGCGAGCGCGAAACCAGGGAAGCACGGCGTCGCGCGGCTGCTGCGCGCAAGGCGGCCGAAATCTGGAACGCGGCAATGCCGGCGACGGCCGATCATCCCTACCTGGTCGCCAAGGGAGTGAAACCGCACGGACTCCGAACGAGGGGTGGGCGATTGATCGCGCCGGCTCGCGTTGGAGACGAACTGCTTTCCCTACAATTCATTGCACCGGACGGCGGAAAGCGCTTTCTTCCCGGCGGCAGCATGGCCGGCTGCCACTTCATCATTGGCGCCGTTGAAGGCACCGCCGCCCTGTGCATCGCCGAGGGCTTCGCCACGGGTGCGACCGTGCATGAGGCAACCGGCCGGCCCGTGGCTGTGGCGTTCAACTCCGGCAACCTGCTGTCCGTGGCCAAGGCAATGCGCGAACGATTCCCCAGCTTGCCGCTGGTTCTGTGCGCCGACGACGACACCACGACCGAAGGCAATCCGGGATTGACGAAGGCTAGCGAGGCGGCGCGTGCTGTCGGCGGGCTGGTGGCACTGCCCGACTTCGGGCGCGAACGGCAGGATGGGGCGACCGACTTCAACGATCAGGCGGCCGCGCGCGGGCCGGAAAGCGTGCGCTCAATCATTGAAAGGACACTCGAAGCCGCAATGATCCATTCTGACGTTGCGGGCGTTACAGACGTGCAGTCCAGCAATGACGAGGCTTCCGCCATTACGTCCGAAGCACCGGGAGACGTTGCAGGCGTTGCGCCCGGCATTCCCACCCTGGAAGACCGGCCAAGATTCTGCGTATTCGAGGACTGGCACGCTGACAAGGGCGCCCAATATCGGCCGGGCGTCTGGTATTTCGGCCTGAAGCCCGGCACCGAAAAGACGTCGCCGACGCCGATCCAGCAATGGGTGTCCGGCCCTCTGTACGTGGATGCCGTGACCTTCGACGCGCAGGACAACAATTACGGCCGGCTGCTGCGGTTCCGCAATACGTCCGGGCGCTGGCGCGATTGGGCAATGCCCATGGAACTGCTGAGCGGCAAGGGCGACGAGTTGCGCGCGGAGCTGTTGGCGATGGGGCTGGAAATCGACCTGCTGTCGCATCGCCTGTTGGGCCAATACCTGCTGCAGAAGGCACCGCAGCGGCGAATGCGCTGCGCCACGCAAGTGGGCTGGTGTGGCGATTCCTATGTCCTGCCGGACGAAGTGATCGGCCCGTCGGCATCGGACGTCACGTTCCAGTCCAGCGAGCGCGGACACGCCGAGCACACTACCGGCGGCACTCTGGCCGGCTGGCAGGCCGAGATCGCTGCGCGCTCGGTCGGCAATCCGCTGCTGGTGCTGGCACTATCGGCCTCGTTTGCCGGGCCGCTGCTCGACCGGTGCAAGGCCGAAAGCGGAGGCATTCATCTGGTCGGCGACTCCTCCACCGGCAAGACGACCGCCATCGATGCCGCCTGCTCGACCTGGGGCGGCCCGAGCTTCCGGCGGAGCTGGCGTGCCACTGCCAACGGCATGGAAGGCGCCGCGGCATTATTCAATGACGGGCTGCTGGCGCTGGATGAAATCAGCGAGTGCGACCCGCGCGAAGTCGGCGCCATCGTCTATACCCTGGGCAACGGACAAGGCAAGCAGCGGGCGACCCGATCCGGCGGCGCCCGCAGCGTCACCCGCTGGCGCTGCATCGTGCTTTCCAGTGGTGAGCGCACCATCGCCACCACCATGGCCGAAGGCGGACACCGTGCGAAGGCCGGGCAATCGGTCCGGCTGTTGGACGTGCCGGCGACCCGACGCTTTGGTGCCTGGGACGAGCTGCATGGTATGGTGAGCGGTACTGCATTTTCCGATGCGATCCGGCTGGCGGCGGCAACCCACTACGGATACGCCGGCCGCGCCTTCCTGCACCGGCTGGCCCGCGACGGCGGCGATTGTTCCGCTCTGCTGGAGTCGATCAAGGCGCGCCCCGAATTTTGCCCCGGCGACGCCGAGGGACAGGACAAGCGCGCGGCGGCACGCTTCGCGCTATTGGCTCTGGCGGGCGAACTGACGACCGAGTATGGAATCTCCGGCTGGCCTCGCGGCGAGGCGATCGCGGCAGCGGCTGAGGGGTTCCGCGCCTGGCATGCGCAACGCGGGCGCGGTAATGATGAGCGCCGGCAGATTCTGGAGCAGGTGTCGGCCTTCATCGAACGCCACGGCGATGCGCGCTTTTCCTGCGCCGACGCGCTCGCCGACACGATCGTGCGCGATCGTGCCGGCTGGTGGCGTGACGAGGGCGGCGCGGGCCGGGTCTACCTGTTCAGCTCCGACGGCATGCGAGAGGCCCTGCGGGGTTTTGACTTCAAACGCGCGCTGGACGTCTTGCAGGCGGCCGGTGCGCTGCCGGCACCCGATGGCGGCGAGCGCGCTCGGCCACTACGTATCAGTGGGCGTGCGATGCGCTTGTACCCGATCCGTGCTGACAAACTGGGAGCCGACCATGGGCGTTGATGTGCTGGCTGCTTGGCTGGCAGCCAGCCCTGCGACGGCTGCAACGTCACCCGCAACGGCCGGCGTAACGTCGAAATGTGCGCGCTCAGCGGATTGCACGTCTGCAACGGCTGCAACGTCACCAGACAATGTGTCGCCGGCCGGCACGACGATGCTCGCACAGATGCCGATCACTGACGCCATGCGTGAGGATTTCGAGGAACGGGCGGCCATCATGGAGTTTGACGGCGGCCTGAGCCGCGACGAGGCCGAGCGCGAAGCTTGGGCGCGTGTCTTGAAACATTGTTGAGCGCCGCCGATCATGCGCGATTTTGCGCGCGCGCCGCAGCCGCCAGCCCAGACAGGCTATAACGCAGGAAGGTCCAGGAATCTCCAGGAATCGGCCGTCATGCCGACTTGCGAATGCGCACGCTCGTGGCCACTATTTTGCTCAAGCAGCTTATCGGATCGGGAAGAGCTGCGTGCCCATAGGGCTCGGTCCATACTTCAAGGCAGCTTTGTTTTGATTTGGCTTCACTGCACCTCGTTGAGGAGTGCAAGCGGAATTCAATGGCGCAATGCGTCCGCCAGTAATCTGCGGCCAGGCAGAGCCGGTCGCGGCGGAAGGCGTTTTCCGCTCAAGCTCGATTGAAGGAGCCTGAGCGGAAGACGCTTTCATCCCCGGCGACGAGGGTATCGTCGCACCCCGCCTGCTCGCAGGCACCCGAGGCGGCTGATGGACTGGGAAGCGCCGCCCGCCCGTAAGGGCTTTGGTCCTTGTTCGACACCTGGGCATCACGCCCAACTTCGATGATCCGCTGACTCGGACGATGATGAGTCGGCTGCCGCATTTCCTGCGGCAATCCACATCACGATGCATGTCGTGCGCCAACGCTCGGCCCTTTTACGGGCCTGCGCCAAGGCGCATTCCCCAACGCGTGCGTCACTGTGCTCGGTGAAGCCGAGAGAGTGACGCACAGCCTTCGACTGGCGCAATGCCTTTCGCTACTGGACCTTTCACCTGCGCCGAGCATGTGAAACGGCTTCAAAGCGCCTGCAACGGGCGCATGTCTTGTTCGGCTTCGCAATGAAGCTCAGATGTGTCACCCAACCACGAGCGGCCCTTTAAAAGGGCAGCCTCGATCCCCGACACCGGCAACGGTGAAAGGGCAGCACCGCATGCCACCGGCACGCGCTGCTGTGAGGCCACGAAACTCACCTACCCGGATCTTCACCGCGTCCGGCCGCTCGTGATGGATACAAGGCAGGGGAAGCCCTGCCGGGATTGCCCGGACGCGGGATCCGAGTCGGATGTTTTGGAACAGGAGGATCGAGGATGAGCAGGAAGACTGAATTGGAAGCCGACCTGAAACGGGTGGGCTTCCAGCTGGGCGGAGCCAGTCTGACCCGGCAGGCACGGACGGCGACGTTTCAGACATTTGCCAAGACGATGCATGATCTGAAATACGGTATCCAGCGTGCCAGCCAGATCGGCGGCAGACATCTGAAAGCTTTTGTTGCCGCAAGAATGGCCAAGGGTGTTTCCACCGGCACATTGGCGAACGAAGCGAGCCATCTGCGGGCGGTGCTGGAGCAGGTCGGCAAGCAGGGGCTGGCCCGCAATCCGGAATACAGTAATAAAGCCCTCGGCATTGAGCAGCGCAGCCGGATCGGGACCAAGTTGCCTTTATCCGATCCAGCCTTTAACGCGTTCAAGGATAAAATGGAAACGTCTGGACGCTCCGGGACCGGCGCCACCCTGGAACTGCAGCGACATCTCGGAGCGCGGGCAGCAGAAGCTATCCGGGCCGGTCAGGCGGATACATTGTCCCGGTGGGAACGGGAGCTGAAGGAAAGCGGATTCGTCCGGGTAATCGAAGGGACGAAGGGTGGGCGACCCAGAGACGTCCATCCGGCAAATCCGGATCGAGCCCTCGCTGCGATTCAAGCGGCACAAGCCGTCCTTCAAACGACCGGCCAGCCGCATCTGGTAGTCCGCGACGATGGCACCCCGGCCGCCAGTCTGAAACAGGCGATGAACATCTACCGGAACATCTGCCACCGCGAAGGCATCCAAAGCCATAGCGCGCGGTATGCATTTGCGCAGGAGCGGGCGGCGGCTTACATGGCGCAAGGGTTGAGCGAACGGGAGGCGCGTGCGGCTACGTCGCTGGATCTTGGGCATGGGGATGGACGAGGGCGGTATGTCGCCAGCGTTTATGTCCGCGGCGACTGACGCCTTATATATGTATATGCGCCAGCGCCGTCGAACGTTCCGTAGCCCAAAACATGGCCGTCTGGACCTCGGCCAACGAACTGAGTAACCGGTCCCGTCGACGATAATCTTCACGATTTTCCCGTTCGTACGCGACGCGATGCGCGTGGCTTCCGCCTTCCCTCTGCATTCTCGGCATGCGTGGGTTCCGCGGAGCCCGGTACTCCTGACAGCTCTGCCTCGATTTCTTCAATTGTTGGCAGGCTGGCCCGCAATTCCTCCGGCAACGCGTGGGTAAGCCGGGTGTCCCATTCGGCGACACTGATGGGCTTATTGCTGCCGCTCAGGGCATACTCGACCAGCACGCGATTTTTTTCCCGTACCAGCAGTAGGCCCAGGGTGGGCTTGTCGTCCGGATGGCAGAGCAGACGATCTACGGCCGTCATGTACATGCCCAGCTGCGCGCCATCGCCTGGCTGGAACTTTCGAGCCTTGAGTTCGATCACCGCGTAGCGGCGCAGCTTGAGGTGATAGAACAAGAGGTCGAGATAGTAGTCTTCGTCACCGATCTCAAGATGCACTTGCCGTCCGACGAAAGCGAAACCCTGGCCGAGTTCGAGCAGGAATTTCTGGATGTGTTCGATCAGGCCCTGTTCCAGCTCGATCTCGCGCCTTGGAGCATCGGTCCCTAGGAAATCAAAGAGGTAGGGGTCCTTGAAAACCTGCACCGCCAAGTCCGAATCGGGCGACGGCAGTGTGACTGGAAAGTTGGTTTGCGCCTTGCCCTGCCGGCGGTGCGCCTGTGCTTGAATCTGCAACGCGAGAATGTTGCGAGACCAGCCGTGTTCCAGAGACTTCGCGGCATACCAAAGGCGCGTGTCGACGCTGTCGAGTTTCTCCAGCAAGGCGATGTGGTGATACCACGGCAATTGTGCAAGGGTCGCTTGCACAATTGTCCGTTCGGGCCAGGCGGCTGCGAACGCGCGCATGTACTTGAGGTTGCGCGACGACAAACCTTTCATTTCCGGAAAAGCTTCCCGAAGATCCGCTGCGAGTCGATCGATGACGCGACTGCCCCAGCCTTGGTCCGCCTGCTTATCCAGGATGCGGCGCCCGATGTCCCAGTACAGGTTTACCATCATGGCATTGCTGGCCAGAACTACGCGAAGCCGTTCCTGGCGAATGCGCGCCTTGAGGTCCGCAAACCAAGCGGGATAATCGGCGGGAACGTCGTTCCTGGGCGGGGCAACGGGAAACTGCGCGCCACGGTCAGTACGGCCCCTTGAGCGAGGGGCAGATTCCGAGCTGCTGGCCGCGCTGCGAGACGGCGGACGGCCCTTCTCGTTCTTACCTGCCATTATCAAGCGCCTTCAGGTTGTTAGCGTAGTCGGCGTCCACCTGTGGTAACGTTCACTTCTCGTGCGATTGAGCAAACACCGGTATGGCCCGGATCATGAATTGGTCGAACAGTGGCACCGTGAACGCCATGTCGCCGTGCGCGGGGCTGTAGATCATCCCTTTCTTGATCAGCTTGGCCCGTACCGGCCCGAGGCTGTTGACCTTGACGCGCAGGGCGTCGGCAATGTCGCCGGTGCGTTGGGCGCCTGGTCCCAACGCGGCCATGGCGCGCAGGAAGTTCTTTTCGCTGGGGGTCAGCCGTTCGTAGCGGACCCGGAAGAAATTCTCATCGAGCCGGCGGATTACGATGGCGGTAGCGCTGTTCACGACGTCCAGGGTGATCGGGCTGGATGGTGCCAGATTCCATGCCTGGTAACCCCACTCCTGCAGGAAATAGGGATATCCCTTGGTCAGGTGAAATATCTCGTGCAGGGCCTTGGCGTCAAAGCTGACGCCAGCGGCGTGCGCGGGCTCCTGCAGGGCCTTCGCCGCATCCGCCTCCTCCAGCGCGCCGATATCCGGAAAGCTGAATAAGCGCTCGGCGTAGGACTTGGATTCACCTGCCAGGCCGGGAAGAATCGGCAGGCCGGCACCGACCAGCAACATCGGCAGCTGGCGCTGCTGCACCTTGTGCATGGCCATGATCAATGCGCCCAGTTCCCTCTGGTTGAAATACTGGAGTTCATCGATCAGCAGCGCGACCGCGCTCTTGCGTTCCGCCGCGGCTTCGGCCACCGCCACAAAGAGGTTGGGAAGGTCGATTTCAAGGTCGCCGCTGTCGGCGGCGCCTTTTTCCGGGTCGATATCGAGGCCGATGTCGACATCCCCGATGGTCAGCTTGATCGCGGTGATGAAGCTGCGCAGGACGGCCAAACCGCGCTTGACCTTGTCGCCCGCACCAGCGACCCGGTCGAGGTCGAACAGCAGGCGCCGCAGGTGGGGCGCGAGCAACGGTCCCAAACGCTTGTCTTCGTGCGCCTCAACGGAAACGGTGTGGTAATCCTCGCTCAGGGCGAGCCGTTCGATCTCGTTGAGCAGTACCGTTTTTCCGACGCCACGCAGTCCGGTCAGCAGCAGGCTCTTTTCGGATCGCCCGATTTTGACGCGACCGAGCAGAACGCGCGCCTGGGCCAGCACCGGGTCGCGCCCGACCAGCTCGGGCGGAGGCGACCCGGCGCCGGGAGAAAACGGGTTCTTGATTGGATTCATATGCGGATTCTACCAATATATACGCATGTATAACAAAATACGTGAATTTATGTGTATACATTGGTAGAATCCCCTCCCTGGAGCGTGCAGTTCTCACTGCTCCAGCGAAGCCGTCTTCAAAATCGACTCGAACTCCGTCATCACGTCGGGGTACCGCTGGCGGAGATACCGTGCGACGGAGGCGTTCTCGAGCAGTTTGGCCAGATACCCTCGCGCCAGGACCAGGTTCAGGACATCCAATCCATAGGTCTGCTCTGCCATCTTGTACTGCCCCTGGAGATTGGACATTTCACGTTCCATCCTAGCCATCTGTTCCGGCGTGACGCCGTTCAGCTTCCGGGGCTTCTTGCCCTCAGCCAGCAAATTGTCCGGCGTCGCCACCAGCATCGCTTCGGCATAGGCGACGGTGATGGTATTGGCCGACACCATAAGTTCCACGCATTCGACCTGTCGAATCGGCTTCATCTTGCGCAGCACGCGGGAAATGTCCGATGTGAACTGCCGGTCCTTCAGCAGCTCCACGGCTTCCGGGCAGATTCCTTCCAGCAGCGACAGCTTCTTGCCGATGGTTCGTACATCGACGCTGAGCGCCTGGGCCAGCCGGTCCGGCGACACGCCGCGTGCCACGGCGCGCCGGATCATCAGATGCTCCTGGACCGACGGCAGCCGGTTGATCCGGTTGTTGTAGGTATAGCCTTCGTCGTCGGTGGCCACCAGGCACGGCACTTCGGCATGGCCGAGATCGCGCAGCACGACAAGACGGGTGTGGCCGTCCAGCAACAGATGCTGATCGGAGTCCTGCATTGCCTTCGTCACCGACAACGGCTCGATCAAACCGATTGTTTCGATCGACGACCTGATCTGCTGGAATTTCCGCGAGCCGACGAGCCCCTCCGGTATTTGCCGCGACGGCAGGATGCGGGTGAACGGCAATACCAGCGGTTCCAGGGAAAAGCCGAGCGAAACACCGCTCATCCTGGATGCCCCATCGCCGCAATGCGCTCAGACAAGTATTTGGGCAAGGTGTCGAGACGTTCGGCGCGGAGCAGGGTAACGAAATGCTCATCGGCCAGCAGTTCGCGAAAAGCGCCGACAATGAAGAGCAGACGCTGCTGCGCAAACTCAGCCTTCTTCACCAGCGTTTTCTGTCGCTCGACCTCTTTCTGATAAGTTCGGACCAGGCTCGAAGGCGTGACATCCGTCTGTACGCGGCGCGTGTTCCGGGCGGCCGATCGCCCCAGGGTGCGCCGCCGCTCGATAAGCCGTCGTGCCTCAATCAACTGCCTGCCGCGCAAATTCCCGGATTCGTAGGCATCCTGCAGTGCCACCTGAATCGCTTTGTCGCATTCTCCGGCACCGGCGATGGACAAGGCGGCATACAAGGGAACCCTGCCGCTCTGGACTGCGATCAGTAAACGCTCCTCGCCTTGCTTCAGCAGGTTCAGAATGCCGTACACGTACTCGGGCGTCAGCCCCGTCTTGGTGGCAATGACCTTCGGGCTGTAACCCTGGTCGCGCAGCGCCACGATGCCGGCAAGCAGTTCCAAAGGGCGAAACTGGCGGCGCGCGATATTTTCAACGAGACTCATGATGAATGCGTCCTCGTCGCTCACCGACACCACCAGCGCTGGAATTGCCGGTTCGCCAAGCGCCTTGAACGCTTTTAGTCGCCCTTCACCGCAAACCAGCAAGTAGCGCTCACCGCCATCCGATGCTTGGCGCGGGGTGACAGTGATCGGCTTCTTCAGACCGATGGTTTTAATGTTGTCGACGATCGTATCGAACACGCGGGCTTTGCGCTCGCGCGGATTAAGCACCTCGATCCGGTCCACCGGAATCATCCGCAACTCCCCGGTCTGAGGTGTCGGGCTCATGCGGCCTTGCGTAGCCGTGCGCGCTCGGCCATTCCATATAAATAGTCCAGGGTGTCGAAGCGATAGCTCTCGTATTCGATCGGGTTGTCGTCCGCCAGTCGCAGGCCGGGACGTCCGGTCCCGAAATCGAGACGCGGCAACAAGTAATAATCGAGCGGCGCCTGGTTGGTGTCGTTGAGCCGGACCGCCACGGTGATGTCCGGTGCCAGACCCGTATCGAAGCGGACCTTCCATCGGCTTCCTCCCGATCCCACGTTGTGGCAGCGGGCCAGTACCAACGACACGTCAAACTCGCCGTTGACCCGCAGCAGGTCGGTGGCCGCGTCCCGAACAACTCCGCCGCCCACGTCGGCGATCTGCCGCTCGGTTTGGGCGACGATGTCCGGATACAGGCGCCGGAGAATCCGATTGACCTCCAGGTAACGGTAATCCCGGTCCGGCATATAGCCGACCCTCTCATAGGCCCGGATCAGGCTGCCGAAGCGATGGGCGTAAACGGACGAGGAGGGCATGCCGTCCGTTTCGTCGATGATCAGGCCGGACAAGACGCCGTGCTGCTGGTGCAAGGTGCGCAGCCGCTCGATCAGTTCCTCGTCACTGTAGCGGCGCGCTCGCGCTCGGATAATACCTTGCGCCGTATAGAACACCGCCGGCGGAACGATAGCCGCGAAGGCGCTTTCCTTCCGAATCCACATGTCGGGAGCATTCACCACCCGCAGCTTCTTGAGCTTGAACGACGTCCGGTTGTAGACGTTGTGGCCGATGTATTTTTCGTTGGTAAGAACCTCGTGTACGGTGGCACGGGTCCAGCTTCGTCCCAGGTCGGTGAGCACTTTCAAATCATTCAGGCGCTGGGCGATTCCGGACTCGACCAATCCATCGTCGATGAACCACCGGTAGATGCGATTGACGATGTCGACCTCGACGTCGGGACCCGGCACCAGAATGACTCGGTCGGTCTGCAGGCTTTTGTGCTCGCCGCGAGTCAATTCGGCCTTGATATCCCCGTGCTGGTCGACGAGGACCCGTCGCAAGCCGTAGCCGGCCGGACCGCCCTGCCGGTACCCGAGCTCGATCAGCCGGCACTGGCCGGCAAAGACCTTGGCCGACAGCTCCCTGCTGTATTCGCCGGCCATGGCGCGTTTGACTCCTTTGACAATGGTAGACACCGGGGAGCCATCGTTCTCGAATTGCTCGGCACAGTAGGCCACCTGGATGCCAGCACGGCGGCAGATGTACTCGTAATACGCGCTCTCGTCGGCGTCCTGAAACCGTCCCCAGCGACTGACGTCGTAGACCAGGATGATCTGGAAATCGGCGGTACCGGCTTCGACATCCCGGATCAGCCGCTGCAGGGCCTGTCTGCCGTCGATCCGCAGGCCGCTTTTGCCGGCGTCGGCGTAAGTGCGGACGATTTCGATGCCGCGCCGGGCGGCGTACTCGCGAATCGCGTCGCCCTGGTTCTCGGTCGAGTATTGCTGGTGTTCGGTCGACATCCGAACGTACTCGGCAGCGCGGAACGCCGCGGGTTTCGCGGCGGGTCCGTCTGGGCCGGATTTGTCCATGCTGTCCCTCACGCCGTCTTCTCCGCAGCGATCCTGATTTGCAGGCATCGACACTAACAGCCGCGGAAACGAGCACCTATAAAGTTCTCTCTTTGCAATGAGGCGAAAAGGCGGTTCCAATTGAAAGTAGAACGATTTCAACCGTACATACGTCCCCATTTGCAATAAACGCCGCCACGGGGCGCAGCTGATAGATGCCTGAAGGGACACGGGAATCACGCGTTCTCGCGTCCCCGTTTGCAATCAGGCCGCCGCGCCGATTACCGTTGCGAAGGCTTTGCCCGGCCCGGTTGCGGGCGACATACTCGGGATGCGAGCGGCGGTAATCGCGCCAGTAGTCCGGATTTCGTTGGCCCCAGGCGCGTCGGGCCTTCGCTTCGTTGTCCCGATACTCGGGATCGCGCAGGCGTTTGGTCTGCTGCCATTGTCGGCGACGTTCGCGCTGGCAGGCGGGTTCCGGGCAGTATCGCTGTTGCGGAATATGGGGGCGCGGCCGAAACGGCTGGCCGCAGGATGCACAGCGCTTCCTTCCCATGACTGGGCTCCGTACACAGGGGGTGTGCAGAGCGTGCAATGCCTGTATGAGCCTGAGCTCATTGCCGGAGGCGGAGGCGATGGCCAGTGTCAGAAGTCCAGACGTGGATTCCCTGGGCAATCGCTTCAGGGCGAATACGAGCATGCACTCATTGTTAAGGGGTGCAGGGGGTGCGCCCCTGCGCTGACCGATGGCGCGATCAGGTCAGCACGGGCACAGCCTTCCGTTCTATTCCGCCGTCTGGTAGATCTCATCCAATGCCGCCAGACAGCGGGCCTGCAGCTTCAGCGGTCCTCGTTCGGCTTCCCAGCGGCTGACGCTGGCGGGAGATACCTCCAGCTGCCGGGCGAACTCCGCCACCGAAAATCCCAGTCGTTTGCGTAGCCGCCCAATCGATTGGGCCGAAGCGCGGAATGGGGCGGGCTTGCCTTTGCCGCGCGGCGAGGGCTTCGGTGTTTTGGCCGGGGCGGCGGACTTTTTCCGCCGGCGTGGCGGCACCGACTTCGGGCCGGGCTCGGCCACGGCCGAGGGAGCGCCCTCATCGAATTCGATGCCGAAGATTCCGCCCAGTGCGTCGTCCGCGAGCCGGTTCGCCACGGGTGCCGTGGCGGGGCCGCTTGCATTGAGGCTTTCCGCGATCAGTTCCGAGGCATCGACGCCGCGCAGCTGGAACAGCAGCGCCGGCTGCCGGTCGAGCCGATTGCCGACGCCATAAAGCACCGCGGCGACATGCTTGCACATGTCCGCCCAGTCGGGGCAGCTGCAATCGAACTTCATTTCCCCGGGCTGGGGGAAAAGCCCGGTATCGCGGTCGGTGACCACGCTCATCACCTGGCTGGACAGCTCGCCTTGCAGCAGCTCCAGCAGGGAGCCGACCTGGCCCGCGCACTTTTTCTTCAATGCCTGCCAGGCGGCCGGCTTGAGTGCGCCGATCTGTATGACAACATCATACAGCTGCGAGCCGGCGACGCGCGCCTCGATGCGGCCGGCGTTCACCGCCAAGTGGCAGACGGAACCGTTGCGTACGTACGTGCGGCCGCGCGGCAGGCGGTTTTCGAAATCGGAGTGCTTTTCCAGGTGCGTGCACCAGCCCTTGCCCCAGAAGCTGCTGGCGATGGTGCGGCCCTGGATGCGCACCGGGTCAATTTGGCCGGCCTTTCCGAGCCGCTTGATTGCCCGCTCGGTATCGGCGCGCCGCTTGGCGACGGGGACGTAGGGCTTCCAGCTGTAGAACGACATGCGAAGGTCCTTTCGGGCATCAGCCCATGGCGCGGTTCACGTCCAGCCTGACCAGCTGCAGCAGCGCTTCGTCGGAAAGCTCGGTGAGATTCACCTCCCCCTCGCCGCCCAGCAGTTCCTCGGTGAGCTTGCGCTTGTCCGCGATCATCGCATCGATCCTTTCCTCTACGGTGCCGCGCGTGACGAACTTGTGCACAAGCACGTTGCGCTTCTGACCGATGCGGAACGCGCGGTCGGTAGCCTGGTTTTCCACCGCCGGGTTCCACCAGCGGTCGAAGTGAATCACGTGACTCGCGGCGGTGAGCGTAAGGCCGGTGCCGCCGGCTTTCAAGGAAAGCACCAGGAACGGCGGGCCGTCGTCCGCCTGGAAGCGCTCGACGATGCTCCGCCGCGCCGAAACCGCGGTGCCGCCGTGCAGGCTCAGGCCCGGCCGGCCGAAGATCGCCGCGAGGTGCTGCATCAGCGGATCGATCACTTCGCGGAACTGGGTGAAGACCAGCACGCGGTCCTGGCGCTCGGCCAGTTCCTCGCCGATCTCCGCCAGGCGCTGGAATTTGCCGCTGTCGGCCGCGGCGTAGTCACCGTCTCCGGTGAGCTGGCTGGGGTGGTTGCAGATCTGTTTGAGCCGCATCAGTGTTTGCAATACCAGCCCACGGCGCTCGATGCCTTGCAGGCGGTCAAGCGCCTGGCGCATGCCGTCCACCGTCTGCTGATACAGCCGCGCCTGCGTCTTGGAAAGCCCGCAGTAGCAGGGCGCTTCGATCTTGTCCGGCAGATCGGCGATGATCGTGCGGTCGGTCTTCATCCGGCGCAGGATGTATGGGCCCACGAGCTTGCGCAGCGGCGCGTAGGATGGCGTGTCGCCGGCCTCCAAGCGCTTGACGAAGGATTTGAACACGGCGGCGCCGCCGAGCAGTCCGGGGTTCAGAAAATCGAATAAAGACCATAGATCGCCGAGCCTGTTTTCAACCGGCGTGCCGGTGAGCGCGATGCGCGCCTGCGCCGGCAGTTGCTTGACCAGCTTGCTCTGCCGGGTTTCGGCGTTCCTGATCGCCTGCGCCTCGTCCAGGATCACGAACCGCCAAGTCACCTCCCGCAGCCATGGCTGGCGGTGCAGCATGGAGTAGCTGGTCACCGCGAGGTCGCTGCCGGCAAGTTCCTCCCGCGGCGCGGCGGCAATTTGCTCCAGCGCGGCCTTTTCGCCTTCCGCGGGGTGCAGGAAGGCGAGTTTGAGGGAAGGCGCAAAACGCTGCGCCTCGGCGCGCCAATTCGCCAGCAGCGAGGCCGGAACGATCAACAGCGAAGGGCCGCCCTCGTTGCGGCGAAGGCACAGCAGCAGCGCCAGCACCTGCAGGGTCTTGCCCAGACCCATATCGTCGGCCAGGCAGGCGCCCAGGCCCAGTCCGGCGAGGAAGTGCAACCAGTTCACGCCCTGGCGCTGATAAGGGCGCAACGTGGCTTTCAGCGCGTCGCCGGCGTCGATCGCCTGCAGCCGGGCAGGATCGCGCAGGCCCTCCATCAGCCGGCTGAGCCCGGCGCCGGCTTGCACATGCAGCCATTCACGCTCCGCTTCGGCCTGCGGTTCCTCGCGCAAGCCGGCCGGAGCGCCTGCCAGCAGGCGCATGCCCTCGATGAAGGAAATTTGCCCGTCTCGCGCCTGCCGTTCCACGATGCGCCAGTGGTCCAGCGCCTGGCGGAGCTTGTCGCGGTCCACTTCCACCCATTGGCCCTTGAGCAGGACCAGGCGCTCGCCGCTCTCCAGCAGCGCTTTTATCTCGTGCGGTGTCAGCGTCTGGTCGCCGAGCGCCACGCTCACGTCGAAATCCAGCATCGCGTCCAGGCCGAGCCGGGCGGGGTCCCTGCGGTCGATGTTGACCTTCACCTGCGGGCGGGGCCGGCTCTTCCACCAATCCGGCAGGCGCACGGTGAGTCCGCTGTCCTCCAGCTGTGGGACGCTCGTGAGCAGCCGGTATGCTTGCGATGCGGTCCAGGCCGTCGGCTGGAAGATTTCGCGGCTGTCGACCAGATGTCGCAGCCAATCGCAACGCTCGCCGGCGGATTGCAGCGGCGTCAGCAGGCGGACCAGCGCCTGGCGGTTTTTCGCGCCGGCGTACTGTTCCAGGGCCTTACCGAGCGGAAGATGCCGCAGCCCGCCGCTGCCGCCAAAGCCGGTGGTATAACTTGCCATGAACGCGAACGGCCGCTGCGGGTCGTTGCGGTTTTCTGCCAAGTGCAGGCAGACGCGCCCGACCTGGCGCCACTTCGCGGCGCGTTTCTCGATGAAGCGTTCGAGCCCGCCGTCCTCGGCCAGTGCCTGCTGCACCCAGGCGTCCAGAGCATCCCAGATTTGCCGCAGCCGTTCCGCCGTGAGGTATTCGCCGCCCGGCAGCGGCGGCGCGGTCAAGATCCGCGATTCCAGCTCGGCGGGCGCGGGCACCTGTGGAACGGTATTGTCCGAGCCCGGAGGAATGTGGCATAGCGTCGCGAGGTAGCTTTCGGCAAAGCCTTGCCAGAACCGTGGGCCTGGCCATTGCGCGAGTTGCGGCCGCCGGGCCGCGAGCAGGAACAGGCCCTGGCGCCAGTCGGCGGCGAACGCGACGCCGGGGGCCCCGTCAAAATCCTGGGGCGCAGCCGGGTCGGACTCGCTCCAGCTCAGGCTACCTGCGGGAGTGAGACGGATTTCTGGCATCGAGGCAAAGGGACTGGTGAAGAAGGGGTAATGGAAGGGGGCTTAACGGGTAAAGGCCGTGCCCCTCAAAGGGCTGAAGTCGTCGCCCAGGAGGGCGGCTCCAAAAGGCTCGAAAGGAAATCCCTGTGCCATGTTGACGACGAATCGACTGCTTCTGCGTAATCGGTTCGCCGCGCTCACGCGTAAAGGCATTCGCCATCTGAGCAAAAACTCACGCGGCATTCAGCTACAGCTCTGCCAGATCGCCGGGCAACAATTGTCGGTAGTGACGCACCGTGAGCACATCGATGCGCCGCTGCTCGGCCAGCACCAAGTAGATGATGCGGTAGGGTCGTTCCAGCAGCTCGCGGATGTCGTCGCGCTGATACTCGGGCACGACACGCCCCGACCGCGGCAATGTGGCGAGCTGGCGCGAACGCAGCACCAGGCGGCGTACCACTTTCGGCGCCACCCGCGGCGCGTCCTGTGCGATATATGCCTGGATTTCCCATAGGCGTTGCTTGGCGCGGTCGGTCCAGACAACCTTCATTCGTCGGCCAGGCCGAGTTCCTTGAGGATCTCTTCGACCGGCGTGACTCGGTTGGCGGCGCTGTCCGCGAGGCCCGCCTCGATGTCGGCGCGCACGGCCGCGCGGTACGCCACATCGCGCCAGGTCGCGTTCTCCGGGAGCTGGTCGATCAGCTCGTGGGCTTTCTGCTTGAGCGTGGGGGCGCTGTTTGCCATGACAGTGGGATCCTCGATACGCATCCAGTTTAAGGCAGCCGGGTGCCTTTCTGCCACAGACTCAGCGGACCCGGCCCAGAATGTGGCATAGCGCTGCGAGGTAGCTCTCGGCAAAGCCTTGCCAGAACCGCGGGCCCGGCCGTTGCGCGAGTTGCGGCCGCTGCGCCGCGAGCAGGAACGATGTCACACCGCTCCTGAGATCGACCAAGCGGAATTCCTGCTCCGCCAATCAAATATCCCCATCCGGAATCCGGTATAGACTGATCGACAATGAACCGTCCTCGTTTTCGTAAACGTCCAGCGCCTGGTTGATCAGGTCGTCCAGTTGCTGCAGTTCCACCAGTATCTGGCCGAAGATTCTCTGCTGTCGACCGATGTCCAGCGGATATGCCGAGGCCAGGCAGATCAGTCCTGCGTGGATTGGCTAGCGGTTGTGCAGCCCTCCGAGTGACGGCACCCCAGGGCCCCGGAAATCGATGGCGTTGTGCGTAACCAAGGTGAAGTCTTCGTCGACTACATTCCGCATTAACGTATGGTCTTGCTGGCCCTGCCAGCCGCGGTCACGGACGCAGGTGGACTCATGATGGCCCGCCGCGCGTGCCAGTACCACTAGCTTGGGGGACAGGCATTCGTCGATCAGCAGTTTGTAGCTCATGCCGTTTTTGGCGGCACGACGACCTTATGACTGATCCTTCGCCAATGGGGACTGGATTCATCCAGACGCTTGCGAGGCCGGCCGCGGCGCGGATGGGCCTCCAGATACGCTTCGGCGTCATCGATCTGCTCCGGGGTCACCGACGGATAGGATTCGGCGATACTTTCCGCGCTCATGCCTGCGTTTTTGGAGGCCAATACCGCTTCGATCGGAATGCGCGTTCCGGCAAACACCGGCATCCCGCCCAAAATTCCGGAATCCTCAACCACAGTTCGGTGTGCGCGATCGAGGCGCGCCGCCCGCGCTTTCGACAATTTGACGAATCGCTCCAGATCAATCCATCCGAACTGCAACTGGACCTTCCAGTCCATGGGCACATTCCAGACACCGAGTTCCAGCACGGCATCGTGATCAGGTCTTTGCATCAGGCGCGAGGTGAGCGTTTCGATCACCTCGCGGCGCAGAGTCCGCGTGAGCTGCTCGGCCGCGTCGAAATAGAACTTGGCGAACACCGCGGTGATGCGGGCAAAGCGCCGCCCGTCCGTTCGCTGGTAGAGCGTCGTGGGCAGTACGTCTTCATCGACCGCGCGGTTGATCTCCTTGTCGCTCAATTGCGCGATGAACGCGACTTCAGTCGACGGAATCCAGCTATGTAAAGCGGGCATATCGGTCACCCGGCAAATAATCATTCCTAAACGCCGGAATGATTATAAGGCCGCCTGTATTCAGCCACAAGATGCACGGGTGGTTCCCCGCACAGCACTGGCCAAACTGGTGGTGATCGACCGGCGCGGGAACCTCCTGTCCCAGATCCCGATCAAGCCCGCCGCGCCGGGGCAAGTGGCCAGCGGCATGCGCTTCGTCGAGGCGCTGGAGTGGCTGACGCCCAACCAGATTGCCGTCAGCGGCAGCGTGAACCCCTCGACCACCGAATACGAGCTCTTCGACTGGACCACCGGCAAGACCCTCAAGGCGTTCTTCGACGATGGCGGCGGCGCCGCATTTTCCCCGGACGGGCAGCACTACGCCTACGTCACCGGGGCGCCGCATTTCGCGCGCGCAGCGGATCGGACGCCGACGCTGAACCTGGACGACAAGCCCTTGTACAAGGCCGCCGGGGGCCAGGTCGAGTTCTCCTCCAGGCCGCAATGGTCGGACGACGGCCAATCGCTCGCCGTCCTCACCGCCGACGCGAGCGGTCGGCGGAGCGTGCTGGTAGCCGGCGCCCGGTCGGCCTCGGCGGCGCCGACGCCGCTGCCGGCGGTGGCGGGGACCCCGCAAGTAGCGCCGAAGGCGCTGTTCTGGAGCGGCGGTGATCTTTACCTGACCCAGACGACGAACGACGGGCCCCAAGCGGCTCCCCGGACCTGGATACTGCCGAAAGGCACGGGCGCCTGGACCTCGGTCGAAGCGACGCAGGCGCCGGCCGAACCGGCCACCAAATCGAAGAGCGCGAAAACGCTGGCAAGGGCCGCGGCGCCAGGCGGGACGTACTACGACGTATGGTGCGGATCCTGCGACCTGACTGCGCTGCCGCGCCGCTCGTCGGTCAACGCGGAATAGGCGAAAAAGGAGACGGTCGTGTTCACGAGTGCACGGAGTTGGGTTCACCTGGCCCGGCTGTCGGCGGTCGTCGCCACGTTCCTTCTCTGCCCGGCCGGCGAGGCCGGGGCGTCGCCGATCACCTACCAGGTGACGGGGACGGCGAGCGGCAGCCTGGGCGGGACCAATTTCACCAACGCCGCCGTCACGATCAGCGGCACCGGCGACACCGCCAATACCTCCAACCGCGGTTCGGGCGTTTTGCAGAACCCGCTCCAGGCGACGTCGGTCAGCATTTCCGGATTCAGTACGGTCTACGCCGTCGATCACATCTACTTCTTCGTCAACCAGGGCACGCCGGGGGCCGGCTTCATCGACAACGAGAGCGGCGACGTGGTCGATCTGGGCGCCGGTTCGTTCAGCTCCTACAACGCTGCGACCAGCATCGGCCCGGTGTCCGCGAGCAGCCGGAGCCTTGCGCCGTTCGGGACCTCCGGCGGCACACTGAACATGACCAGCGCAAGCAACCTAGTCTTCAACGCGTCGATGAATGACCCGGCCTCGGTCCCCGCAATGCCGCCGTGGGCGGTCGCGGTGTTTGGCCTGCTTCTGGCATGGGTCGCTTCCCGAACGTTGAGGGCGAAGGCATGGTCCATCAGCCCCTGAGCGGAGAATTTCTTGCTTCGCTCACAACGGAGGTCTCTATGTGCCGATGCCCTAACTCAGACTCAGTCGCACTAAGCATGCGGTCGCGGTCTGCACATAACATGTTGAGTACAAAACGGAATCTGAGGTTCTATTGCTGAGGGCACTCTACATAGAGCATGTGGGGGGCTATCAACAGCCCTATGTACCTAGCAAAAAGGGGAACGGCTCGCACCGCTCCCCTCAAAGACCCCCTTACGGGGTCGTGGCACGAATCAACAAGCCTAGATCCTGCACACTCTCTATATTAAGTTGCATGAGGGTTAAAATCGATGAGATCTGATCGATTTTAGTCAAAACTTCACTAAGATCAAGAAAAATCGATGCGAGCGCGTTTATTATCTATTCGGACGGTTATATTTTGATATAAACGATGCAATTGCATCGATTTTCGGCAGGAGACGAGGGCGATCCTGCCTCGGTCATCAAGATCGAGGAACCAGCGTCGTACGATTTCTACCGCTCCGTGATCAACGGCCATGACGTGACGGCGGCGGAACGCTTCCTGCTGGCCCGTTTGTATCCCGAGCACGCGCGGTTTGCGATCCGCAATCTGATCACCGGGCTGAAGAACATTCTCGGATGTGCGGTTGACCTGGCGGAAAACGGCCAGGGACCCACGCCCGACGTTCCGCGCTGGCAGAAGGAGGTCAATCAGCTGCTGGACCAGTTGCTGGTGGATGTTGGAAACGACAGCCTGCCAGCCACGCTGGTCGAGGGTCTGCGCAGTGGAGCGGCGCTCGACGATATGTACGGAAAGTGCCCGCGCGCTGGAAGAATGGGCGGCTGACTACCTGGCTTGCGGCCCCGCCACGAATTCCTGACAGAGGTGGCGTAGCTCCCGGAAAAAGACGGCCTCCCGCCGATCGCCCAGCCAACTGCCTCCTTTGGTCTTGCCCGCCCTGCCGTTAGCCCGAACTTCGGCTTCACGGTTCTCGCGTCTCCTTTATGCTCCGGTCGATCTCTTGGGGGCCGGTTCGGGCATGATCAGTCGCATCAACACATGCGGAGTCTTGTTCGCGGACATCGCGGGCAACACTGCGCTGCGCCAGCGCCTGGGCGACGCGGAGGCCGGCCGCGGCATCCGGAGCCTGATCGGGACGATGTCCGCTGCCGTTGCAGGGTACGGCGGCCGCGTCATCAAGTCCGACGGGGACGACATCCTTGCGGTTTTCGAGAACCAGCCCGCCATCGATTCGGCCAATGCGGCCATTGCGATCCAACTGCTGGCGCAGGAGGCCGGGCTGGCCCTTTACGTCGGCCTGCATGTCGGACCGGTTGAATTCTGCGAGGTGCTGGGCAGGCCCGATGTGCTGGGCCAGACGGTGAACTTCGCCGCCCGCCTGCACAAGCTGGTGCCGGATGCGCCGGGATACATTTTCATCGCCAGGGAGCTGTTGCACGACCTGACTCCCGAGCTTGCCGCGCGCACCGAGCCGTTTGGCGTGCGCGCCATCAAGGGGATCGGCGAGGTCGCGGTCTGTACTCTGCAGTGGCGGGAGGCACAAACGGTCATGCCGACCAAGTTCGCCGGCGCCGGGGCGGTGTCCGCACCGGTGCTGGGACTGGTGATCCGCCACGGTGAGACCTCGCGCAGGCTTGCGGGCTCCGCTCCGCCCGTGCTGATCGGACGCGCCAAGGATGCGTTCCTGCGCCTGGACGATCCCGAGCTGAAGATCTCGTCGGGACATCTCAAGCTGGAGCCGCGCGCCGGGCTCTGGTTCGCGCAGGACAAGAGCCGCAACGGGACCTGGCTGAAGGATGCGGCCGGCGGCGAGGAGTTGCACCTGCTGGGCGTCGAGCTGGCGCTGCCGCGCACCGGCGCGCTCTGCCTGGGGCGCAGGTTTGCGGAGGATCCCGCGCAGTCGTTCACCCTGCAGTTCGAAATCGTGATGGCGTGATGTTCGCCCCTTCGGTACTGCCCCAGGGCTCGCGCATCCGCAACTGCATGGTGGAGAAGCGCCTGGGCAAAGGCGGCTTCGGCATCACCTACCTCGCCACCGAATACACGGCCACCGAGAGCGGCGAGGAGCTCGGCCCGATGCTGCGCAAGGTGGCCATCAAGGAGTATTTCCCGCAGGGGATCGCCTCGCGCGAGAACGGCCACACCGTCAGTCCCACCCACGAGGTGGAGGGCGCCACCGAAGCGTTCGGCAGCGGCCTGCGCGCCTTTTACAAGGAAGCGCAGGCCATCGCCGAGCTGGACCACGAGAACGTGATCCGGCTGCTGTCGGTATTCCAGTCGAACGGCACCGCGTACTTCATCATGCCGTACGTCAAGGGCGAATCCCTGCGCGCGCTGCTGCGCCGCGAAGGCACGCTGGCGGAGGAACGCGCGCGCCGTCTTCTGCTGCCGGTGCTGGAGGGGCTCGCGCATGCCCACGCCCGCGGCATCCTGCACCGCGACATCAAGCCCGACAACATCATGCTGCGCGAGGACGACGGCCGCCCGGTCCTGATCGACTTCGGCACCGCCCGCGCACAAACCGCCAGCGACGCCACGCAATACACGCGCATGACCGACCTGGTTGCCTATACGCCCGGTTATGCGGCCCTGGAACAATACTCCCGCGCCGCCAGCGAGAACCGCCACGGCCCGTGGACCGACCTCTATGCGTTCGGCGCGCTGCTTTACGAAGCCGTCACCGGCAAGGCGCCGCCGGAGGCGGCCCTGCGCGCCGCCGAGCTGGGCGGCGGGCACGCCGACCCGCTGCTGCCAGCTTCCGCACTGCTCAGGGACGCGCCGGGCTACGGCCGCGCGTTCCTGCTGGCGATCGACTGGGCGCTGGAGCTTTCGGCCAGGGATCGTCCGCAGAACATCGTGGAATTCCGCGCCGCCCTCGATGGCCGGCGCCTGCCGCCGGAAGCGACGCTGGCGAGGGTGGAAGCGCGTGGTGCATCGGTCGAGCAGCTCACGATCGGGCCCGGGGCGGCCGTAACTGCCCCGAATGCCGCCACTCCGGCCTGGCCTGCGGCAACAACCGCGGAACGCTCGTTCGACGTGCCCGGGCCGCCGTCGGTGCCAAGCCAGCCGTTCCCGCCGGCGGCATCCGCGACGGCGCCGCCGACGCGGCCGCCCGGGGCGGCAACCGGCAGCTCCGAAGCGCCGGCCGATGGAGGCGGCTCAGTAAAGTCACCCGGACGCACAGTTTCGGGCAAGCGGGCGCGGCTCGCCGCCGCCCTGGTCGTGATGGTCATCGGCGTCGTCGCCGGAGGCATCGCGCTCAATTCACGGCAGCCGGTTCCTGCGCCCGTTGCGCCGTCAGCCGCGGCCGGCAACCCGGAACAAGCCGCGCTCGCACGCAAAGCGCGCGATGACGCCAGCATCCTGCTCAAGCGCGCGGGTGACGTCATCCGCGACAAGGGCGGGCAGCCGGATGACGTGCTGCGGGACGCGCTGGCCCTGATGCCGCAGGCGGATCAAGCCATGGCCAAGGGTCACCCGGATCTGGCGCGTACCGGCTACGAAAAGGTGGCCGCGCTGACCCGTTCGGAAACCCGTGGATTCTTCGAGACGCTGATTGCGAGCTACAGCAAGATTGCCCAGGACCAGGTGGCGGCGAATCAGCAGCAGACCGCAAAAACGGCCCTCGACGCCGTGAAGTCGCTGAAGCAGGCAGAGGCGGAGTTCCAGTTGCAGGGCTTTCGCGATTGCGCCGATTGCCCGGAAATGATCCAGATTCCGGCCGGCAGCTTTCGCATGGGAGGGAACGGCGACGATGAACGGCCCGTGCATGGCGTCCAGATTGCCGCCTTCTCGATCGGCAAATACGACGTGACGTTCGACGACTGGGACGCCTGCGCGGCTGCCGGCGGCTGCAGCCAGCGGCCCGGCGACGCGGGCTGGGGGCGCGGCACCCGCCCGGTGATCAATGTCGGCTGGGACGATGCGCAGCAATACGTGAAATGGCTCAGCCGCAAGACCGGGCACACCTACCGGCTGCCGAGCGAAGCCGAATGGGAATACGCCGCGCGCGCCGGCACCACCACCGGCTATTGGTGGGGCGACGCTGTCGGTCGCGGCAAGGCCGATTGCGACGGCTGCGGCAGCCAGTGGGACGGCAAACAGACCGCCCCGGTCGGCAGCTTCGCAGCGAACCCCTGGGGCCTGTACGACACCTTGGGCAATGTCTGGCAGTGGGTGCAGGACTGCTATCAGGGCAGCTATGCCGATGCGCCCGTCGATGGCAGTGCGCGTGAAAGCTGCTCGGGTCCATCCAGCGCCTCCCGGGTTATGCGCGGCGGTTCGTGGTTCCGCGACCCCGCCGTATTGCGCGCGGCGTCCCGCGGCAACGCTTCGCCGTCCTACCGCAACTTCAACAGCGGTTTTCGTCTTGCCAGGAACGGTTCGTAAGCCTTTGATCGTCGTCTGAGTCGGCGGGATGGATACAAATAAGAGGCTGGTACCTGCCATTTTACTTTTTAACTTTTAAATCCTGAGCGTCGGTATGTAGCCAATTTCATTGGCACCGAGGGTCAAGATGGAACAGCCCACTTTGGACAGAGATCCCGACAGCAGGATGCTCAACTCGGAGTAGACGCGGTAGTTTCAGTCTGCGTCGCCGCCCGCTGAAACGGCTCCGCCAGCGCCCGATACACCGGCACCTTGCAGATCACTCGGGATGTGCCTAGCGCCAGGAACGAAGTAGCGAGAATCGGCAGGATCAGCGAATGACCGTCCACCATCTCCATGACGATGACGGAGCCCGTGAGGGGCGATTGCGTCACGCCGGTGAAATAGCCGGCCATTCCCAGGACGATCATTGCCGCTATTGGTGCCTGTGGCGCAAAAGGAGCCAAGCCGGCACCGAGAGCGCCGCCGGTTGATAGCGAAGGGGAGAAGATGCCGCCCGGCATCCCCGTCAAGTAGGAAGCGAGCGTGGCAAGCCATTTCAGCAAAGGAAACAATATTCCGGAATGGCCGTCACCGTTCAAGAGCGCGCGCGTTTGCTCGTACCCGGTGCCATAGGTATCACCATCTGAGAGCAGGCCTAGCAAGGTGACAAACAGACCGAGCGCAAACGCCAGTGCATAGGGACGCGCATTTGCGAAGGGTGTCAGCTTCCGGCTCGCGCTGATCAAGGCCTGGCTGAACAGGCCGCCGGCCAAGCCGCCGCTCAGCCCGCAAAGCGGCACGGCAAGCCAGGACCGTACGCTCGGCAAGTGCGCCTTGGCAACGCCAAAATAGGTGTAGTCGCCGAGCAGGCCGGTCGCGACAACGCCGGCGACAATTACCGCTGTTATCAAGGTTCCCGTGGTACGGTCCTCAAGCGAGCGAGCCATTTCCTCAACCGCGAACACGATCCCCGCAATCGGCGTATTAAAGGCGGCGCTCAAGCCCGCCGCGCTGCCGGCCAGGATGAGGCTGCGCCGCACGTAGTCGAATGGAAACTGGACAATGCGGCCAAGGGCATCCATGAGCGCGGCGCCCACATGTACGGTGGGACCCTCGCGACCGACCGAAGCGCCACAGAGCAGGCCTACGACGGTCAGCAGAATCTTGCTGAAAGCGATGCGCAGTGACAACAGCTGAGAACGTTGTCTCGTGTCCTGCACATCCAGGGCCGCGATGGCCTGCGGGATGCCACTCCCCCGGCTGCCTGGCGCGAACACGCGCGTTGCCCAGACAACGGCCACCAGCCCGAATGGAGTAAGGAACGGAGCCAACAGCGGCCAACGCATCACCAGTCGCGCATGCTCTTGGATTGCCCAGTTGCAGGCTTCGGCAAATCCGACTGCCAACAGGCCAACCGCCACCGCTCCGCACCAGAAGACTGCGCGGGTTCTCCATTTGCGCAGTATGGCGACGCGGTTGACGGGACGGCGGGGGAGCGTTGAGGCCACCGACAACCGCGTCCGCCAGTTCATGCCATGACACCGTGAAAGGAGTGCGTTCTGGTTGCGCGCAGCGTTCGCACTGAAGGAAACAATGCGCGCATACGCAAACTAACTGATGCCACTGGGAGGTTGTGGTCCGGACATATTGTATTGTACAAATATAAATTGTCCAAATATAATATGCCGATGGCGAGCGGATGCGGAGGTCTTGCGTATCTAACCTCGCTCTCAGGAGGGAGGCTGCTTCGCAGTTCGGCCGAGATTTGAATGACGCAGAGCAAGTTCCTGAGACGGTCCGTCGGGCGCACGGCAGCGCGAGATGAGCTCGCGCGGTCCGCAGATCAACGCACCGCCGACTTCGCACGGCAGGTACTGAAGAAGTTTCGAATCGTATTCAGCTCGATCAGGACTCATTATCGAGATGTCGAGTCAGAGTGCGGATTGAGCGGCTCGCAACTCTGGGCACTCGCAGAGATCGAGCGTCAACCCGACGTCAGCGTCTCCGCACTGGCTTCAAGCCTGCTGGTCCATCAGTCCACGGCCAGCAACCTATTGGACGGCCTGGAAGCGATGGAGCTGGTCACCAAGCATCGGACGCGCGAGGACCAGAGAGTCGTTCGCTTGCGGGTCACGAAGAAGGGGCAAGAGTTGCTCTCACGTGCGCCAGCTCCCACCATCGGGGTGCTGCTCGACGCCCTCCAGAATCTACCCGAGGAAACGCTCTGGGGCTTGTCGCTGAACATGGATGCGTTGACCACTATCATGAACCGTAAGGATGAATCTGCAGCCGCCAAGCCGCTAGCCGATCTTTGATGGCATCGTCATCGTGTCCTTAGCTTCGGCGCGGGCTTGAAACCGGTGGCCTGATTCCGCGACGCATCAGATCGTCAAGGCGCCGCCGCGTAGCTACGCAGGGCCGGCTCCGCGTGGACCCCGTCCGGACCCACGTGCGTGAACGCCCCGGTGATGGCGCCGGCCGCGTCGATCAGTTCCCGTGGCAATTCGAGCGGGCTGAGCACGCCGGGCTGGTACAGCGGACCGAAGCAGACCCAGGGCGAGATGTGCGCCGGGTCGGCGGGCAGGCCGGGGTGAGCCAGCGCATCCAGCACCAGCAGGTAGCTGAGATTGTCGGCCAGGATGGTGAAGTGCTCGATCGGCCGCAGGCGGCAGATGTCCTGCAGCACGATGTGCGTTCCGCCGGGCAGGTCGCTGGCATAGGGCTGCGGCACGATCAATTCGTCGAACAGGGTCGAGATCGAGGTATAGCCCGGGCCCGCCGGCAAGGGGCGGCTGTCGAGCGCTTTGAGGAAGTTCGAACCGGTCGAGATCTGCCACACCGACGGCGGGCAAAAGTGGCTGGCGCCGCAGGCGGTCGCCGCCTCCTCCGTCCCATGATACGGCGTGGCGAGCGATACAAAGGTGGAGACCAGCCCCGGGATGTCGGGCCAGAACTTGATCGCCCAGAGCTCGTCGAGCGGTCCGTGCTGATGGCCGACCACCGCGACCTTGCGGCCGCTCTGCGCCGACATCTTGCGGACCGCATAGACCACGTACTCCGCCGCGTTCTGCAGGTCGCCGTAGCCGTGATCCGGCACGGTGATGCTGCAGGTCGGAATGCCCCGGGCGGGTAAATTGCGCAGGTAGTTCCAGCCGAAGGACTGTTCGGCGGTGGAAAACGCCGGCGTCAGCAACACCGGATCACGGGTGATGCCCGCAAGCGGGACGTTGCAACTCAGTGCGTGCTCCAGCTCGCTCACCGGAACATCGAGCGGAGGCCCCGGCGGAGAATCCTGAGCGGCGGCCGTCGGCACCGCCGTAAGGAGGCCAAAGCCTGATGCCAGGGCCAATGCCGCCAGATATTGTTTCTTCACGACAACTCCTTGCGGCAGGCCGCTTCCCCGCAGCTGTCATTCTCGAACCCGGCCTCCACGGCGCAGAATAGCCGAAAGGGACAGGGTCGATGTCGGAACGGGCCAGCACTTGGCATCCGTGACCTGCCATATCCGTACAAGGGTGAATCGACGCGGATTCCGAGGGTACCGGCGACTTCTGCCCGGCCTGCGGGAAGCGGTCCTGGATGCGGGCGAATCGGCGCGCGTTAGCGCTGTAATAGCCTCTAATGCTCGTCATTCTGAAGAGCACCCGCCGCTTCGAGCGGCCGTAGTCGTACAAGGCCAGCTGCCTCAGCGACTACCACAACATCGTTTGCGATGCGGGAAAGGCTTTGATAGGCGGGAGCCGGATAGTACATGCCGTTCCCCATCGAAGCGGACAACAACTTCGCCGCTTTGACCAGCAACGCAGCCAATGTTGCCGCGTGAGCCTCCAGATCGACGTTATCCGGCTCAACTCCGCCCGCTGAAACGTAGTCGACGGCCCGTATCGCCTGCCCTTTGAAGTAATGCCGGGCATCGATCAGATTCATCCTGTCAACCTCCGACATGGCATTCTCCTGTGGTATGGCCACACCCACCCGCGTGAAGGCAGGTGTTATCGGCGAGAGCGCTTCCTGCGGCAGACATCCAGAGTGCACAAAGGCCTCCCACAGCAGCGTGCCGAAGAAGCTGGCGATGACGTTGCAGCGATGAACAGCGCCCGGCATCGATGTACATGCGCATTGGCGCACCGAGCGCCGGTCGAGTCACCGTTCGACACTAGCAGTGCCTCGGCTTCAGACAGCCTAAGGCCGCGATGCATTCTTGTATGTGCGTTAGCCAACACAGTCGTCGCCAGCGTCCCGCTTCATCTGCATGCCAAGAGCCGGATATCAAGCGGGGGGCCAGTGCGTTGAACTACCTGGATTCGGCTTGCGCCGGAATGCAGGCCAGTTGCTCGAGCGTCACTGGCCGGGCAGCACCGGCATCCACCTGCCGTCCTGTAGCCGCACGTTCACGCTCATCAGCAGGTTGTTCTGCCCACGGATGATCCGGCTCACGACCGGGAAAGCCTCGCGCGCCTCCGGATCCGTCATCCAGTCCGCGGACTTGATGCTGTACGTGTAGCGGACCACCGTCTCGAGATGGCCGTGCACCTGCTCGGGGGGCGACCACTTCACCACTTTGTCGAGGCTCAGGCTGGCCAGGCACAGATCTGCGTCCTGCTCGACCGGCTGGCCGTGCACGTCCAGGGTGGTCCGCTTCTTCTGCAGGTAGTACTGCCGGCCTTTGGCGGTCAGCGAATAGCGCCTGACCGGCGCGGAGGAGGCGGCAGCCTGCGCCGGGATCTCCTTCGACTCCACCAGGCCCAGGCGCTCCAGCACCGGCAGCTGGACCGCGTCGTTACTATAGGACTGCCGGTCTTCCGCAGTCAGGTCCCGCGGCCAGGTGGACTTGCCCACGCACAGGTCGCCGTGGTCCGTGAGGTACTGCTTCACCGCCAGGGTCAGCGCCTGCTGGCTGGGCTGCGCGGTGTCCGCATAGGCCGGCCCGGCTGATCCGAGCAGGACCGCGGCCGCCGAAATCCACATCTTGGTATTCATCGTTCTCGTCATTGGTTCTTCACAACGTGTGCATCGTCCTTCAATGGGCGCAATTCGGATCTTCCGGGGTCACTCCCGCCACATAGCCGTCGGTCAGGGTCTCGAGGAAGCACTGGAGGTTCTGCAGGTCCTGGGCGGTCATGTGCGGCGCGCCACCGACCGGCAGGCCATCCAGCGGAACCTGGGGATCGATGTTGGCCTGATAGGCAGCCGGCATGTCGTTGAACTTCTGCACCACCCCTTTGACGGTCGGGTACCACGCCGCCGGATTGGTGTCGCGCGTGTTGTACCAGCTGAGCACCTGCGCCAGCGAGTTGAATATGCCATTGTGGAAGAAGACCTTGCGCGTGGCGGTGTTGCGCAGCGTCGGCACCTTGAACATGCCGCACAGCGAGGCGCTGCCTGGCAGCATGTGCGGTATCACGTAAGCGTTCTGCGGGTCGGGATTCACCGCCGTGCATAGTCCCAGGTCGTAGTACGCCGGCAGGCCGATTCTGGTGGCATTGGCAGGAATGTTGGGGTTGCGCGGCACACCGATGGCTTCGTAGGTGAAATCGGTGAACATGTACTGGCCGCCCCCGGTCATCGGACCGCTGTAGTGGCAGGCGAAGCAGTTGCCGCGCTTGGCATCGGTGAAGACGTTGAAGCCCGCCAGCTCGGACGCCGTCAGCGTCACCACCTGGCCGTTGGACAGCTCCTGCTGGGCGTAGTAGTCGAACTTGCTGTTGAAGGGGTGGAAGCTGGAATCCTCCAGCTGGTACTGCTGCAGCGCCAGGCCGATATCGGTGAACGCCGTCTGCGTGTTGCTGAAGACATCCGCGCTATAGGCCTGCTGGAACAGCCCGGCGTAGCTGGCATTCTGCACCACCTGCACCACGGCGGCCGCGTTGGTGTTGGCCATCTCGAACGAGGACAGCAGCGGTATGGCCGCTTGCTGCGCCAGCGTGTCCGCCCGCCCGCTCCAGGTGAAGCCGCCACCGGGCGAGTTCGTGCTGACGCCGTCCGGGTTGGCGGCATTGTCATTGTATGGCGGGGTGTACTCTTTGTAGGTCAAGGTCGGCACGGCTCTGAAGCCGGGCGTGGTCAGGGTCGGGCCACCCAGCTGCACGGACAGGGTATTGGACTGGGCGTAGTGGTTGCCGGGATCGTGGCAGGTGGCGCACGACATCTTTTGTGAAGCCGACAGGTTGGTGTCGAAGAACAGCTTCTTTCCCACCTGCGCCTGCAGGCTCAGGGTGGACTGGGCGAAGGTTGGGGCCGCCACGCCGCCAAGGACGCAGATGCCAGCGGCGAGCACGCGCTGTACGCGACGTGACATGCGTGAATTCCTGAACACGACGTCCTCCCGAAATCCCGAAAAATTCTCTGAAATTCCTTTACGAATGAGGGCCGGCCAAACGGCCGGCCCTTGCTTTGCCGATCCGAAGTCCGCATCACCGGCCGGCGGGGGCGCCCCGCCGGCCGGCTTGCGGCTTAGTTATGAACTGCCCAGAGGTTGACCTGGCTTGCATCCGGGCCGGTCGTCACGGGAGGGGTAACCCCGCCCTGGCCGGAAACCCGGGTCACGCCCGCCGGGAACTGGTACACGTGATTCATCGCACGCACCCCGTCGAAGTGCGGGTTGGCGCTACCGGTAAACTCCGGCAGCAACGCCGCGTTCTGCTCGATGAAGTTCTCCGTGTACTTGGAGCGGTTGGCGTAGGTGCCCGGCTGGCCCGGATCGGACAGGCCGAAGATGTCCTGCAGCGTGCGCACGAACGAGAAGTGACTGTAGTAGTCGGTATCGTAGTTGCCGTGCGGCGCATTGCCCAGGACCTGCTGGTTGGTCAGCAGACCGAACATCGTCACACCGTGGCCCTTGTTGCCGTTGGCGTAGGTGGAGCTATAGGCGGCGCCGTTGTAGGCCTCGGTGCCCGAAACGGCGGGCGCCGTCGAGACCGTGCCGTTGGCGCTCACCGCCACCGGGGCGGCCTTGGCGCCGCCGCGGGCGGGGTTCCAGCCGCAGCAGGCCAGCGGCGTGCCGCTCGCTTCGCCTTCATCGAAGGTGACCACGATGGCGACGCGCTTGGTCGGGTCATTCCACAGCGCAGAGGACTCGATCTTCGCTACCGCATTCGCGAAGAAGTAGTCGGAACGGGACGTCACGCCGGTATTGTGCATGTCGTCGTCCTGGTCCGGGACGATGAAGTTGTAGTTGGCCACGTTCCCGGTCTGCAGGTCTTGCTTGAACTGGTCGATGACCCAGGGCTGGGTATTGCCGCTCCACCACGAGGTGATGTTGTTCGTGGTCGCGTAGGTCTGCAGCGCGGCGTCCCAGTCGCCCGTGGCGGTCGGAACCGAGCCGTATCTGGTCGAGCCGAAAGCGTACGGGATGGCGTTGCCGTTCACGTCGGTGCCGGTGCCGGCGATGGAGCGGTTGTTGGACAGGAAGTCCGGCTGGGCCGCGGCGTCCGCGTACCAGACGGCCGGGTGGTGCTTGACGGCGCGGATCCCGGACGGATAGGTGCTGCCGTCCGACCCCTTGATCGAGCTTTCGGCCGGATTGTCGAACCAGACGCCGCCGGTAGCGGTGTTCCATTTGGCGGCGCCCGGGTTCGACTGGCTGCCCGCCGGCGAGGGCCACAGCGATTCCTCGTAGATGTGCCAGCTCAGCCCCTTGGCGTCGAACTCGTTGAACAGGTTGGCGCGCACACCGGTGATGGCCGGGTATGGAATGCCCTCATCGCTGGTCTGGCCCCAGTCATCCGCGCCTCCCAGGGCCAGGTAGTTGGGCTCGCTCGGGGCGCTGGTGGAGAAGTAGTTGTAGAACTGGCTGCCGGCATTGAGGAATGCGTTGATGTACGGAATGCCGGCGGCGCCCTTGACGCTGCTCAGCGACTCGTTCTCCTCGATGATGACGAAGACATAGTCGTATTGCGGCATGCCTTCCAGGTTGTAGGCCCATTCCTGGGCGGCCGGGATGGCGACGGTGTTCAGGTCCGAACCGGTGCAGGCGTCCGCATTGGTGGGATCGAAGCTGGCGACGGCCGGGCAGTCGAAGTTGCCGCGCAGCTCGCCGACGGTGTCGCCGCGGTCGACGAACTTGGCCGCCAGCTCGAGGCGGCCTTGGGCGATCACCGACTCCTTCAGGACGGCCGGCAGTTCGGCGGAGTTCGTGATCTTGGTGGGCGCCTTCAGCACGTCGGCGGAGGAGACGCCGATGCGCTGGGCCAGGTTGGCCGCGGCCTGCGTGTAACTCAGACCCTGGTTCTCGATGGCCAGTGCGACTTCGGTGGACAGCGGGGTGACGTATACCGTGGCGGGCAGCAGCGGATTCACGGTCGAGGCCGAAATCTGGGTCGGATGGACGCGGAATACGTTGCGGCTGGCGATCGGATTGCCGTTGTTGGTGGCGCTGGTGCTGATCTCGGCCACCAGCGGCGCGAGGGTCGAGCTGGACAGCTGGAAGCTGCCGTCGGAGGCGGTGGTCGTGCGCGGCTCGCCGGCGTCGCAGGCGCCGTTGCCGTTCAGGTCGAAGCAGACCCGGGCCCCGGCGTACACCGAAGCCACCATGCTGGCGCCCGAGGAGGCTGCCGCGGTGTCGGCGAAGACCGGCGGGGTGAAGTAGGCGCCACCGACCACGCCCTTGACTATGGACACGGAAGCGAAGGCGGAAGTGGAGCACAGCGCGAGTGTGCCGGCGATGGCGGTTGCGATCCGCGTGCGGCGAAATATCTTGATGTGAGACTGCATGTTCAGTTCTCCCTGAATGAATGCGTTGGAAGTATGATCGGATCAGGTGGCGCGGCGGCGGCCGGCGAAGCCGAGCAGGCCCAGACCCGAGACCAGCAGCGGCAGGGCCGCCGGAACCGGGACCGGGGTCTGGTCGGTCAGCGTCCAGTTGGTGGCGTTGCCGGGGGAGTCGAGGGCCAGCTGCGTGGCATTGCCCTCGGCGGTGCTGAAGGAGTCGCTCTGCAGGAAGTTGGCGGCGACCGCCTGGTAGAGGCCGTTGGGCGAATCGTTGATGTACGCAAACTCGTAGTCCGGCGAGGTATTGGTCGCCGCATCGACGTCGGAGATCACGAAATTGTTGAGCGCACCGTTGGCGTAGATCGTCACCGGGGTCGTGTCATCGAACGCCACCAGGGTTGGATTCCAGGTGTTGGCCTGCAGCGTCGCATTGCCGTAGGTGACGCCGCCGGAGGTGACGGGCGCGAAGGCGATGCTGTTCAGCGCCAACTGGAGGTTGCTGATGTTAGTCGCCGACTGGCCGCCATTGTTGGCGGTGCCGGTGAAGGAGCCAGTGACTTCCTGGCCATCCGCAAACGTGTAGGAGAAACTGAAGAAGTCGGCGCTCGCCGCGCCGCTGGCGCCGAGGGCCGCAGCGACGACCGCCGCCTTAACGAAGAAGTTCATTTCAAGACCTCATTGGATTGAAGACCGGGGGCAAGAGCAAGGAGCTATCGGTCACCTACCGCATCCGCGCATGAGGTGCGTGCATTTTTGTCAACACGCGCGGGGCGACCGCCAGCGATGCTAGAAGGTCCCGGTGAACCCTTGGTTAAGGATTCGTGATTCGTGCGTGTACCGCATACGCTGCAGTGCGCCGCATGCGCGTGTTTCGCTCGTACTCGTCACTTCGGAGTTCATGCGCATGTGGACACAATGCGAACGAGAAACGGTGCAATAGGATTGCAATCGCGGCGTCATGCTGATCGCGTAAAACATCGTCATGGCGATCAACGTCAACCTGTCCATCGGCCTGCGGGCCTGGATCGCCGACAACCTGGCGCGCGGTGCACCGCCCGCCGCGATGATCGAAGCCCTGGTCAGCAGGAATTTCGACCCGGCCGTCGCGGGTGGCCTGATCGACGCCTTCATCAGCGCGCAGGCCGGCGGCCGACCTCTGCCTGAACTTAAAGTCAGGCTCGATATGGAGGCGCCGCGCTATGTGTATGAGGCCCCACGCATAGCGCCGGGGCACGTCATTCGCGCGTGTGACCGCGAGATCCGCGTCCTGCAACGGCTGCAGAGTCCCGTCCTCGCGACGCTGGAGCGTGTGCTGAGCGACGAGGAATGCGAGCGGCTGATCGGCATGGCACGGCCGCGGCTACGGCGGTCCACCGTGATCGATGCGCCGACCGGCGCCGATGTCACCGTCGACCGCCGCAGCAGCGAGGGCATGTTTTTCCGCCTGCGGGAGAACCCGTTCATCGCGCAGATCGACGAACGCCTTGCGGTGATCATGAACTGCCCGGCGGAGAGCGGCGAGGGGCTGCAGGTGCTGCACTACGGTCCCGGTGGCCAGTATCCTCCGCATTTCGACTTCCTGGTTCCGTCCAGCCCTGCCAGCTCGCGCTCCATCGCGCGCAGCGGCCAGCGCATCAGCACGCTCATCGTCTATCTCAACGACGTGATCGAGGGAGGCGAGACGCTGTTCCCCGAGGCGGGGCTGTCGGTCGTGCCCCGCCGGGGCAACGGGCTCTACTTCGAATACACCAATAGCCGTATGCAGGTGGACCTGCGCTCGGCGCACGGCGGTGCACCGGTCATCCGTGGCGAGAAATGGATCGTGACGAAGTGGATGCGGTCCCGCAAGTTCGTCCCTGCAAGTGATTCCCAGGGCGGGGCGACCGATGCCGCGGCATCCACGGCAGTTCATGGCCGAGTCGAGGCATCTGCCAAAAAGTGACCTTGTAATGCTTGTAGTCCTGCTACAGCATGGCTACGCAGCCTGGGCCGATTCGGACACGGCCGCGGCGGAAGGATTGAACAAGCGCCTGCGCGCAAGCCACTTGCGCAGTTCTTCCAGCACGACCATGCCCGCCGCAAAAGGCATGACGAACGCCCAGACTCCGGCTCCGACAGGTGCGGTTCCAAGCAGGGAATTTCCCCAGGGCGTGTAGGCGATCAGCAGGAGGCTGCCGATTTCCGGTATCAGGCCCCAAAGAATCAGCGGATTGCCCAGCAGGCCGGTCGAAAGCACCGATCGGGTCGCGCTTCTGCACAGGAACACGTTCACGATCTGCATCAGGATGATGGCGCCCAGGCAGGCGGTGGTGGCCTGCAGGTACACGGGGTCCCGGGCCGCGAGGGTCTGACCATACTTCCACCCGGCGCGGTGGAGAACCATGAAGAAGGCCGCCATGGCGGTGGCCGCCTCGATCAGTCCCAGGAAGAGATAGCTGCGGAACGCCAGGGACCAGTTCATCAGCCGCTCGTCGTAGGGGCGGGGTGGACGGCGCATGATCTGCGGGTCGGGGCGTTCGACGCCCAGGCCAAGGGCGGTCAGCGTGTCGGATCCCATGTCGATGGACAGCGCCTGAACCGGCGTCAGCGCCAGGGGAATCTTGAACAGCAGGAAGCCCAGGTAAGGGATCAGCTCCGCAACATTGTGGACCAGGACGTAGGTGAGGAATTTGCGGATATTTTCGAATACGGCGCGTCCCTCTTCGACGGCGTTCACGATGCTGGCGAAGTTGTCGTCCAGCAGCACCATGTCGGCCGCCTCCTTGGCCACGTCGACGCCGGCGATGCCCATGGCGATGCCGATATGCGCGGCCTTCAACGCCGGGGCGTCGTTGACGCCGTCGCCGGTGACCGCCACGATCTGTTGCTTCTTCCTCAGCGCCTCCACGATGCGCATCTTCTGGTCGGCCACGACCCGCGCGAAGATGATCTCCTGGGCGTCCAGGGCAAGCTGAAGCTCGATGACCGAGAACCGCCTGAGCTGTTCGCCGGTGATGATCGTCGGACTGTCAGACTTTACCAGCCCGATTTCGCGGGCGATCGCCGCGGCGGTCCGCGGGTGATCACCCGTGACCATGATCACCTTGATCCCGGCCTCCCGGCATTTGCGCAGGGCTTCCGGCACTTCGGGCCTGGGTGGATCTTCCAGTCCCGTCAGCCCGGCAAACACCAGGTCCTCCTCCAGCTTCCCGCGGTCGTATCCCGCGCTCAGCTGCCTGAAGGCGAAGGCGAGCACCCGCAGGCCCCGCTGCGCCATTGCGTCCTGCGCCTGCACGATGCCTGCCTTGACCTCGGCGCCAAGGGGCTCGATCCTGCCGTCGGCAAGAATGTGCCGGCACAGAGGGAGCACCGACTCGGGCGCACCCTTGCAGTAAAGGGCGGGACCTTCAGGCGCCTGGTGCACGGTGGACAGCCGCATGCGGTCGGCGTCGAACGGAATCTCGTCCAGCCGGGGATAGACGGGCAGGCCGGAAGCGAGTTGCTGCGCCATTTCGACCAGCGCGATCTCCATCGGATCGCCCAGGAAGGCCGGTTTTCCCCGGCTCTCCGTTTCCTTCAGGTCGTGGCACATGCGGGCGGTGAGGAAGAACGGTCGATATCGATCTGCGAGGCCCGGCTGTTGCTTGACCACGTCCGTCGAATCGAAGGTCTCTCCCAGGTAGAGCCGCCGCACCATCATGTGGTTCTGGGTGAGGGTGCCGGTCTTGTCGGTGCAGATGACCGTGGTGGAGCCGAGCGTCTCGACCGCGGGCAGGTAGCGGATGAGGACCTTGCGCTTGGCCATGCGCTGGGTGGCCAGGACGAGCGCCAGGGTCAACGTGGGGAGCAAGCCTTCCGGCACCATCGCGACGATGATGCCGATCGCGAAGATAAAGGCTTTCCAGAAAGGAATGCCGATCAGCCAGCCCAGCGCGAAGAACGACAGGCCGATCGCCACCGCGAGGATTGCGGTCAAGCGGCTCAAATGCGCGATTTGCTTCCGCAGCGGCGAGACTTCCTCTCCGGCCGTCTGGGTGAGGTGCGCGATCTTGCCGAATTCGGTGTGCATCCCGGTGGCGAAGACAACGCCCTTGGCCTGGCCGGTCACCATCGAGGTGCCGGCGAGCACGACGTTCTTGCTGTCGGTCAAGTCATCCGCGCTGGATGCCTCGGCGTTCCGGGCCTTGGGCAGGGACTCGCCCGTAACGGCTGAGTTGTTGACCCGCGCGCCGAAGGCTTCGATCAGCCGGCAGTCCGCGGGTACGTTGTCGCCCTGCTCCAGGTGGACGATATCCCCGGGCACCAGTTGCTCCGCGGGCACCCGCGTGATCTTGCCGTCGCGCAGTACCTGGGCCTGTTGCGGCAGCAGCTTGCGCAGTGCCGCAAGCGTCTTTTCGACGCGATACTCCTGCCAGAAGGAAAACAGCCCGCTCACCAGGATGACCGTCACGATGTCGTAACCCACTTTTGCCATGTCCTGGCCGGGCTCGCTCCACTCGGCAAAGAAAGCCAGCCCCGCGGCAACCCACAGGATCAGCGAAAAGAAACTGGTGAATTCCTTGATGAAACGCAACCACACCGGTCCGCGGGATACCTTCTCCACCTCGTTGCGGCCGAATTCGTGCAGCCGGCGCTCGACTTCGGCACCGCTGAGGCCTGCCACCGTGCTCTTCAGGCTCGCGAGGGCATCGAGCGGAGACAGCTGGTGGATTCTCATGGAGGTCTCGCTGTACTCCACATTCCCCTGTGCCGGCGACCAGGCGACTTCCTGCCTGGGTCGGCGCAGTGTTGGCGGCGTGAGCCGTCAATCTATCACTTTGCGCGAGGATGCATGATCAGCGTCGAGGCAGTGTGGAAGGCGCCCGGATTCGATCCGGCCGGCGAATTCCCGCGAGAGTACGAGGCGAGCAGGCATCGCCGCTGGCGCCGGCCGGCGCGCCCGGTGGTCAATCCGTCAGGCGGCGACCGGACGCCGGGCCACATCCGGGTCCGGCATCCCTTTGCCCGCGAGCGCCAGCGCCAGGGTCGTTGCAGAAGGGTTGAGGCTGTCGACCATCGAAGTCGGCATCAGGATCGTAGCCCCTCTTTCCTTGGTGGTCTCGTAGATGATGTTCATCGCCCGCAGCTGCAGCGCCACGGGATTGCCGGCGTAGATATTGGCTGCCTCGACGAACTTCCCGGCGATGGCGGCTTCCGCCGATCCCAGGATCACGCGCGCCTGCTTTTCGCGCTCGGCCTGCGCCTGGCGGGACATGGCATCCTGCAGGGCTTCCGGGATGGCGACGTCGCGGATTTCCACGGAGCTTACCGATATTTCCCAAGGCGCGGTTTTTTTACCGATTTCATTCTTCAGCTGCTCGTCGGCGTCCTTGCGGTCGGACAACAGCGCCGCCAGCATCGAGGACCCGATCATTTCGCGCAGCGAGGTCTGCGCAACCCGGTCGATGGCTTCCCGGAAGTTGGTGATGGCCAGCGCGGCTTTTTCGGCGTCCTGCACATGCCAGAAGATGACCGCGTCGACGTTGACCGGGACGGTATCCTTGGTCAGCGCCTGTTCGGCGTTGAAGGCCGTCGTCTGGATTCGCTCGTCGATCACCGCGACCACCGTATCCAGGATCGGGATGATGGCGAACAGGCCGGCGCCCCTGACGCTTTGCAGCTTTCCCATCCTCAGGATCACGAACTTCTGCCAGACATTGGCCATCTTCAGCGACGCGGCGATGAAGGCGGCAGCCACGAAGAACGCGACGCCGGGAATCGGATTGACCAGGTATCCGACGGCAAGGCCCGCGAGGATGCATACAAACACCAGGAATGTCGTAATGGGATTCATGAGCCGTTTCTCCGTGCGCTCGACGTGATGGTACGAGCCTACGCGCCATCGCGGATTCAGTCGGTGCGCGATCGCACAGACGCTGCGTCACAAAGCGACGATGTGATCGGGGGCCCAATGGGGCTTATGCGGCCATCGCCTCAATCGAGCCCGGAACCGGCGGCGGGGACGCGGCAAGGGTATTGAATGCCAAGCCACGGGTCGGCGGGGTAGTTCGGGCGTTCCCGCTGGATCGAGCTCCATTCGCGGGCATCGTGCGCTACTTCCCCATTGCAGTCCGCGTAGGGACATCGTTTGTCGCCATCGACCAGGCGGTAGGTTCCGTTCGGGAACGTCCGGGCACAGGAACGGCACCAGAGATGCTTTTCGCCGGTTTGCCAGAACCACCTGGATTTCGCGAATCTGATTGGGCGGCGGACCTCGACCGGACCGCCGAGGGCTCTTTCCATCTGGCTTCGATTCATGTCAGGGTCACTCGCTGGGAAAAGTGGCGGGCCGGGGATCGGCGACGCATCACAACAACATGGGGGCTTCAGGATCCCGCGCGGCTGGCGAATACCCGGTCCCAGATCGACGTGGTGACGCCGTATTCGCAACCGTGCCTGGCATGATGCAGGGAATGCAGCCGTTTGCGGCTTCTCAGCCACGGCGTGTCCGCGCTCCTGTGATGCAGGGCGTAGTGGGTCCAGGCATAGCCCAGGTAGCCGGTCGTTACGCCGAGCGTCGCGCCGGTAGCCACCCAGGTATCGCTGAGTGCGAGGGCGGGCAGGTATACCAGGACCAGCAGCAAGGGGGCGCTGACCACGGTCGGCGTTCCGATCAGCGCCCGCGGTCGCCGGTGATGCTCCAGGTGCCAACTGCGGAACGGCTCGGGCCCGTGCAGCACAAACCGATGCATGGCGTACTCGAGGAAGCTCCAGCCGGCCAGCCCGCCAGCGACGGCGGCCGCGACGTCCAGGCGCTCGCCGCGCGGCTCGAAGCGCAGCAGGAACGCCGACATGCCGGCGATGCCGAGCGGATACACCGCGAAGTCGGCGAAGTACGACAGCCTGCCATGTCGCGACTTGAACAGGACCGTGGGCGATTCCATCGGCGGTGGAGACCTCAGATCTTTCGGTTCGCCCGATGAACCGGCAGCTTCATCCTTGACCCCGGCAAGGGACGGTGGCGGGGGGACCCTCCGCCTGGAGATTCATCCGCGGCGGATACGCGGCGCGGCCCGACCGCTCCTCTGCGGCCCGGCCAGGTCAACAGCAGCGCAATGAACGAGGCTGCAGCTATGAGCAGGAGCGGCAGTGCAGCCGTGTAGACCGGGAATGAGTGATTGGTTGCGGCACCGTAGCCACCGCTGTGAACAGCTGCATAAGACGGGATCGCCGCCGCTGTCGTACCCCCTGCGCCGTGCGGAGACAAAGGCGTGACTTCGGCAGAAAGAAAATCCTGTGCGTCGTGGAATCGGATCATGTCGACATTCCCTGGAAGGGAAGCTTGTTCGGGTGGCCGCCGGAGACGTCCGGCAGGGTGACTTCCAGCAGGATAGGCGCCGGCGAGCACGGTGTCGGTACGGTGTCGCGCTTAACCTGATCCGGACCTGGGACCGAATCAAAAATGCCCGCTTGCAGAAAAGGTCTTGCAAGCGGGCGAAAGTCCAAGCCACGCCGAGCCACGATTCCGGAACCGCAGAACCAAAGACTCGATAGGGAGAGAGGCGTGGGTTGGGGGTGTTGTCGAGTCAGCTGCGACGATACACCGCGGAGGCGCTTAGTTCTGTGCGCCAGCGTACGCATGCAGGAGGTCATCGCTGTCCCTTCTCCTGCAGCGCGCCCGGGTCGCCAGAGCCTCCAGCGCGATCTTATGCGCTCAAGCGCACGCAGCCGGCACTGAATTGAGCTATCCTAGGCGGACAGACACGTTGCTTCGCGTCGATCTAATCCGTCGATCTCACTCGACCGGTGGTGTTGTGTTTCAGACTCCCACGCCGCGGCAGAACCATCTTCTGGCCGCCTTGTCGCCCGAAGTCCAGGATCGCCTGTTCCCGCATCTCGAGCTGGAGCCGCTGCCCCTGGGCAAGGTCCTGTACGAATCCGGGGACGCCTTGCGCCACGTCTATTTCCCCACC
>JARLJS010000045.1 GCA_031291075.1 Nevskia sp. | reverse complement strand
GGCGGGGCTTCCAGGCGCGAGGAGCGTAGCGTACTGGGAGTACGTAAGCGACGAGCAACGCCGCATGGCCGCAAATCCGGGGCCAACCCTTCGGGACGGGGGCTATTTTCGCGCATTGCTACGTCTCTCACTCCTTATGTACTTCCAGTACACCGCGTCGTTCGTTCCTTGCACTGCGCGAAAATAGACCCCGTCGCAGTGCCAAAGTAATGGTCAACAGGCCCTAGGCTCCCACAATGTCAGTGCGCGCAGCAGGAGGAGGGTGATTCGGCTTCCCAGTCGCGGGCGCCGCCGGGGAGCATGTCGAAGAAATGCCACAGGACGCAGAAGTCGTCGCCCGGGCTGAAGGCGGTGTCGGACACCCGCAGGATTTTCTCTCCATCCCGCCTGAACACGGAGACGCCCGGCATCAATCCGCCGTCGCCGGAGCGGTAGCCCATGTCGGCGGCGAAGCTGGTGCCGTGGTGGCTCACCATCGGGAATTTCCAGCCGCGCGCCTCGGCCAGTCGCCGCTGCGCGGCGGGCTCGTCCGGGCTCGACACGACGAACGCTGCGCGGCTGACCACGTGGCGGTGCACGCCGTTGTAGCCGTCCGCCCACAGCGTGCAATAGGAGCACGAGGCGCCCATGTTGTGGATCAGGATCAGATCCTGGTGCCGGCCGAACAGTGCCGACAGCCGCACCGGGCCTTCCGGCGTGGCGAACTCGTAGTCGCTCACCTGCTCCGCATCGACCTCGGCCAGCGTCTCGCGCATGCGGGCGCGGATGCCGGCGATCTGCTGGCGGAATTCGTTGAGGCGGGCGTTTGCATCGGAGTATTTCATCGTCGGGTCTCCAGCGGATTTCGTCAGGCGCCGTAGGCGTCGCGCAGCCTCACCCAGGCCATGGGGGACGACAGGCCGTCCTCGTCGCGGCCCTTGGGTACCAGGTCCAGGTAGTTATAGGCGGTGTTGAGCATGTCCAGCCCGCGCCCGTAACAGGAATACGTGTGGTAGATGCGGCCGTCGTCGCCCTTGAAGAACACGCTGATGCCGGGCAGTTCCTGCATGCCGGTGTTGCGGCCCTCGTAGTTGTAGATGGCCTGGCCGCCGGCGAGCGCCTCGGGCGTGAAGGAGACCTGGTAGTCGTAGTTGAAGCCGGTGCCGGCGGAGGACACCCACTTGAAGGTCCAGCCCAGGCGCCGGGCCTGCGCCTGCAGCTTGGCCAGCGGCGCGCGCGAGATGGCGGCAAAGGACACGTCGCGCGCGTTGAGGTGGGGGACGATGCCGTTGAAGTTGTCGGCCCAGAAGGAGCAGCTCTTGCAGCCGAGCTCCCACTCCGGGGCGAACATGAAGTGGTAGACGACGAGCTGGCTGCGGCCGGCGAACAGCTCGGCCAGGGACACTTTGCCGGCTTCGCCTTCGAACACGTAGGGCTGCTCCACCGGCTCCCACGGCAGCTCGCGCCGCTGGCGGCTGAGCTGGTCGCGCAGACGGGTGAATTCCTTCTCGCGGGCGAGCAGCTGCCGGCGCGCGGCGGTCCATTCCGTGTGGCTGACGATGGGGTGAGCAGTCATGGCGGTCTCCGGTATGTCGCTCATTTGCGGGGCGTGGGACGCCGGGGCTTGTTGCGCCCGCGGCGTTTGGGGGCGGTCTCGACGGCGCGGCGCTCGTCGATCTCCGACAGGGTGGCGGCGAGCAGGTCGAACTGCTGCTGCCAGTACTTGCTGTAACGGTTCATCCACACGGCGGCCTCGAACAGGGGGCCGGCGATCAGGCTGCACTTGCTGATGCGGCCGCTGCGCTCCTGCCGCACCAGCCCGGCGCGCACCAGCACCTGGATATGCCGCGACACCGCCTGCAGCGAAATGTCGAACGGCGCCGCCAGCTCGGACACCAGCAGGCCCTGGCCGTCCAGGCGCTCGAGGATGTTGCGCCGGACCGGATCCGACAGGGCGAAGAAGACGTGGTCGAGCCGGTCCGGATCGGCCTGGCTGTCGCCGGCGGAGGAACCCACCAGCTGCAGCCTGGGTTTTATATTCAACATATCGTATGAATATCAATATAAAGATTGATTGTCAACTCATATGTTGAATGAAGGCGGGCGGTCGCTCCTTCCGGGCCGGCTTGCGGGGTGACGGGTGGCAGCGGGGTGGTTGGCGGGTTGCGGTACGGCCCCGCGCCGCCGCAAGCGGCGGTCAGGTGCTCCGCACCACCCCATCCTCCGCCGCCCACACCTGCATCTCCGCCGGCTCCGCCCAGCGCTCGGCGCGGGCTTCGCTCAGCACCCAGTCGCGGAAGGCGCGCACCGCCGCATCCGGCTCGCGCTCGGCCGGGTAGACCAGGTAATAGGAGGCGCCCACCGGCAGGCACAGCGGGAACGGCACGACCAGGCGGCCGGCGGCGATGTCGGCGCTGGCGGCGATGAGCACGCCCAGCACCACGCCCATGCCGTCGGCTGCGGCGTCCATCGCCAGGGTGATGTGGTTGAAGGTGGGGCCGCGGCGGGTGTTGACGTCCTTCACGCCGGCGGCCTTTAGCCAGGTGTCCCAGGTCGGGCGCTCGGCGTCGGTGTGCCAGTCGTCCTCGAAGTGCAGCAGCGTGTGGTGGCGCAGGTCGTCGGGCGTGCGCAGGGGGTGCTCGCCCTCCAGCAGGCGCGGGCTGCACATCGGGGTGGAGTAGGAGGTGAACAGCTTGTGGGCGACATGGTCCGGGTATTCGCCGCCGCCGAAGCGGATGGCGATGTCGGCCCCTTCCAGGTAGCTGGTCTCGCCGCGTTCGCGCCGCGCCTTGTCCACCATGGTCGGCCGCACGGCGATGCGCAGGTCGATCTCCGGGTGGACCTCGGAGAAGCGCTGCAGCTTGGGCATCAGCCAGCGCGCGCCCAGGGCCGGCGGGATGTTGACCAGGATGCGGCCAGCCTGGCTCATCAGGCGCAGGCTCGCGATGGCTTCCTCCATCTGGAGAAAGGCTGCGCTGAGCTTGGGCAGGCAGGTCTCGCCCGCCACCGTCAGCTCGATGCGGCGCGGCATTCGCTTGAACAGCTGCACCCCGAGCTGCTCCTCCAAGGCCTTGATTTGATGACTGATTGCCGCTGGCGTTACGTGCAACTCGCGGGCCGCCTTGTTGACACTGCGGTGGCGGGCGGCGGCTTCGAAAGCGCGCAGGGCATTGAGGGGCGGCAGGCGCATGGGATGACGATTTAGTTTTTCTAAGCAATCATGCTAGAAAAAATCAGTTGTTGCAATGCAACAAGGAGAGTTTAATAGCTTTCGTGGCGCAGCGGTTCTCCTGAACAGGCTGGCGCCAAACATCTCCTCCAGATCCCGCACCTAATGGGATCTTTCAGGCCACCCCCCAAGGGTGGCCTTTTTTTTGGCGCGGACGCCGGATGTTACAGCAATGCGGCAGCCGCGGCGCGGGCCTTATTTGCCGAGCGGAGGCAGCGGCTTGGGCGCGGCGGCGTCGAAGCTGATGTCGCCTTCCACCAGCGGGATATGCTGCGGGTCGAATTCGTGCATATGCGGATCGCCCTTGATCACCAGGTGGCCGGCCAGCCGTCCCGGCTTCGAGCGGTCCAGCGAGAGGGTCTGGCTGCTGGACAGGTCGCCCTGCTGGCTCATATCCCAGCCCGGCAGCTTGAGGCTCAAGCCCGCCACACTGTCGCCCGGGCCCACCATGACCATCAGCACCGCCGCCTTTGCCGCCATCCGGTCCAGCGCTTCGAGCACGCCGCGGCCGGCCCCCTGCAGCGCCGGCTCGTCGAACGGCTGGTCGCTGAGGGCGATGGCCGGCGCGTCGATCATCTTCGGGTGCATCGGATCGGGCGAGTGCTCGAAGTCGGGCGTCGCCATCAGGAAGGCGTAGGCATGGTCCAGCGTGTAGTGCCGGTCGTTGTAGCGGAAGGCATTCCTGGGCATGGCGTCACCGTTGGCAATTCCCGCGAGCAGCAGAAGGCAGGCCGCGATTGGAAAGCGCATTCCCGGTCTCATCGTGGTTCTCCCCAAGTTGCGGATTTAGCCTACCGCAAGTCGTACCCGGCCGCCTTTGTGTTAAATATTGGCGACAACGAAGAATTTGCGGAGAGCCGCGTGCGCCTGTCGCTTTACACCGATTTTTCCCTGCGCCTGCTGGTGTATCTGGCTGCCGTGCCGGTCGGCAAGCCGGTCGGCGCCCGCCTGATCGCGGCCAAGTACCAGGTCTCCGGCCACCACATGCAGAAGGTCGCGCAGGGACTGCGCCGGCTCGGCTGCATCGAGTCCGTCAGCGGCCGCAACGGCGGGCTACGCCTGGCGGTCCGGCCCGAGGCTCTGCGTATCGGCGACGTGGTCGAGGCGATGGAGGGGGCCGGCTGCCTGGTGGATTGCGCCGAGGGTCCCTGCATGCTGCAGGGTGCCTGCCTGCTCAAGGTGGCGATGGATCGCGCCGAGCGCAAGTTTTTCGACGAGCTCAGGAACTACACCGTGGCCGACATGCTGCGCGGCCCCACCGTCGCCCGGCTGGAACGCATGATGCGGGCGGCGTAGGGTTCGCTTCGACAACCGTTCGAAGCGGAAGCTGATGGATACTGCGGATTGCCTGGTGGTCGGCGCCGGTGTGCTCGGCCTGGCGGTGGCGCGTGCGCTCGCGGGCGCGGGGCGCGAGACGGTCATCGTCGAGCACTGCCCGACGTTCGGCACCGAGACCAGTTCGCGCAACAGCGAAGTGATCCACGCCGGGCTGTATTACCCCGCCGGCTCGCTGAAGGCCTCTCTCTGCGTGCGCGGGCGGGAGCTGCTCTACGCATACTGCCGCGAGCGCGGCATCCCGCACCGGCGTTGCGGCAAGCTGATCGTCGCCACCGACGAGGCGCAGTGCGCCGGGCTGGATCGCATCGCGCAGGCCGCGGCGTGCAACGGCGTTGGCGACCTGCAGCGGCTGGACCGGGCCGCCGCGGTGCGGCTGGAGCCAGCGCTGCGCTGCGTCGCCGCGCTGCTGTCGCCATCCACCGGCATCGTCGATTCGCACGCCTACATGCTGGCGCTGCTGGGCGAGGCGGAGGATCGCGGCGCGAGCTTGGCCGTCTCCACCGAGGTCACCGCCCTGCGCGCGACGCCGCACGGTATCGAGGCCTGCGTCGACGGCGCCACTCAGCCCTTGCTGCGCGCGCGCTGCGTCGTCAACGCGGTCGGCCTGCGCGCGCCTGCGTTGGCGCGCCGCACCGAGGGGCTGCCGCCGGAGCGGGTGCCGCGTGCGCATTTTGCCAAGGGCAACTACTTCGCCTGCACTACGCGCGCGCCGTTCACGCGGCTGATCTACCCGGTGCCGGAGCCCGGCGGCCTGGGCGTGCATCTCACGCTGGACCTGGCGGGGCAGGGCCGCTTCGGCCCGGACGTGCAATGGCTGGAAGCGGCTCCGGACGGCGGGTTCGACTACACGGTGGATGCGGCGCGTGCCGCGCAGTTCGCGCGCGCGGTGCGGAGCTGGTGGCCGGGGCTGGGCGAGGCGCAGTTCCTGCCCGCCTATTCCGGCGTGCGCCCGAAACTATCGGGGCCGGGAGAGCCTGCGGCCGACTTCCGCATCGAGGGCCCGGAAAGCCACGGCGTGCCGGGGCTGGTCAACTTGTTCGGCATTGAATCGCCGGGGCTGACGGCGTCGCTGGCGATCGCCGAGCGGGTCGTCGCGCTGCTGCGGCATCACTGACCTCGCTGCGGCATAAGCGCCGCGGCGATCACGCTGGCGCGCAGTCATATCGATAGAACCCGGTCCGGACCGGAAAACGCGTTTTCGCGTCCGCATTTTTGTATTTGGTTACACCCCGCCGCCCCCTCCACTATCGCGGCTCGTTCCGGCGCGTGATCGATGCGCCGGAGCGGGAACGCCGGCGCACGCGGTTCCATCGCGCCGGTGCCATCGGGATATGGTTCGGGGGTTTTGATCTTGACGACGTCGAAACAGCAACGCGGCCGCGTGGCGGCCGCGCAGGGGGCGCTGCGCGGTCTCGGCCGGTATGCGGCGGTGGCCGGCACGGTGGTCGCCGCATCGAGCCTGATCGCAATTGCGAGCGCGGACGACACGGTCGCACCGGCCGCGCTGGCCGCATCCGATGCGGCGCCGCCCGCCGCCGGAGATGCCGCCGCGCAGGTTGCGAGCCGCGGCCACGTCGAATCGGCGCAGGTGCAGGAAGTCACGGTGACCGCGCGCCGCCGCGAAGAGAAGGTGCAGGACGTGCCGATCCCGATCACCACGCTCAGCGGCGACGCCCTCGACAAGGACGGCACCTTCCGCCTGGAGGACCTGTCGCAGAAGCTGCCCAGCTCCAATTTCCAGTTCTCCAATCCGCGCCAGACCAGCCTGGCGGTGCGCGGCCTGGGCAACAACCCGGCCAACGACGCGCTCGAATCCAGCGTCGGCGTCTATCTCGACAACGTCTACCTCGGCCGTCCCGGCATGGCCAACGCGGACCTGATCGATATCGACCAGGTCGCGCTGCTGCGCGGCCCGCAGGGCACGCTGTTCGGCAAGAACACCACCGCCGGCGTGCTCAACGTCAGCACCAGGGCGCCGAGCTTCACGCCGGAGGCGATCGGCGAACTGAGCGGCGGCACGCTCGACTTCTTCCAGGCGCGCGGCGCGGTGTCCGGCCCCATCGTCGGCAACGCGCTGGCGGTGCGCATCTCGGCGGTAGAGTCGGACCAGGGCGGATCCATCACCGACATCGACACCGGCGGCAAGTACAACGGCTTCCACCGCAAGGGTATGCGCGGCCAGTTGCTGTACCAGTCAAGCGGCGACTTCAGCCTGCGCGTGATCGGCGATTTCAATCACGAGGCTTCGAGTTGCTGCGTGGCGTCGCTGTACAGCTTCGGTCCGGTCGTGACGTTGCCCAACGGCGGCAAGGGCTACGCCTTTCCATACTTCGCCACCCAGGCCGGCGCGATCACACCCAGCATCGACCCGGAATTCCGCACCACCCAGATCAACGACAAGCAGTACATGCAAGTCAATCAGGGCGGCGCCTCGGCCGAGGCCAACTGGACGCTGCCCAGCGGCTACCGCCTGACCTCGATCAGCGCCTACCGCAGCTGGGGTTTCCTGCCCACCAACGATGCCGACGGCCTGTCCGTCTCGGCCATCCCCAACGCCGGCCAGGGCGTGGACGACAAGCAGTTCTCGCAGGAGCTGCGGCTGGCCTCGCCATCCGGTCGCAGCGTGGAATATGTGCTGGGTACGTACTACTTCTTCCAGAACCAGGACAACAACCAGTTCACCCGGTACGGGCCCGCGGCCGGCGCCTATCTCGGCGCGGCGGCGCTGAACAACCTGTATTCGCAGATCCGCTCCAATCCCACCACCGACAGCAGCGCCGCCTTCGCCCAGGCCACCTGGCATGCGAGCGATGCGCTGTCGCTGACCGGCGGCATCCGCGAGACCTACGAGGCCAAGTCGCTGCGTATCATCCGTGACACGCCCACCCGGGGCGGCGCACCGGTGACCGGCCCGCTGCCGTTCTACGATTCCGGTGCGCAGGCGCTGAACAACTATGACCTGTCCGGCCTGCTCAGCCTGGACTACAAGTTCAGCCGCGACGTGCTCGGCTACCTCTCGTTCGCCCACGGCGCCAAGGCCGGCGGCATCAACGCCTCCGTGCCGGGCGCTGGCCTGGGCGCCTCGTCGCTGTACATCGCGCCGGAGAAGGCCAACGACGCCGAGCTGGGCTTCAAGACCACGCTGTGGCACCGCCGCCTGACGTTCAACGCCAATGCCTACTGGACCCTGGTCAAGAACTACCAGGCGACCCAGCTGGTGCAGACCAGCCCCGGCGTGTACGTGCAGAACCTGTCGAACATCGGCTACGTCCGCAGCCAGGGTCTGGAGACGGAAGTGCAGGCGGTGCCGGTCAGGTGGCTGACGCTGTCGCTCACCGCATCGTACAACGACGCCATCTACCGCTCCTATGCCAACGCGCCATGCTCCGCCGAAGCGGCCGCGGCCGGACAGAACGGCTGCTCGCTCACCGCCGCCTACGGCGTCGCCGGCTTCCAGAATCTGTCCGGCTCGCAGGTGGTGGGCGCGCCGCGCTGGATCGTGAACCCGGGCCTGACCCTCAAGCACCGCCTGTTCGACGACGTGCGCGGCTACTTCATCGGCGACTACGCCTGGCGCTCCAGCTTCTTCGGCGCGCCCGACAATTCGCAGTACAGCCGCATCGCCGCCTACGGCATCGCCCGCTTCCATGCCGGCCTGACGAAGGAACTCGGCCCGACCACGCTGGACGTGTCCCTGTTCGCCGACAACGCCTTCGACAAGCACTACGTGCTCGGCGGCCTGGGCCTCGGGTCCTACCTGGCGTATTCCGAATATGCCGGCCCGCCACGCATCGTCGGCATCACCGCGCGGCTGGACTACTGACCCGCGCAAACCATCCGGAGATCCCATCTTGGCCACTTTATCCGCTGTCATTCCCGCACCGCCGCGCGGCCTCGCGCTGCGCCGGCTGTTGCGCGAGCCGTTCCTGCATTTCGTACTGCTCGGCGCCGTGCTATTCGAGGCCGGCCAGTACTTGCAAGGCCACCCCGAGCGCTACCGCATCGTGCAGGGCCGCGCCCAGCTCGACGAGCTGGTGCGCAACTACGCCCGCCAGTACGGCTCGGCGCCAAGCCCGGCGCAGCTGCACGCGCTGGCGGAACATGCGCTGCAGGAGGAGATCTACTTCCGCGAGGCGCTGGCCCTTAACCTCGATCGCGATGACCAGATCGTGCGGCGGCGATTGGTGCAGAAGTACGGCTTCCTGCAGCAGGACCTGTTCGTGCCGAAGGAGCCGGACGAGGCGCAGCTGCAGGCCTACTACCGAGCCAACGCGGCGCGCTACGCCGCGCCGGCGCGGCGCTCGTTCAGCCACGTCTACTTCTCGCCCGACGCCGGCGGCGAGGTGCAGGCACGGCAGCGTGCGCTGCGCGCTCTCGAGGCCTTGCGAGCGCAGCCCGGACTGGCCCGTGCGCCGGAGCTGGGCGACCGCTTCTCCGACCTTTACGACTACGCCGGGGTCGACGCGGCCGATGCCGGCCGCCTGTTCGGCCAGTCCGAGCTGGCGCAGGCGCTGTTCGCGGCGCCGGTGGGACAGTGGAGCGGACCATACCGCTCCGGCTACGGCTGGCACCTGCTGTACGTGAGCGACGAGCAGGCGGCGCGCCAGCCGCCGCTGGCGGAAGTGCGTGAGCGTGTGCACGCCGACTATCTCGACGGCGAGCGCCAGGCCGGCGACGCGGCCGCCTACGCCCGGCTGCTCGCCAAGTACCACATCGTGCTGGAGGACGCACCGTGAGGATGCTGTGCCTCTGCCTGCTCGCACTGTTGGCCTGGCCGGCACAGGCGCACGAGATCCGGCCGGCCTACTTGGGCATCACCGAGGATGCCGAGCACCGTTTCGAGCTGCGCTGGAAGCAGCCCGCCGCCGGCGAGTTCGCGGTGCGGCTGGTGCCGCACCTGGGCAACGGCTGGCTGGACCAGCCGCCGGCCGAGGAGGACGCCACGCCGCGCTTCGTGCTGCGGGTGTGGCGGCCGCCGGCGGGGCAGGGCGTGGACGGCCAGGTGCTGAGCATCGAGGGGCTGGACCGCACCATCACCGACGTGCTGGTGGAGATCCGGCTGGCCGACGGCCGCGAGCTGCGCGACATCCTCAACGCGCAGCATACCTCGCTGGTCATCCACGCCGGCGGGCGCGGCGCGGCGGTGGCTTCCTATTTCGGCCTGGGCGTCGAGCACATCCTCACCGGCATCGACCACCTGATGTTCGTACTGGGCCTGCTGCTGCTGGTGCGCGAGCGCTGGCGCCTGTTCAAGGCCATCACCGCCTTCACCGTGGCCCACAGCATCACGCTCGGTGCCGCCGCGTTGGGCTTGGTGCACGTGCAGCCGCCGGTGATCGAGTCGATGGTGGCCCTGAGCATCGTATTCCTGGCGGTGGAGCTGGTGCATGCGCGCCGCGGTCGCCTCGGCCTGACCGTGCACTACCCCTGGCTGATCGCCTTCAGCTTCGGCCTGCTGCACGGCCTGGCCTTCGCCGGCGCGCTGGCCGAGGTCGGCCTGCCGCCCAAGGCGATTCCGCTGTCGCTGCTGCTGTTCAACCTGGGCGTCGAGACCGGCCAACTGATGTTCGTGGCTGTCGCGCTCGCGGTGATCCTGCTGCTGCGTCGCCTGCCGCCGCTGCCGGCATGGACGCGGTGGGTTCCCCCGTATGCGATCGGCTCGTTTGCCTCGCTCTGGCTGATCCAGCGGCTGCTGATCGTGGTGTCCTGACCAACCTGACCTGACCAACAAATCCGGGAGATATCGCAATGAAGAAGAGCAGTTTTCTAGCCGGCGCCGCGCTGGCGCTGAGCGGCGTCGCGCAGGCCGACGCGGCGGTGCCCGTCAACCCGCTGCGCGAGGCCTACTACGGCGACCTGCACCTGCACACGACGTACTCGTTCGACGCCTACCTGCTGCTCGGCACGCGCATCACGCCGGACCAGGCCTACAAGTTCGCGCGCGGCGAGCCGGTGCCGTTCCTCGATCACCAGGTGCAGCGCAAGGAGCCGCTGGATTTCCTGGCGGTGACCGACCACTCCGAGAACATCGGCGTGTTCAACGAGTTGGACAATCCGGACAGCGCCTTCTCCAAGAGCGAGGTGGGCCAGAAGATCGGCAAGACCCGCGGCTTCGCCGTGTTCAAGGACATCGCCGCCTACATCGTGGGCGACCACAAGCAGCTGCCCGGCTTCGACGCCAAGCCCATCACCGCCTCCACCTGGCAGAAGGAGATCGACGCGGCCAACGGCAACTACGTGCCGGGCAAGTTCACCACCCTGATCGCTTACGAATGGACCTCCATGCCGCAGGGCTTGTACAACCTGCACCGCAACGTCTTCTTCCGCGGCGATACCGCACCGGCGCCGTACACCTCGCTCGACTCCAACAAGCCCGAGGATCTGTGGACCTACCTGGAGAGCAACCGCAAGAACGGCAGCGAGGCGCTGGCCATTCCACATAACGCCAACGCCAGCGGCGGCCTGATGTACGACTGGAAGGACAGCTACGGCAAGCCGATCGACCAGGTCTATGCCGAGCGCCGCGCTCTCAACGAGCCGCTGTCCGAGATCGGGCAGAACAAGGGCGTGTCGGAAACCCACCCGGCGCTTTCGCCCAACGACGAGTTCGCCAACTTCGAGATCTTCGACCGCCTGCTGCTCGGCACGCAGAAGAGCAGTATCTACGGCAGCTATGTGCGCGACGCCTACGGCCGTGGCCTGGTGCTGCAGCGCACCCTGGGCGTCAATCCGTACAAGTTTGGCGTGGTCGGCGCCAGCGACTTCCACAGCGGCCTCAGCACCTCCACCGAGGATGCCTACGCCGGCGGCATCGGCGGCATCGACCCCACCAAGGACTATCCCAACGCCGAGGCGGCGGCCAAGGCCCTGGTGCGGCATCCGCTGGGGCAGCCGGCGGACGACAAGACCGGCATCGAGACCATCGACTTCGGTTCCGGCAACCTCACCGGCGCCTGGGCCGAGTCCAACACGCGCCCGGCGATCTACGACGCGCTGCGCCGCAAGGAGACCTTCGCCACCTCGGGGCCCAAGCTCAAGTTCCGTTTCTTCGGCAGCTGGGACTACGCGGGCGATTTGCTCAACGGCGCGGACTGGATCAAGACGGCCTATGCCAAGGGCGTGCCGATGGGGGGCGACCTGCCGGCGCGGCCGGCCACGGCCAAGGCGCCGCGTTTCGCCATCTGGGCGGTGAAGGACGCGAACTCGGCCAATCTCGACCGCGTGCAGGTGGTCAAGGTCTGGCTCGCCGGCGGACAGTACCAGGAGAAAGTGTTCGACGTCGCCCTCTCCGGCGGACGCAAGCCGGACCACAAGACCGGCAAGGTGCCCGCGGTGGGCAACACGGTGGACCTGAAGACCGCCACCTACACCAACACCATCGGTGCCACCGAGCTGCGCACGCTGTGGCACGACCCGGAGTTCGATCCCGCGCAGCCGGCGGTGTACTACCTGCGCGTGCTGGAGATTCCGACGCCGCGCTGGTCCACGATCCTGGCGGTGCGCAGCGGCCTGCCGCTGCCGGCGGACACGCCCGCCACCATCCAGGAACGCGGCTGGTCCTCGCCGATCTGGTACACGCCGCCGAAGTCCTGAGCGCGTCGGACATCATTCGACGGCGACGGCACAGGGACGTGCCGTCAGGGAACCGGGGAAGCTTGTCTCGGGCGGTCGATCAGGTTGCAGGGTGCGCCAGCGCACCATCGTATGTGCGGAACACGATGCTGCCGGCGCGCCGGCGCACCCCAGCATTCTGACCGGGTAAAGACGGGATCGGGAGGACTTGCGCGCTCAGGCGCGCTGTTTGCGGAACAGCACCTCGTCGGAAGGATGCCGCGGGGTCTGTGCCTGCGGTCTGCGCATCGCAAGCATGCAGCGCATCTTGTCGCGCTCGCGCTGGTTGACCATGGCCAGGATGGCAGGTGTCATACCTCTGCTCATCGTCATCTCCCCCACCTCGTCACGGGCGTGCGGCCCGTATGCGAAGACTAGACTACGCCGCCGGGCCGGCCCGACGGGGTCCGCGGGACGAGCGAACACGGGGGGCCGCCGAGTGGTGGCAGGCCCTGGGGAACCTCTGAATAACTCCATGCCCTCCCGTTGCCCCCGGTTTTGCACCAGGCAAGGCGCGAGCGACGCGGTTTGCTCATTGCAAATGAGGAGCGAGCAACGCAGCATGGTGGAAAACCGGGGGCAACCCTTCGGGCGGCTTGCCATTTCGCGCCGGGCAGCGTTGCTCGTCGCTCATGTGCAATCAGCACACCGCGCTCCTCGCGCCTTGCCCGACACAAAATGGCAAGCCGCGGGAGGGTATGGAGTTGTTCAGAGGCTCCCTAGTGTCCTGAGTTAGAAGTTCGTTGACAAAAGCGTTTGATTGAAGCCAGGATGTCGTCGGCGGACTTTGTCCAAGCAAACGGTCGCGGATTTTTGTTGTAGGTCTCCAGGTAGTGGCGAATCGCCGTTTCCAGGGCCAGGGTGCTGCGATGGGTG
>JARLJS010000002.1 GCA_031291075.1 Nevskia sp. | reverse complement strand
GCTGTCGCTGCCGGGAGCCACCAGGGCCACCGGACGGGCATGGCTGGTGGCCACCGTGCAGGAGCCGCCGCTGCTGCCGGTTCCCGAGCCGCTGCCGGAGCTGCTGCCGCCCACGGCGGGAGCGCTCTGCGCGGCCGCGCCACTACCTCCGTTGTAGTTGCCGCTGCCGCAGCCGGCCAAACCCAAGCCGCAAATGGCGATTGCCAGCATCAGATGCTGTCTCATGGACGCTCTCCTCCATCCGGTCCTGCTTGTCGTTATTTGTCCGCTCCGGCTTTCGCGAGTCGGATGCTGCATTGGCACTATGGCGGCGGTCGGCCGCCCGGGACATGAGAATTCAGGTCAGGACCTTGATCTTTACGGCGGCGGGGGCGGCCAGGTGCCGCGCAGGCAATCCATCGCACCGGCGCAAGCCGGCATGACGCTTCAGGCAGCGACGGGCTCGGCCGGCGTCTTCACCGTACGCGCGGAAGCGACACCGCCAACCGCCTGCAGGATCATCTCGGCCCCCTTCTCGGCGATCATGGTGGTGGGGGCGTTGGTATTGGCGCCGATCAGGGTGGGCATCACCGAGGCGTCGATCACGCGCAGCCCTTCCACGCCGTGGACACGCAACTGCGGATCGACCACGGCCATCGCATCGGTGCCCATCTTGCAGGTGCCGACCGGATGATAGGTGGTCTCCGCCGCGGCGCGGATCCAGGCCCGCAGCTCGTCATCGCTTTGCAGGTCCGACCCCGGCGACAGCTCGGCGCCGCGGTGCGGATCGAAGGCCTTCTGCGCCAGCACCTGTCGCGTCATGCGTACCCCGGCCAGCAGGCGCTGCATGTCGCGCTGGTGAGTCAGGTAATTGGGGTCGATGCGCGGCGGCGCGAGGGGATCGGCACTGTGCAGCCCAACCCGGCCGCGCGACAGCGGCCGCAGGTCGTAGACGTAGGCGATGTAGCCGTAACCCTGGAACATCGGCTTCAGGTTGAAGCCGTGGCTGACGTTGCGGAACGGGCCGAAGTGCCATTGCAGGTCGGGGATGGGCTGCTGCGGATCCGACTTGAAGAAGCCACCCGCCTCGGGCCCGTTGCTGGTCAGCAGGCCGCGCCGCCGGAACAGGTACTGGTACAGGCCGGCGAGCACGCGCAGCAGCGAACTGGGATGGAAGGACAGGCCGACCCGGCTGCGCGCGCGGGTCTCCACGATCACCTCCAGGTGATCCTGCAGGTTCTCCCCCACCCCCGGCAGCTCGTGCTTTGGCTCGATGCCGTGGCGGCGCAGCTCGGCCGCCGGGCCGATGCCGGACAGCATCAACAGCTGCGGCGATTGGAATGCGCCAGCGCAGAGGATCACCTCGCGCCCGGCGCGCAGTTCCTCGTCCCTGCCCTTGCGCCGCAGCCGCACGCCGACGGCGCGCTTGCCTTCCAGCAGCACGCGCGTGACCTGCGCACCGGTGAGGATGCTCAGGTTGCGCCGCCGGCGCACCTCCGGGCCGAGATAGGCGCGCGCGTTGCTGCAGCGCCGCCCCTCTTTCTGGAACACCTTGAACTGGCCGGCGCCTTCCTGCGATTCGCCGTTGAAGTCTTCGTTGAGCTGATGCCCCGCCTGCTGCGCCGCCTCCACGAAGGCGGCGCTGAGCGGGTTGGTGTAGCGGCGGTGGGTAACGCTGAGCGGCCCCCAGTGGCCGTGGAAGGAGCGGTCGCTGTCGGACAGCGGCGCCTCGTAGCTCTCCGCTTTGCGGAAGTAAGGGAGCACTTCACGGTAGGACCAGCCGCTGCAGCCCAGCTCCGCCCAGTGGTCGTAGTCCCAGGCGTGGCCGCGCGTGCACACGGTGCCGTTGATGCTGCTGCTGCCGCCGAGGGCTCTGCCGCGCGGCTGGTAGGTGCGGCGTCCGCCCAGCGCCGCCTGCGGCTCGCTCCAGAACTTCCAGTTGCAGAACCAGCCGCGCACCAGCGGCACCACGCCGAGCGGCATGTGGATCAGCGGATTGCGGTCGTCCGGCCCCGCTTCGACCAGGCACACCCGGAAGCGGCCGTCACCGGACAGCCGATTGGCCAGCACACAACCGGCGGAGCCGCCGCCGACGATGATGTAGTCGTACACGAACGCTCCGGGTTCAGGCCGTCTGCAGCGGAGCCTTCGCGGATTGCAGGGTCACCAGCCGGAAATCCTCGAGCCGGGGCCGCGCCGTACGCCGGCGGAACTCGCGCATGGAGCCGATCCAGTTGTTGGTGTTGCGCCCGTCGGCGGTGGTGTACCAGCTGTGGCAGCCGCCTTCGAAAGTCGAGCCGCGGCTGCGGTCGCGGATCTCGCGGTTGTACGCCGCCTGCGCCTCGGCGGTCACCTCGGCGTAACTCCAGCCCTGCGCCGCGCGTGCCTGCAGCAACTGCACGATGTAGCGCTGCTGGCATTCCAGCATGTAGATGATGGAGCCGGAGCCGAGGTTGGTGTTGGGACCGTAGAGCGTGAAGAAGTTGGGGAAGCCGGCCACTGCGGTGCCCAGGTAGGCCTCGGCGCCATGGCGCCATTCCGTGCGCAGATCGCGGCCACCCAGGCCGCGCACCTGCATCGGCGCCAGGAAGTCGGTGGCGGCGAAACCGGTGCCGAAAATGATCGCGTCCACCTGGCGCAGGTTGCCGTCGGCGGCGCGCACGCCGCGCGCGGTCACGTTGCGGATCTCGCCGGTCACCACCTCGACGTTGCCCTGCGTCAGCGCCGGCAGCCACTCGGCGGTCAGCAGCAGGCGCTTGCAACCGATCGGGTAATCCGGCGTGAGCTTGCGCCGCAGCGCCGGGTTGCGCACCTGGTAACGGAGCTGGGCTTTCGACAGCAGGGTCACCAGCCGCTCCGCCCAGGGGTGCCCCAGGTAGGCGTAGGCCAGCGCCTCGGCGATGCCGAAGATGCGCGCACGGTCCAGGTCGTGCAGGACCGGCAGGCGCTTCAGCAGGATCTTTTCCAGCAAGCTGAACTCGGCCTTGAACTTCGGCCCGACCCAGCCGGCCGAGCGCTGGAACAGGTACAACCGTTTCACGTCCTTGACGATCGCGGGCACGAACTGCACCGCGCTCGCGCCGGTGCCGATCACCGCCACCGACTTGCCCTTGAGGTCGTAGCCGTGGTCCCAGTCCGCGGAATGGAAGGTCTTGCCCTTGAAGGTCTCCAGCCCGGCGATCTTCGGATAGGCGGGACGGTGCAACTGCCCCACGCTGCTGATCAGCACCTGCGCCGTGTGGCGCTCGCCGTTGGCCAGGCCGATGCTCCACAGACCGCGCTGCTCGTCGAAATCGGCGGAGACCACCTCGCAGCCGAAACGGATCCTGGGGTACAACGCATACTTGCGCGCGCAATGGCGCATGTACTCCAGGATCTCCGCCTGTGGCGCGAAGCGCTTGGACCAGGGATAACGCGACTCGAACGAGAACGAGTAGAGATGCGAAGGTACGTCGCAGGCCGCGCCGGGATAGGTATTCTCGCGCCAGACCCCGCCCACGTCCTGCCCCTTCTCGAACACGGTGAACGAGTCGACGCCGGCCTGCCTCAGATAGTAGGCCATGCCCAGGCCACCGAAACCCGCGCCGATGATCGCAACGGCCAGCGGACGCTCCGGCGTGCCGGCGGTTCCTTCTCTTGCCATCTTATGTCTCCACACCATCGTCTGCATCGGAATCGTAGCGGGAATCATGCGCAGACATATTGCTAAAGTGCATGGGACGCAGGGACAATTTGTTGATAAATGTGGCCAGGCCGGGGGAGGCCGGGCGCCCTTGGAGCTTCGCCGCGTGCATTTCGATGAGGTCCGCCGCAACCTGGTGAGCGTCCAGCTGCTGACGAGGCTGGGCACCGAGCACGGCATGACGCCGGCGGCCTGCCTGCGCGACACGGGTCTGGACCAGGCGGCGCTGTCCCACCCGGAAACGGAGATCACCGGCAGCCAGGAATTGCAGGTGGTGCGCAATCTCGCCGCCGGGCTGGCGCACCTGCCCGGGATCGGTCTCGACGCCGGCCTGCGCTACCACCTTGCGGCCTACGGCATCTGGGGCTTCGCGCTGGTCAGCAGCCCCACCTATCGTAGCGCCGCCGAGGTGGCGGTGCGCTACCTGGACCTGAGCTATGCCTTCGTGAGCTTCCGCATCGAGGTGCATGGCAAGGACTTCGTGATCGTGCTCGATGATGCCGGGATTCCCGCGGACGTGCGCCAGTTCCTGGTCGAACGCGACTTCGCCGCCTGGGTCAACGCCGCGCGCGAGATGCTGCCCGGCGGGCTGCGCGTGCGCGGCCTGCAGTTCCGTTTCCCACGGCCGGATTACGCCGAACGCTTTGCCACGCTGTGCGGCGTGGAGCCGCGTTTCGGCGCGCCGCGCAACGCCATCGTGCTCGACCTGGTCGACGTGGAGGCGCCGATGCCGCAAGGCAATGCGCTGACCTCGCGGGCCCTGCAGGAGCAGTGCCACCGCCTGCTGGACAGGCGCCGCGCGCGCTCCGGCATCGCCGGCCAGGTGCGCGACCGCCTGCTGCACAGCGTCAACCGCTTCCCCACCATAGGCACGGTCGCGAGCGCGCTCAACCTGGGGCCGCGCAGCCTGCGCCGCCGCCTGGAGGAGGAAGGCACGTCCTACCGCGTCCTCACCGACGAGGTGCGGAGAATCCTCGCCGAGGAACTGCTGACCTCGGGCCGGCTCAAGCTCGAAGAAGTGTCGGAGCGCCTGGGCTACGCCGAGCCGGCCAGCTTCACCCACGCCTTCAAGCGCTGGACCGGCGTGTCCCCCGCCAACTACCGCAAGGCTCATCTGGAAAAGGGCTCCTCCTAGAGCATTTTCTCCCCACGCACACAATTCTTTCCCCTCTCCCGCACGCGGGAGAGGGTGGCCCGCAGGGCCGGGAGAGGGGCTGTTCGTTCAATCAAAAGCCCCTCTGCCCTACCCCTCTCCCCGCCTGCGGGAGAGGGGAACACACCATCTATGCATCCAAACTAGAGATGCCACAGCCCAAAAAAACAGGCGCCGCTCGCGCGGCGCCCACGCGGAGCAAAAAACGTCACAAGGTCTTCAGATACTCGATCAAGGCCTTGCGCTCGGCGTCGGTGAGCACAGAAGTGAACTGGTGCCCCTGGTTGCCCTGGCTGAACATGTGCGTGTTGTAGATCTTGCGGTCCTCGATCTGCTGGTTGCTCAGGATCGGCAGGTTGACGATGTTCCACAGCAGGGCCACGTCGTTGAACACGCCGGACAGCAGTTTCTGCAGCAGCGGGTCGGCGTTGGGATCGGCCGGGTTGCAGTCGACGTAAGGCGTCACGCCGGTCATGCCGCAGGTGAGCGTGTCGTAGTCCCAGCCCAGGTGCTGCGTGTCGTAGGCGC
>JARLJS010000044.1 GCA_031291075.1 Nevskia sp. | reverse complement strand
CGGCCGCACGGTGCTGGCGGGGGCGATGTCGCCGCTGTCCATGGCCGCCTATACCGACGACCCGATGCTGCAACTCGCCGCCGGCTGGAACTATAACCGCCGCGACGTGGGCGCGCCGGGCGTCCCCTTCCCCTCCTTGGCCGAAGCGCGGCGCGAGGGGCGTCTGCGCATCGGCTACCTCTCTTCGGATCTGCGCGAGCACGCGGTGGGCTTCCTGATGGCCGAGGTGTTCGAGCTGCACGCGCGCGAGGAGGTTGAGACCTTCGCCTACTACTGCGGCCCGCCGGCCACGGATGCCCTGCACCAGCGCTTCCGCGACAGCGCCGAGCATTTCATCGACCTCGCCGGCATGGACGGTGCCACCGCCGCCGCGCGCATCGCCGCCGACGGCATCCAGATTCTCGTCGATGTCAACGGTTACACCCGCGAGGGCCGCACGAAACTTCTCGCGCTGCGCCCGGCGCCGGTGATCGTCAACTGGCTGGGCTATCCCGGCAGCATGGGCAGCCCGTACCACCACTACATCGTCGCCGACGAGACCATTATCCCGCCCGGTGACGAAATCTATTATTCAGAAAAAGTGCTGCGCCTGCCGTGCTATCAGCCCAACGATCGCCAGCGCGCGGTGGCCCCGCCGCGTCAGGACCGTGCGGCGGCGGGACTGCCGGAAGACGCCACCGTGTTCTGCTGCTTCAACGGCCTGCACAAAATCACCCGCTTCACCTTCGCGCGCTGGATGCGCATCCTCGACGGCGTACCGGGCAGCGTGCTCTGGTTGCTGGGTAGCAACGAGGTTCCGCATCAGCGCCTGCGCGAGGCTGCCGCCGCGCAGGGCATCGCGCCCGAACGCCTTGTATTCGCCGACAAGCTTGCCCACCCCGACCATCTGGCCCGCTACCCACTGGCCGACCTGTTCCTCGACACCACGCCCTACGGTGCGCACACCACCGCCTCCGACGCGTTGTGGATGGGCGTGCCGGTGCTGACGTTTCTCGGCCGCAGCTTCCCCGCGCGGGTCTGCGCCTCATTGGTGCGGGCGGCGGGGATGCCAGAACTGGTCTGCGAAACCGCCGAGGATTTCGTCGCCACCGCCGTGCGCCTCGGTTGCGACCGCGAGCGCCTCGCCGCCCTGCG
>JARLJS010000001.1 GCA_031291075.1 Nevskia sp. | reverse complement strand
GGCCCACCGGCGGCGCGGGTTACACCGCCATGGAGACCGTGCTGACCGACTGGGCCGCCGATTCCGCGGCAGGTTCCTCGTCCTCGTCGTCTTCCGGCGGCACCGGCAGCAGCTCCTCCGGCAGCAGCTCTTCCGGCGGAACGGGCTGCGGCTCCAGCAGCAGCTCGTCGTCTTCATCCAGCGGCGGCACCGTTGGCGGTTCCTCCAGCAGCAGCTCTTCCTCCGGCAGCAGCGGGGTTGCGGGTGGCTCGTCCAGCGGCGGCGGCAGCTTCCCGCTGCTGGGCAGCTCCCACGGCGGCCACCTGTGGGGCGACTACTGCGCCAACAATGGCAATCCTTTGCCGGACAGCGCGGTGCTGCCGCAGGATCCGCGCAAGCTGGTGGTGCCCGGCGCCAACCAGAACAAGGCGGTCTACTTCAACGTGTACTGGGAGGAGTGCCGCTCCAAGGCCGATCCCACCTATACGCCACCGCAGACCTGTGGCGTATACCGTCAGCAGGTCGCCGAGGGCGCCACCCTGATCGAAGGCGACGGCGCGGTCGGTGCCGGAGCCGCCGCCGGTGCGGATCAGGGTGATGCCCTGTTCGCGCTGCCGGCCAGCGAATACAACAACCTGTGGAAGGTGTGGGGCTTGCCCGGCCGGCCCACCAACTTCGATCAGCTGGTGGCGCAACGCTACGGCTTCCCGCTCTCGCCCCGGCCCAATCCTTACCCGCTGCCGGGCGAGGACCCGAACAAGACCAATGGCGGCTCGGGCCAGCTGCCGATGGCCTTCACCCAGCTGCGCCAGACCAACGGCACCTGGACCGGCAAGATGGGCGTCACCTGCCATGCCTGCCACAGCGGCCAGATCGGAACCGCGGCCGACGGCCCCGGTCTCGGCGCGATCTACGGCGTGGACGGTCAGAGCGATCTCGGCGTGCTGATCCACGACTTCGCCGGCGGCCTCGGTGGCCTGCTGCCGATCACCGACAACAAGACCCGCGGCTCCGGCGATGTGACGAACTACCAGGCTCTGGTCATGCTCTGGCTGATCGGCGACACCGCCGCCGACAAGGGCATCACGCTGAGCTCCTTCATCTTCGCCGGGGCTACCGGCACCGAGGACTCGCCCCTGTGGTGGAATACCGGGCATCGGCCGGTGAAGTTCTACACCGGCGCCATGCCGACGGACGCCACCCGCATCATGCTGCAGGCTTACATGCCGCTGCTGGTGTCCAATGCGGGGTATAACATCCAGAACATCGAGACCTGGACCGATGCGCACGATCGCCAGACGGCGGAGTGGGTGGCGTCGGTGAAGGCGCCGTCCTATCCCTACGGCTACTGCTCGAACGCCGACGGCACACCGGGTCCCAGCGACAATCCCAACTGCATCAACACGCCGCTGGCGCAGCAGGGCGCCATCCTGTTCCACACCAAGAACCTGTGGGATTCCTCGCTCAACAACACGGTGCCCAAGCCGGCCGGCGGCAACGGGTCCTGCGCGAGCTGCCACGGCGCCTATTCGCCGCAGTTCGTCAACGACCCGAGCTTCCTCGATGCGCCGGCGCTGGAAGGCATCGCCGCCTATCGGGTGCCGAAGAACGTCATTGGCACCGACCCGGCTTATATCGCGGCCGAGAACCAGGGCGTCATCAATTATTTCAAATACAGCTGGCTGTTCTATCCGCCCAAGCCGGGTGCCACCGGTGCCTGCTACGGCGGCCCCGGCACCGAGAACCTGCAGGATGTCCAGGGCTACGTGGCGCCACCGCTGTACGGCATCTGGGCTTCGGGACCGTACTTCCACAACGGCTCGGTGCCGAGTGTATGGGACGTCCTCAAGCCGTCCGACCGCCCGACCATCTGGCGCCGGGTGTCCACACCAGCGCCGTCGGGACAGAGCAGCAAGGTGGTCGAAGGCTACGACACCGATCTCGCCCGTGCCTACGACCCGGAGAACCTCGGCTGGAAGTACGACACCCTGACCTGCGGCACGGCGGGCGTCACGCCGTACATGGACTGCAACCCGAAGGATCCCAACGCCGCCACCGTACCGCAGGAGCTCATCGCCATTCTCAATGCCAGCATCGGCCTGAGCTGGAATATTTCGGTGCCGGTATTCAGCGAACAGCAGATCCAGGATCGCAAGATCTACAACACGCACGTGTTCAGCCAGGGCAACGAGGGCCACGCCTTCACCTCGGTGCTGACCGACGCCGAGCGCAAGGCTTTGATCGAATACCTGAAGACCTTGTGAGGGTGTAACGGATGCTCGCGTGGGCGCCGCGTAAGTGGCGCCCTTTTTTTTGGAGCGGCTGAACCTTACGGCAGGTGCCGGACGTTCAACGGCGCAGACGGGCGATACGCGTCCTGGGCCGCCGGACTTCCCCGGCTTCCCGGTTGGCGTCGTGCAGGCGCTGCGCCAGGAACGCCACGATGACTTCGGCGCCCGCTTCGGCGAACGCCGGCGTGACGCGGCGGTGCTGGAAGTACGACATGCGGAAGCTGGAGGCCCCGAATTCCATGGCCAGGGCGGCCGTATCGAACTCGCTCGGCGCCAGTCGCAGTCCGCGGCGGGTCAGCATGGCACGCATGAACTGGCCGAGGCGCGTCATGGTGGCCTCCCAGGCGCGATAGCCCGATTCCGACAGCGGTCCCAGGATCACCGCGCTCGCCACCGGGTTGGAGGTGTAGTACTGCGCCGCCGTCAGCACCAGGCGCCGGGTCTCCTCGCGCCAGTCGGGCGCCGCGATGATGTACTGCACCTTCTCCGCCAGGATCGCCTCCAGCGCGGACAGGTGCCGCTGCGCCAGCTCGCTGAACACCGTGTACGGCGTGGGGAAGAACATATAAATCGTGGCGCGGGGAAATCCCAGCCTTTCGGCCAGGGCCGGGATCGAGAAGCCGTCGATCCCCGCTTCCAGGATCAATGCCTCGGCTTCGCGCAGCACCGCGTCCACGCGGTCGCGGGATCTTTGCTGCTGGGGCTTGCGGGCGCCGGCGGGCGCGGCTGGAGGAGTCGCGGCTGCTTTCATCGTGTCGTGGTTTGTCGATGGCGCATGCGCAAATGTAACAGATGTTGCTTTGCAAGACGACAAATGTTATGTTCCGCCCAAGTAGTGGTAATACAACAAATGTCACGTTTAAAGACATAACGATCAGGCATCGGGCACAGCGCCGATGCCAGCGAGGAGAGAAGCTCAATGAACCGGTTGATTCGAATTGTCGGTCTTGGACTGGCGGCCAGCTTGGCGGCTTGCGGCAGCGGCAACTACAACGGTGGTAGCGGCGCGGCCGCGCAGAGCGCTCCCGCCGTGGGCGGCAGCAGCTCCGGCAGCGGCTCGGGAACCGGCAGCAGCGGCGGCTCCTGCACGGTGGCCACCAGCCATGCCCGTCCGGTGGCCCTGGTGGCTCCCGGCAGCGACAGC
>JARLJS010000043.1 GCA_031291075.1 Nevskia sp. | reverse complement strand
TACGGGGTGCGCACGGAAGTCCGGATCAGACTAAACTACGGGCTGCAGGCACCATTAGGCAACCGACCTCTGCGCCGAGCCCCGCACAGCCTACCCCAGTTTCATTCGACAGGGACCGCGCAACGCGACGGTGAAAGGCTAAACTAAAGACGCTCTCAGGCAGCGGTGCCTGTTTCGTTTTCCCGTCCAGTGCACGCGCTCTTTCCCCTCTCCCGCGTGTGGGAGAGGAACAACATGCGTGCTTCCGGATCAGCAGTGCCCTAGCCGCTGCGCCAGCTCAGCTCGTAGTGTTCCGGGAAGGGCCCGGCCTTGTAGTCGATGTCGCCCTTGGCCTGTAGCCCTGGCTTGAGCAGCACCTGCCGCACCATCTCGGGGATCATCACCATGCCCACGTACTTGCCCAGGCATTCGTGGCTGCCGAAGCCGAAGTGGAAGTAGTGGTACCAGTTGCGCCCGGCGACGAACTCGTCCGGCCTCTCGAAGGCCGCGGGGTCGAACATGGCCGACTGGATCAGGGGCAGCACGTAGGTGCCGGGGGCGATAGTGGTGGCGCGGTCGCTGCCCTTGCCCACGGTGTACTCGCTCGCCGCCTGGCGGAACAGGTAGGGCGAGATCGGCACGAAGCGCAGCGCCTCCCAGACGATGCCGTCGAGCGCCTTTGGATCGTCGAGCTGCGCGGCGTTCACCGCGGTGGCGAGCAGCATCGGATCCTGCAGCAGGTACTGGATCACCTGGGCCGCCGCCTGCGAGGTGGTCTCGATGGCGCCGATGAGCAGCCCGCCGGCATTGACCGCCAGTCGCTTGATGTCGAACTCGACCGCGGCCGGATAGCTGGTGCGCAGCATGCGGGTGACAATGTCGTCGCTGAGCGTGTGATCCTGCGCGCCCGCCAGCCTGCGCAGGAACGTCAGCGGGGCCAGCGCCAGGCCCGCCAGTTGCTGCAGCTTGACCGCCGCCAGGCGCCTGGCCACCAGTCCGGTCAGATAGTCGGTGAGCTTGGCGCCGGTCTCGTTGTGGCGCTGCTCGATCTGCCGGCGCATGGCTTCGGCAACCTGGCTGAAAGGCTGGTTGTGGAAGGTGTCGTACTGGTTCCAGTAGGACCATTCGATCAGGTCCTTGAGGTCCACCCCGGTGAGGCCGAAGTACTGGCGTACCAGGGTCGCGGGCACCATGCGGCAGTAGCCGTTGACGACCTCGATGCCGCCGGGTGACGCGTGGAGCAGCTTCCTGCAGATGTCCGCCACCATGGCCCGCACCTGCGGCAGGTCGTCGCGGTTGAGCAGGCTCTGCATCAGGGATTTCTCCCGCGTATGCAGGGCGTCGTCGTCGTGCGCCATCAGGTACAGGCCGTCCTGCATCTTCGGCACGTAGAGCGCCACGGTGAAGACCAGGGGCATGTTCAGCACTTCGGTGACGTCGTCGAAGCGCGCCAGCAGGGTGCACTGTGGCGTCACCAGGATCGGCCGACGCTCGCGCAGCTCCTTGAAGAACGGCAGCGGTTCGCTCGACATCCAGCGGCTGACCAGGGGAAACTTTCCGGCCTGCGGTGTGGCGTCGTATTGATCCAGGTAGTTTGTCGCGGCCATGTTGCCTCCTCGCATGTCCATGGCGGGTAGCGGCCTCAAAGCGTCTTGAGGTATTCCAGCAGGTCCAGGCGCTGCTCTTTCGTCAGCGGCGGCCGGGTGGAGCCGCGCGCGTGCGCAGGTTCCTTGCCGGCCGGCGCCGGGCTGCAAGTGCTGGCCTGGTCGCCGTGGATCGTGCCGTATTCATGGCCGGCGTTGCAGTTGCCCGGCAGGCTGGCATCGAAGGTGAAGCCGGTATAACCGCCGCTGACGTAGCCCGCCTTCACCGGATCGTATTCGCGCGACCCGACCTGGAAGCTATCCGGGCGGTATTCGCCGCCCGCCGGGTCGTCGTGCTCACGCTTGGGCAGCAGCAGATCGTACAGCGTAGGCACCGAGCCGTTGTGCAGGTAGGGCGCGGTGGCCCAGATGCCGTTCAAGGACCTCCCCTTGTACGAGCGTACCGAGGCGTAGGGATCCTGCGTCGTATCCGGGTCGTAGTCGCCGGACTTGATGGAGGCTTTGATGTCGTTGGTGAACAGCGCATAGAGCAGGTCGTAGGCCCAGTGGGCGACGCGCTGGTAGGGGTTGCGGTAGGGATAGGGATCGGCCACCGTGCCGAGCGTCGCCTTGGTGAGCAGGGCGGCGACCGGGGCTTTCTCGGTGAGCAGGATGTCGCCGGCACTGATGGTGCTGGCGTACAGGTTGCGCAGCATGCCGCTCTCGCCCACGTCCTCGACGCTGTTGCGCGCCATCCGCGGATCGGTGCCGATGTCGGCAAGCCTGGACATGTGGGCGACGATGCGGCGCGACGCATCGTCGCGATGGATTTCGGCGTGACACACCGCGCAGTACCCGGCGAACAGGGTGGCGCCGCGCGCGGCACGCGTGCGGTCGATGGGGCCCAGGATCGATTCCGGCCACTGCGGCGACTCCAGCTTGACCAGGCGCTGCTCGATGCGGCGCAGGTTGTGCACGTTGACCGACGACACGAAGCTGACGTGGGTCTCGAAGCCCTGGCCCTCGATCAGCGAGGACAGCGACACGCCGTCCTGCTTCTGCCAGTCGAGGGTGGCGAACACGCCGACCACCTCGCCGGCGTTGCGGCCCACCGGGCCGAGGCCGGCGTTGGACGCCAGGCCGTTCCACTGCACGTAGTCGTGCTGCGGAATATCCCACAGGAACGGGTAGCTGACCGGCGCATTGGGCGGATTGCTAAACAGCGCGTCGAGCAGCGTCTTGCGCCCGCGCTGGTCGAGCTGAGCGGCGAACCGCGCGACCAGGTGGTCGGTCGGGCTGTCCTTCAGCACCGCCTCCAGCGCCGCCTGGGCGTCCTTAAGGTCGTCGCCGCTGAACAGCTGTGGCAGGTCGGCGCGCAACTGGTCGGCGTCGGCGACGAATTCGAGGGTGCGGTTGAAGATGCGGCCGAACGCGTCGAGCCGCGCGTAGCCGTAGGCGGTGTCGCTGTGATTGACCACGGAATACAGCGCGATGCGCTGGCTGTAGGTCTTGAGCGCCGCCGTGACCGCGGCCGCGTCGGCATAGTTGCCACGCGCCAGCACGTGTTGCACGAAGCGCTTGCACACGTCGTCCTTGCATTGATCGCGGTCGTCGAGGTTGGCGGCCGCCAGCAGCGCGTCGGCCAGACCGTGCAGAAAACCGTCCATGTCCGCCATCGAGGGGCCGCCGTCGATGCGGATACCGGTGCCCTTGTAGTTCACCTGGCCGGTATGGCATGCGGCGCAGCTGAAACCCATGTACTCCACGCCCTTGTAGCGGTCCTTGACGAACCCCACCGGCAGGGCGTCCGGATTGCTGCGGGTGGCCTTCTGGATCAGGTAGCGGTAGCGATCCATGTTGCGGTCGGAGCGGAACAATTCGGTCGAGCCCGGCTGCTCCAGCGCCATGAAGAAGTCGTAGGGAATCAGGTCCGAGCCCTGGGTGGTGGTGTAGAACCACAGGCTGTCCGCCGCGGTCCAGTTCTGGCCATCCGCTCCGCCGGTGTTGCCGGCGCCGCCGGGGTAGATCAGCTTGTCGACGCCGTCCTTGAACACGTCCGGATCCTGCTTCACCGTGGCCGCACCGCGACCCGCGTCATGGTCACGGAACACATCGCCGTTCTCGGCGATGGCGATCGCGGCGATCCACAGCAGCAGCGGCAGCAATACCAGGACCAGGCCGGCGCCGATCGCCAGCCGGACCACGAAGAAGCTGAACTCCGCCTCCTTGATCCACCTCCACAGCCCAGCGAACGGCTTTCTCATCCCCGACCCCTTCTTCCGCAGCGGAAGCGTTCGACGGCTGCTTTGCGCCGTCGATGTGGGGCCTATCCTGAGCCGATCCGGCGGATGTGAATGTGACGCATTTCTCACGCAGGCGGCGCCCGCCCGCTCTTTCCTTCGCATCGGCCGCGCCGCATGATGGGCATCGCAACGGCCAGGGCTCAGGCTGCGAGGAGGCGATCCCGGACATGAACGGCGGCGACATCATCGGCAAGGTTCTGCAGAACCATGGCGTGCGTTTCCTGTTCACGCTGTGCGGCGGACACATCTCTCCCATCCTGATCAGCGCCAAGCGCCTGGGGATCCGGGTGGTGGATACGCGCAACGAGGCCACCGCGGTGTTTGCGGCCGACGCCGTGGCGCGGCTGACCGGCATCCCCGGCGTGGCCGCGGTCACGGCCGGACCGGGCGTGACCAACACGCTCACGGCGGTGCACAACGCGCGGCTGGCGCAATCGCCCCTGGTGCTGCTCGGCGGCGCCACCGCGACGGTGCTGCGCGGCCGCGGCGCGCTGCAGGATATCGATCAGCTCGCCCTGATCCGCTCCAGCGTCAAGTGGGCGGCGCGCGCCCGCCGCGTGCGGGAGCTCGAGCCGCTGCTGCGCATGGCGTTCCGGATGGCGGCCGAGGACACGCCCGGACCGGTGTTCGTGGAATGCCCGATCGACCTGCTTTACGACGAGGCGCTGGTGCGCAAGATGTACGCCTCGCGCTCCGAGGTGCGGCCGGGCGCCGACATCGCGGAGCGGCTTGTCGCCTGGTACCTGCGCCGCCACCTGCGGCGCCAGTTCGCCGGCGGCGACGCCGCTGTCGCGCCGGCTCCCCCGCCCCCGGCGGCGCCCGCTCCCGAACGCTCGGCGGTGGAGACGGCAGCCCGGCGGCTGGCCGGCGCGCAGCAACCGCTGGTGCTGGTCGGCAGCCAGGCCATGCTGGACACCGGCGGCATCGACGGGCTGCGCCAGGCGCTGGAGCGCCTGGGCCTGCCGGTCTATCTCTCCGGCATGGCGCGCGGCCTGCTCGGCGCCGGGCACCCGCTGCAGCTACGGCACAAGCGCCGCGAAGCCTTGCGCGAGGCGGACCTGGTGATTCTCGCCGGGGTGCCGTGCGACTTCCGCCTCGATTACGGCGCGCACATCCGCCGCAGCGCCTGCCTGATCTCGGCCAACCGCAACCGGCACGACCTCTACCTCAACCGCCGGCCCCAGCTTGCCGTCGCGGGCGATGCCGGCGCCTTTCTGCGCGCCCTGGCGGAAACCGCCGGCGGCGGAGCGGATCGCTGGGCTTCCTGGCGCGCGCGGCTGCACGAGCGCGAAGCGCTGCGCGAGGCCGGGATCGCCGCGGAGGCGGCGGCGCCGACGGCGCAAGGGGTCAATCCGCTGCGCCTGTGCCGCGACATCGAGGCGGCGCTGCCGGAGGACAGCATCGTGGTCGCCGACGGCGGCGACTTCATCGCCACCGCCTCCTACATTCTGCGGCCGCGCGGCCCCCTGCGCTGGCTCGACCCGGGCGTATTCGGCACCTTGGGCGTCGGCGCCGGCTTTGCGCTGGGCGCCAAGCTGTGCCGGCCGGAAGCCGAGGTGTGGGCGCTGTTCGGCGACGGTGCACTGGGCTACAGCCTGATGGAGTTCGACACCTTCGCCCGTCATGGCGCGCCAGTGATCGCAGTGGTGGGCAACGACGCCTGCTGGAGCCAGATCGCGCGCGAGCAGGTCGAGATGTTCGGCGACGACGTGGGTTGCGCGCTGCGCTTCACCGACTATCACCTCGCCGCGGCCGGCCTGGGCGCGGCGGGCGTGCTGCACGACGGCGCCGCCGATTTCGCGAATACGGTTGCCGCCGCGCGGCAGGCAGCCGCGTCGGGCCGGCCGGTGCTGGTCAACGCCTTGCTGGCCCGTTCTGATTTCCGGAAAGGCTCGATTTCGATGTAGGTTTGAACGCGGGCGCAGGAGGCTCCGCCTGCTCGCAGCGGTTCCTGCCGTTGTGCTTGGCGGCGTAGAGCGCCGCGTCGACGACACGCAGCAGCAGGTCCGGGGTGTCGGCGTGCGCGGGACATTCGGCCACGCCGGCCGAGACCGTGAGCTGCGGCAGCACGATCCCCTCGTAGGCGACGGAAGTCACCGCCCATTCGCCGCGGATCGCCTCGGCGCGCTGCAGCGCGGCGTCCTTGGCGGTGCCGGGCATCACCACCGCGAACTCCTCGCCGCCGTAGCGGCAGGCGATGTCGCCGGTGCGCACGCAACGCTGCAGCAGTTGGCCGAACGCCTGCAGCGCCGTGTCGCCGGCCTGGTGGCCGTAGTGGTCGTTCACCTGCTTGAAATGATCGACGTCGAAGAAGACCAGGGAGAAAGGCGCGCCGTGGCGCCTGGTGCGGCATTGTTCGATCGACAGCGTTTCGGTCAGGAAGCGGCGGTTGAACAGTCCGGTGAGCGGGTCGCGCACCGACAGCGCGTGCAGGCGTTCGTGCAGCATCAGGTTGGCGGCCATCAGCGCGGCACGCGTCGCCAGGGTGCGCAGCAGGGGCAGGGATTCGTCGTACTGGTCCACCGAGGTGCCGACGATCTGCAGCACGCCGCGGCGCTCGTCGCGCATCATGATGGGGACGCAGATGTGGAGCGCGTCGCCGCCGGTGGTCCGGCAGGGCGCCGCCAGGTCGTCCGGCAGGGCGCCGCCGCTGCCGAACGGGGGAAACGCCGCGCAACTGGACACGTCGCACGAATCGCAGTTCAGCCCGCCCCAGGCCCCCACCGTGCTGGTGAGCCGATCGTCTTCGCCCACCAGCAGGACGGCGCCCGACGGCGCCCGGGTCAGCAGCTTGGCCGTGTTGGCGACGAGGGTTCCCAGCTCGGTGAGCCCGGTGCAGGACTGCAGTTCATCGGTCAAACGGTCCAGCAACTCCAGGCTGGAGCGTTCCCGCTGCAGGAGCTGCACCGATACCTGCAGATCCTTCACGTCGGAGCGGGCGCGGTCCAGGTCCGCCAGGCACAGGTAATCGGCCAGGCGTGCGTGCACCAGCGTGGTGAGCTTGCGCGAGGTGAGCTCGGTCTTTTCCTTGTAGTCGTTGATCCCGTAGCGGCCGATTACGGTTTCCTCGGGCGCCCGTCCCGGCTGGCCGGTACGCAGGATGATGCGGGTGCGGTGATTGCCGAGCTGGTTGCGGATCAGCTCGGTGGCTTCCAGGCCGGCGGTCTCCGATTCCATCACCACGTCCATCAGGACCACGGCGATGTCCGGCTCGGCCCGCATGGCTTCAACCGCCTGGGCGCCGGAATAGGCGTCGACGATGGCGAGCCCCTGGCCCCCGAAGCGGAAGCCGGCAAGCGCCATCCTGGTGACGGCATGGATGTCGTTGTCGTCGTCGGCGACCAGCAGCTTCCACGGATGGAAATCCTTGGAGATTTCCTCCGGCGCGCCCTCGTCGGCGAAGCGAACCGATTCTTCCTCGTTGGTTTCCATCGCTGCTGCTGCATCCCGCGGCGGAACGCTGCTGTCCGAGCGCTCTGTCCACCTTGGCGCTTGACCGGGGACGCCAGCCGTCCGCCGTCAAAGTCGCCATTCCCGGCCACCTTGTCCCTGGCGGCCGCGCCTTCCTACGCCCATGTAACGACAAGAAAATTGAATGGAGCAGCGGGACCCGCCAAACGGTGTCATTTAGCCGACTTTACTGCACTGCAGCGAGGACTTGTCATCTGCCACCTGAGCCCGCTCGCAGGCGCACAAATGTGGGGTTATTCGGTGACGCGCACGTCGGTGACGAAATACTCGGTCTCGCCGAAGCAGGAGCTGGGCACCCATTTGTGCTGCTCGTAGGTCAGGGCCACGCGCTTGCCGACGCTGGCGTTGATCTTGGCCGCGACGGCGTCGTCGGGGACGGTGAACAGGAATTTCTCGGCCACCGTACCCGGCATGGTGACCATCGCCATCTCGCCCTCCCAGGTCTTGCACAGCCAGCCCTTCTCGGAAAGCTTCTGCACGTAACCCCCGCGCTCGCCCTTGGAGTAGGACCAGTGCAGCGTGAGCCAGGTGAATCCGGCGGCGCCCAGGACGAGCACCAGAACGAAAACCACTATCCCCTTGATCATGTTGTGTGTCCGGTCGGTCTCGGTTGGTAAGGACGGTCAATCCGGGCGACAGCCGTGCTCGCCGTCCCCGGCAGGATTATGCCTGCACCGGTTCTGCACAGGGTTTCTCTTCGTTTGCATGCGGCGGTCAACCGGCCGGCACGGCCGGGGCCGAGACTGCGGCCTGCACCGTCCCGGCTTTCCGGCCGGTGCGGGCGGAACGCGGCGGCGCTGGACCTCCGCTTCCGGCTCCTTACTGAAATCCAGCCTGGAATCGAGGGGAGCGGGGTCATGGCGGAAGAATTGAGATGGGTGCTGGAGAGTCTGGGCAAGGCGCTGGTCGCCGGCCTGCGGGTCCTGGGCGCCGCGGTGAAAGGGGTGGCGCAGGCGGCGTACCGCCTCAGGCTGGTGCTGGTGCTGCTGGCGCTGTTGGGCGGCGCAGGGTACGCGCTGTACCGGCATCCGCCGATGCAGACGCTGGCCCACGGCGAGGTGGGCATACGCAGCAACCGCCTCACCGGCAGCACGGCCGAATTCCGCGAGGGGCCGGTGCTGGTGCTGTCCGGACTGCATGCGCTGCGGCGCTATTGGCTGCACGACAGCGTGTACCGCCCGGTGGAGAGCAGCCAGGCCAACGGCGCCGCGCCGTTCCAGTCGCTGGAGGGCCTGTCGGTGGGGGTGGACCTGAGCGTCCGCTACGCGCTGGACCCGGACCGCATCGCCGGCATCGCCGGCCGGCTGCCGGACGACATCGAGGGCGAGGTGGTGGCGCCCGCCGTGCAGGGTGTGATTTTCAAGATCTTCACGCGCTATACCGTGAAGGAGATCTTTTCCACCAAACGCGCCGAGATCCAGCAGGCCATCGAGGACGAGCTGAAGCCGCGCCTGGCGGCCGACGGCATCCTGCTGCGCGGCGTGCTGATCGGCAAGGTGGACCTGCCGGCCGACTACCGCGCCGGCATGGAGAAGCTGCTGGCGGAAGAGCTGGAGACCGAGAAGATGCGCTACACCCTGCAGCTCAAGGACCAGCAGGTGAAGCAGTCCGAGCTCGAAGCCCAGGCCGACAAGGTGAAGTCCGAACTGGAGGCCGAGGCCGACAAGGTGAAGCGGGAGAAGGCCGCCGAGGCCGCCGGCAACGAGCAGGTGATCGCCGCGCGCGCCCAGGAGGAGGAGATGAAGCACGTGCTGCCGTTCAAGGAAAAGCAGATCGAGCAGCGCAAGCTCGAAGCGGAAGCCGAAAAGCTGGCCCGCATCAAGACGGCCGAAGGGACCGCCGAGGCGCGCCGCATCGAGGCCGCCGGCGAGGCCGACTCGCGCCAGAAGCTGGCCGATGCCGAGGCCTACCGCCTGGAGCATATCGGCAAGATCACCAGCGCGCAGATGGAACGCGACGGCGAACTGCTGTCCAAGCACCCGCTGCTGATCCAGAAGACCATGGCCGACAAGCTGTCCGACAAGGTCTCGGTGATCATCGCGCCGCCCCCGGCCAGCGGCGGTTTCATCGGCTCGGCCCTGCTCGGCCAGGGCGTCACGGCGGTCCGCCCGATGCAGACCGACGAAGCCCCTGCCCCCGAGGAGCGCTGACATGCTGCTCGCCACCCTGGCCGCGCTGGCCATCGTCACCCAGGACCAGACCGCCCTGCGCGCAGCGCCGCGCGACTCCGCCCAGCAGCAGGCCGTGCTGTGGCAGGGCGACACGCTGGAAATCCGCGGCGCGCGCATGGACTACCTGCAGGTCTACGACCACCGCCGCGAGCGCGCCGGCTACGTCCGCGCCGCGCAGGTGCGCAGCACCGCGCTGGAGGCGGCCGATGCGCCGGGGCTGCTGGCGGTGTTGCGCTTCCTGCGCGACACGCCGGGCCAGGAGGCACTGGGCATCGCCTACGCCGCGGCCTACCTGAAGGCGGCACCGGCCGAGGCGATCGACGCCGAGGCGATCGACGCGCTGGGCAGCATGGCCGACCGCCTAGCGGCGCGCGCCTCGGCGCGCCAGGGCAGGGCCGACGACCCCAAGCTCGCCGCCTACCTCGACGTCGCCGCCGGCTACGGCGTGACCTGGAACAGCTACGAGCGCGACGGCCGGGTGCAGCTCTGCTACGAGGGCGAAGCCTTCCGCCGCGTGCTGGCCTTGCCATCCGGCGCCGGGCAGCGCGCCCGCGCGGCGCTGGCGCTGACCCGCCACGAATGCGTCGACCCCAACCTGCGGCCGCTGGAGCGGCAGGCGATCGACCAGTGGCGGGCGGAGGTGCTCGACCGCGTCGACACCACGCAACTGCCGGAGACGCTGAAGAACCGCGTCCGCATGCGCCGGGCCGGCGTGTGGTCCACGCTCGCGTTCGAACTCAGCCGGCGCGGCGATTCGGGCGCCGAAGCCGCCGGGCGCGCGTTGCAGGAACTGGCTGCGGTCAACAAGACCGAGCTGGCCGACGAAGACCGCGGCGCCTACACCGAGGCGGCGGTGCGCGTCGGCGCCTCGCGCTGGGCCGCGGATGGCACCGTGGCTCCCAAGGGTGGGCTGGGGATCGCCACCGTGCCCGGCGCGCCTGGCGAGACCTGCGTGCTGCTGATCGACGCCCACCACGATGCCGACCACACGCTGTTCAAGCGCTGCACCTATGGCAGCGTGTGGACCGCCTCCGCCTCCGCCAACGCAGCCGGCAGCGCGCTGGCGCTCGCGGTGCAGCCGCTGGATAGCTGGCGCGAGCTGTGGGTGTTCGAGCGCGAAACCGATGGTTGGACCGTGAAGGTGCTGCCGCCGGCGGCCAGCGATCCCGGCATCGGCTACGCCGAGTTCGCCGGCTGGATTCCCGGCGGCACGCGCATGCTGGTGGTCCGCGAGGCCCGCGCCGACGGCCGCTGGACCCGCAGCTTCGAGCTGGTGCGGCTGGACACGCTGGCCGTCGAAAAGCACGCCGGGGAACCCGGCAGCCTGAGCGCCTTCTACCGCTGGCAATCGCCGGCCTGGAAGCGGCAGACGGTAAGCTTGCGCTGATGAAGCTCCGCTCGACGTTCGCGGCCTGCGCCGCCGCCTTCGCCTCGCTGCTGCCGTTGCAGGCAGCCGCCGTCGACTGCTACCGCATGGGCCAGGGCGACGTGCGCGCCAGCGTATGCCGCGTCGACCTGCGGCGGGACCGGCTGCAGCTGTTCCTGCGCGATGACCGGGGACGCATCCTCGGCGGTTTCGCCGAACTGGAGCAGTGGCTCGGCAGCCAGGGCAGGACACTGCAGTTCGCCATGAACGCCGGCATGTACCGTCCGGACTACACGCCGTCCGGCCTGTTCGTAGCGGACGGCGTGCAGCAGCGGCCGCTGGTGACCGCCGCCGGCCACGGCAACTTTTTCCTCAAGCCCAACGGCGTGTTCCTGCTCACCGCGAGCGGGGCGCGGATCGTCGAGACCTCCGAGTATCCGCAACTGCGCGAGCGGGTGCTGCTGGCGACCCAGTCCGGCCCTCTGCTGCTGCATGCCGGCCGCATCCACCCGGCGTTTCGCGAAAACTCCGACTCGCGCCTGATCCGTAACGGCGTGGGCGTGCCCGCTCAGGATCAGGCGCTGTTCGTCATCTCCGACACACCGGTCAACTTCCACCAGTTCGCCACCCTGTTCCGGGACGGGCTGCACTGCCCGGACGCGCTTTACCTCGACGGCTCGGTATCGAGCCTGTACGCGCCGCAGCTCGGGCGCAGCGATCGCCTGGTGCCCCTGGGCCCCCTGATCGGCGTCGCCGCGCCACGGCCTTGAGCCGATCGACGATACTGGGCGCGATGACCCTGCTCGCGCTCAAGCTGCTGCTCGTCCCCCTGCTGGTTTGCGCCATCTCCCTGGCCGGGCACCGCTGGGGACCCGGCGTCGCCGGCTGGCTGTCCGGGTTCCCGGTGATCTCGGCGCCGGTGCTGCTGTTCCTGGCCATCGACCAGGGCACCGGCTTCGCCGCGGCGGCCGCGGTGGGCACGTTGTCGGCCGTCACGGCCATCCTGTGCTTCGGCATCGCCTACGCCTGGGCCGCCTGTCGCTATACCTGGTTGCCGAGCCTGGGGCTCTCGCTCGGAATCTATGCCGTGGCAGTGGCGGCGATCGACACGCTGGCGCCGCCGCTGTGGGCCGCGGCGGCGATGACGCTGGGCGCGATGCTGGCCGCGCCGCGCCTGTTCCCGCACCCGCCGCCGCCGCAGTCCTGGACCTCGCCGCCGGCGCTCAACCTGCCGTTCCGCATGCTGGCCGGGGCGGTGCTGGTGCTGCTGGTGACCGGCTTCGCCCAGCGCCTGGGCGCGCGCCTGAGCGGCATGCTGGCGATGTTCCCGGTGCTCGGCAGCGTGCTAGCGGTGTTCTCCCACCGCCAGCTCGGCGCCGGCTTCGTGGTGCCGCTGCTGCGCGGCATGGTGTACGGCTACTACGCCTTCGCCGCCTTCTGCCTGGCGCTCGCCCTGGCCCTGCCCGCGCTCGGCATCGCTACCTCCTTCCTGCTGGCGCTGGCCTGCGCCATGCTCATCCAGGCCGGCTCGCGCCTGCTGTTAGGGAGCCTCTGAACAACTCCATGCCCTCCCGCGGCTTGCCATTTTGTGTCGGGCAAGGCGCGAGGAGCGCGGTGTGCTGATTGCACATGAGCGACGAGC
>JARLJS010000042.1 GCA_031291075.1 Nevskia sp. | reverse complement strand
GCACGGCCATGGCCTCGGCCTGCGCTCCAAGCTGCGCCCGCGCCGCAGCGGCGTCGCCACGCAGGCGCTCGGCGGCAGCGCGCGCCGCGAGCCAGGCCAGCAGTGCGCCCAGCGCCGCGGCCAGCAGCACTGCGAATACCAGGGTGAAATTCATCGGCGCATTCTAGAACCTATCCCGAATGCGTAGCGAGCGCAGATGGGGCTGCGCGCCGCCGGTTCAACCGATGGTCAGCAGCTCCTCGTAGAAGCCACCGATGCCGCGCCGGCGGTCCACGAAGTGGATCTCCAGGATCCAGTGGCGCGCGCGGCCGAGAGGGTCGAGGCCACGCATCGGCGTGTGGTTGCCGGCGTCGGCGTAACAGGTGGCGCGATCCAGCGGCATCGACTTGTGCGGGAATTCGCCGACCAGGTGCCCGGCGATCGGCCCTCCATATTCCCAGCCACCCTGCGCGGCCAGTTGCTGCGCGTAGCGATACAGCTCGCTGCCGGTGATGTCCGGGCTCTCCTGGAAGTAGCGCTTGCCCTCGGCGAACGCGGCGGAGATGTCGCGGCACAGCCGGTGCTTGTCGGGGTCGTCGCCGAGCACGTAGGTACGGCCGAAATCCGCCTCCCAGTCCTCGAACACCGGGCCGAGGTCGACGAACACGATGTCGTCCTCACCGATGCAGAGGTCGGGCGGGTTTTCGTCGTAAGGCGACAGCGTATTGAGCCCGGCGCGCACCACGCGCTTGTGCCAGTTGCGTTCGATGCCGAATTCGCGGCGGCCCAACTCGGCGATCTCGCGGGTAAGGCGGGCCTCGGTGATGCCTGGGCGGATCAACTCCCGGCTGATGCGCTCGAACAGCGCCGCAGCCTTGCGCTGTGCATCGAGCAGCGCCGCGGCGCGCCTGGATTCGTCGTGCATCGCGTGAATCGCCCGGACCGGCAGCGGCCCGGCGGGACCGTCAGGCCGCCTTCTTGCGCGAGAACCCGAGCAGGAACTCCATCTGGTCCACCAGGATGCGGCGGTTGCTCAGGATCAGGTATTCCGCCAGGTTGGGCGTGTACGGCACCGCCAGCAGTTTCATGCCGGCTTCCTCGGGGGTGCGGTCGTCCTTGCGCTGGTTGCAGTGGCGGCAGGCGGTGACGCAGTTCTCCCAGGCGCTGGAGCCGCCGCGCGAAGCCGGGACGACGTGGTCGCGGGTGAGCTCGCTGACATGGAACTGGCTGCCGCAGTACAGGCACAGGTTGCGGTCGCGCTGGAACAGGGTGCGGTTGGTCAGCAGCGGGGCGTTGCCCTCGAACCGCCGCGAGCGGTCGGCCACCGCGATGATCGAGCCGATGCTGAGCTCCGACTGGCGGCCGGTGCGGGAACTGATCCCGCCGCGGATGACAAAACGCTCCTCACCCGCTTCCCAGCACACGCGTTTGCGGGCGTAGAGTGTGGCTGCCGTCTGCCAGCGTATCCAAGCGACCGGCATACCGCCTTTATCGAGCTTGAGGATCGATGGAATCATGCTGACCCTAACTGTAGCGTAATTCGGGCGTTTCGTGTTTCAAAAGCGATACTTGCATCAAAATGCGGAAGTTTAATGACAGGCCCGGCCGCGAAGGGCGTGATTCCGCGCGCTCCGCCACCACGCGGAACCACCGCGGCCGGCCGGCTCTCAATTAGCTATCTTTTTGTTCCCGAAGGCAAACTCATGCGAATCCTGCACACCATGCTGCGCGTCGGCGACCTCGAGCGGTCGCTCGAGTTCTACACCAAGGTCCTGGGCATGAAGCTGCTGTCGCGCCGGGATTACCCGGAGGGCAAGTTCACGCTGGCCTTCGTCGGCTTCGACGAGCGCGCCGACGGCCGCCAGGTGGGCGGCGCCGAGATCGAGCTGACCTACAACTGGGGCGTGGAGAAGTACGATCCCGGCACCGGCTTTGGCCACGTCGCCGTGGAGGTGGATGACGCCTATCGCGCCTGCGAGCTGGTGAAGCAGCGCGGCGGCCGCGTCACGCGCGAGGCCGGGCCGATGAAGCACGGCACCACGGTGATCGCCTTCGTCGAGGATCCGGACGGCTACAAGATCGAGTTCATCCAGAAGAAGCAGTGAGCGGCGGCCGGCGGCGCCCCGCCGGCCGTCACCCTGCCGGGCCTCTGCTCCACCGGGCCCGAATCTGCCAAGATCAGGGCCCATGGGGTCTCAGGCAACCAGGCTGGCGGCAGCGGCGCGCTTCCCACCGGGATGGACCGTGCGTGCGGAAACCGGCGCGGTGGTGCTGGCGCTGTCCGGCGACTGGACCCTGCACAGTGGCCTGAGTGGCATCCCGCAAGCCGCGGCGGCGGAGATCGAGCTGGCGCCGGGCCACAGCCTGCGGATCGACACCGAGGCCGTCACCGACTGGGACAGCGCGCTGCCGGCCTTCCTGCTGGCCATGGCGGAGCGCTGCCGGGACCAGGGCTGGATCCTGGACGCCTGCAGCCTGCCGCTCAACCTGCGCACCGTGCTCAAGATGGCGGACGAACTGTCGCCGCCGGCCTCGGCGCGCGCGCCCCGTCCGGCACCGCTGCTGCGACGGGTGGGCGAGCACACGCTGCGCCATGCCGGCAGCGTGGGGGAGGCGGTGAGTCTGCTGGGCCAGGTGGTGCTGGCCTGCGGCCGGCTGCTGCAGGGCAAGGCCACCTACTACCGCGCCGACGCCTGGCTGGTGTTGCAGGCCGCCGGCGCCGACGCCCTGCCCATCGTGGGCCTGGTCAACGTGCTGGTGGGCGCGATCATCGCCTTCGTCGGCTCGGTGCAGCTATTGCAGTTCGGCGCCGGCGTGCTGCTGGCGGACGGCGTGGCCATCGCCACCGTGCGCGAGATGGCTGCGGTGATCACCGCGGTGGTGCTGTCCGGCCGCACCGGCGCGGCCTTCGCCGCGCAGCTCGCCACCATGCAGGGCAACGAGGAGATCGACGCGCTGCGCGTGATGGGCGTGCCGGAAGTGGAGTTCCTGGTGCTGCCGCGGGTGCTGGCGCTGGCCGTGATGACGCCGCTGCTGTACCTCTACGCCTGCGCGCTGGGCATCTTCGGCGGCTTCGCCGTGGCCACCGGCATGCTCGACCTGTCGCTCACCGCCTACCTGGAGCGCACCGTCGGCGCGCTCAACTCCGACCAGTTCCTGCTCGGCGCCTCCAAGAGCTTCGTGTTCGGCATCCTGGTGGCGATGTGCGGCTGTTACTACGGCCTGCGTGCCGGCCGCAACGCCGCGGCGGTGGGCGAGGCCACCACCGCGGCGGTGGTGGCCGGCATCGTCGGCGTGATCTCGGTGGACGCGGTGTTCGCGGTGTGCGCCCATGCTCTCGGCATCTGACCCCGCGGCAGCCACGATCTGCGAGGTGGAGGGCCTGGGCATGTCCTTCGGCCGGCGCCTGATCCAGGAGGACGTCTCGTTCCGCGTGCGGCGCGGCGAGATCTTCACCGTGATGGGCGGCAGCGGCAGCGGCAAGAGCACCCTGCTGCGCCACATGATCGGCCTGCTGCGGCCCTGCGCCGGCCGTATCCGCTACGGTGGGGTGGACTACTGGGAGAGCAGCACCGAGCAGCAGGACGCGCTGCGGCGGCGCTTCGGCGTGCTGTTCCAGGGCGGAGCGCTGTTCAGCGCCATGACCCTGTACGAGAACGTGGCCCTGCCGCTGCAGCTCTACACCGAGGCCAACCCGGTGGAGACGCGCGCCCTGGTGCGGTTCAAGCTCGGCCTGGTGGGCCTGCGCGGCTACGAGGAGTTCTATCCGTCCGAGATCAGCGGCGGCATGCGCAAGCGCGCCGGCCTGGCGCGGGCGCTGGTGCTGGACCCGGAGCTGCTGTTCCTGGACGAACCCTCGGCCGGACTCGATCCGGTCAGCTCGCGGCGCCTCGACGACCTGATCCTGCAGCTGCGCGACGGCACCGGCGCCAGCATCGTGGTGATCAGCCACGAACTGCCGAGCCTGTTCGCCATCGGCGACAACGGCATCTTCCTGGACGGCGACAGCAAGCGCCCGATCGCCCACGGCTCGCCCAAATACCTGCTGGAACATTGCGACCATCCGCGCGTGCAGGCCTTTTTGCGGCGCGAGCCGGTGCGCGACGCGGGTACCCATGACAAGGTGGTGCAAGACCGATGAAAAGGACCAATCCGGCGCTGATCGGCGGTTTCGTGCTCGGCGCGCTGCTGCTGGCGGTGGTGGCGGTGCTGACGGTGGGCGGCGGCGAGCTGTTCGTGCGCAAGCGACACGCGGTGATCTATTTCAGCGGCTCGGTCACCGGGCTGGCGGTGGGCGCGCCGGTCAACTTCCGCGGCGTGCGGGTGGGCGAGGTCAACGATATCCGGGTGCAGTTTGACGCCAAGAACCTCGCCGCCCACATCCCGGTGTACATCACCATCGACCCGCGCAAGGTGCGCATGCTCGGCGGCGGCAGCGTGTCCGACGTGCCGTTCGAGAAGTTCATCGAGAAGGGCATGCGCGCCCAGCTGGCGATCCAGAGCCTGGTCACCGGCCAGCTCGACGTCGAGCTGGATTTCATGCCCGATACGCCGGCGGTGCTGATGGGCAACGACCCCAGCGCCAACGAGATCCCGGCGGTGCGCTCGAGCTTCGACACCTTCCGCGACCAGCTTTCCCAGCTTCCCCTGCGGCAGGTGACCGACGAGCTGCGCGAGACCATGCAGGCGGTGCGGCAGCTCGCCACCAATGCCAGTTCCGAGCTGGGCGCCACCGCCGCCTCGGCGCGGCAGACCACCGATGCGCTGACCAAGGCGGTAACCCAGTTGCAGAACGACACCTCGCGCACGCTGCGCTCGGTGCAGCAGCTCAGCGACCACGTCGACACCCAGCTCGCGCAACTGTCGCCGCAGCTGCGCGACACCCTGCAGACCGCCCAGCACGCACTGCAGGACGCCGATTCCGCCCTCGCCCACACCGCCGAGCTGACCGCGCCCGGCGCCCCGGCGCGGGCCGACCTGGAGAGCGCGCTGCGCAACCTGGCCATCGCCTCGGAAGCGCTGCGCGACTTCTCGGAGACCATCGACCGCAACCCGCAGGCCCTGATCACCGGAGTGTCGCGCCCATGACCGCCGCTACGACCGTACTGCGCACCGGACTGGCCGTCGCGCTATGCGGCCTCGCCGCCTGCGCCGCCGCGCCGCCGCCGCGGCTGATGCTGCTCAGCAACGACACCGCGTTGCCGCCACCCGCCGCCGACACGCAGCGCCCGCTGCTGGTGGTGCGCACCGTGGCCCTGCCCGAATACCTGGACCGCCGCGCCGTGATCTACCGCAGCGGCGACGCCGAGCTGCAACGTTTCCCCGACACCATCTGGGCCGAGCGCCTGGGCATGAGCGTGACGCGCTGGATGGCCCAGCAGCTCACCGCCGACCTGCCGGCCTACGACGTGCAGGCGTTCAGCGCCATGGGCAACACGGCGCCCGCGCTCACCCTCAACCTGGAGCTGGAAAGCTTCGAGCCCAGCGCGGTGACGGCGTCGGCGCTGCACCTGCGCGGCAGCTGGCATTTGTCCGGCAGCGCCACCGCCGAAGGGCGGATCGCGGCGGACGTACCGATGAGCGTGCTCGATCCGGATGGCACGGTGGCGGCGATGCGGGTGGCGTTGACGCAGGCGGCTGCGGATATCGCGGCGCGGGTGCAGGGGCTGCCGCCGGCCGGCGGGCACTGACATCGCTCGCGGGTGAGGTGCAGAGGGTGGGATGAAGCGTAGCGGCTGTAGGGCGTGCCATGCCCACCCAAAAAGAATCGCGGGCACGGCCCGCCCTACGATTGCCGACTGACATTACTCGCGCTGCGTTCCGGAAAATGCTGGGATTCGCTGCGCTTCATCCCAGCCTACGACACTGGCACGCACTAGGAGAACATGTGTGGCGAAGATAGTGGTTGTAGGGCGGGCCATGCCCGCCGAGAAAAATGGCGGGCACGGCCCGCCCTACAATTGCTGACAGCAGCGGTGAAAATGCCCCGTCCGCTCAGTGGAAGTTGAAGTAGAAACTCCCCGTATACAACCGCCCCAGGTCCGCCCGGATCGCGGCGAAATTCCCTGGTGCCAGCGGCTGGTCGATGACCTGGTCGCTGTAGACCTGCTTGGTGAAGTTGAGGATGCCCAGGCTCAGGCCCCAGCTGTCGTTCGCTTCGTCGGCGAAGACGACGTGCGGGTTGAGCAGCAGGGTGGACTGCTGCAGGCTGCGCGGGTCGTCCTCCGGATTGAGATAGCGGTCGCCCTGGAACAGTACGTCGATCGAGGCGGTGGCGCTGATCGCGTACGGCAGGTGGGCGAAGGTGTAGGCCGGGGTCATGGCGGCGGTCCAGGCCGGGGCGAACGGCAGGCGCCGGCCGGTGAGGTCGCAGGTGGAGGCGACGCTGCCGGCCTTGGCCACGTAGCCGGGCGAGAATTTCTGGCACTTGCCGTCGCCGGGGGCGGGGCCGAAGGGATAGTCGGTGTAGCGCGCGTCGCTGAAGCCGAATGAGCCGTACAGCGACAGGCCGCGGACCGGCAGCAGCCACATCATGTCGCTCTCGAAGCCCTGCGAGCGTGCCGCGGCGGCGTTGACCACCACCACGTTGGTGCCCTCGAAGGTCGACACCTGCAGGTTGGTGAAGCGGGTGCGGTAGGTGGAGATCGAGCCGCGGATGGGGCCACCCCACAGGCGGTCCTTGATCTTGAAGCCGGCCTCGAAGCTGGCGGCCTTCTCCGGCTCGTATTCGATGCTCTGCGGGTTGAGCGGTATGCCGTTGAAGCCGCCGCTCTTGTAGCCCTCGGCCCAGGTGATGTAGGCCTCGGTGTGCCTGGCGGCCTGCCATTTGATGCCCATCTTGGGCGAGAAATCGGTCTCCACACGGTGCAGCATGTTGGGGCCGGAATCGTCGAAGTCCTGCTGCTTGGCGATGGCCTTGATGATGGCGCTGTCGGAGAAGCTGTGCGGCGCGCCGTTGCGGTCCTCCTTGGCGTAGCGCAGGCCGGCCAGCAGTGCCCAGTGGGGCGAGAAGAACCACTCGCCCTGGCCGAAGGCGGCGTAGTCGCGGGTGCGCTGGTCCAGGCCGGACTGGGCCGACTGCGGCTTGACCAGCGGAAACAGCTTGAGCAGGCGGTCGATGGCGTCGGCCACCGCGGCGGCGTTGCAGGAGCGCACGGTGGGGAAGTCGCAGTTGGCGGCGAGGATGTAGCCGGCGGCGGCGCCGAGGTCCTCGATCTCGAAGTTGTCGGAGGTCTTGAGGGTGTAGTTGTCGTAGTAGAAGCCGGCGACGAAGCTGGCGTCGTGGCCCAGGCCGAACAGGTCGCGGCCGGTGCCGCTCAGGCGCAGTTCCTGGGTGAACTGGCGCTCCGGCTCGGGCTGGACCAGGGAGTCGCGGATGAAGGGCACCGAGCTGAAATCGGCGTCGATGTCACGCGCGCCGATGATGTTCTCGGCGGCGCCGGTGATGGAGGTGATCTTGAGCGACTTCATGCCCAGCGGGTGGCCGAGGTCGCCCTCGAAGGTGACGGAGGCGCCGCGGGTGGTGGCGTCCTCCTTGGCCGGTACGTCCTCCGACACGGTGTCGCCGATGCGGCCGGTGAAGCGCGGGTCGTAGTGGTGGGCGAACGTGTTCATGTTGGGCCCGACGATGAAGAGCTGCTGCTTGTTGAAGTTCTCCTCGTGGTAGGCGACGAAGGCGCCGATGTCCATGATCCAGCCTTCGTGCGAGTCGTAGCGGAAGCGCAGGCGGCCGGAGTCCTGCTGCGGGTTCTGCTCGGGGCGGTCCAGCTCGGTGTTGTAGAGCTGGCCGTGGTTGCCGTGCTCGAAGTCGCCGCTCAGGCGCAGGGCGGCGCCGGCCCCCAGCGGGAGGTTGAACACCGGGCGGAAGGCGCGGTTGCCGTTGCTGCGCAGGTCCAGGTCCCAGCGCAGCAGGCGCTCGGAGTCGGGCAGGTTGGTGGTGATGTTGAGCAGGCCGGCGGTGACGTTCTTGCCGAACAGGGTGCCCTGGGGACCGCGCAGCACTTCGTAGCGGTCGAGATCGCTGAAGAAGGCGGTGAGGTATTCGGGGTAGGTGTAAACCACGCCGTCCACCACCACGCCGACGGAGGGATCCAGGCCGGGCACGTCGTTGAGGGTGCCGAAGCCGCGCACCAGCAACTGGGTGGAGGACGAGGAGACCTGCAGGTTGGTGTTGGCGGTGTAGTTGGACAGTTCCTGGAAGTCGCGCACGCCGGTACTGCGGATGTAGTCGCCGCCGATCGAGGTGACCGAGGCCGGCACCTGCTCCAGCGTCTGCTGGGTTTTCTGCGCCGTGACCACCACTTCCTTGAGCTGCTGCTGGTTCGCCGCCGTATCGTCCGCCGCGGCGGCGAAAGCCACTCCGCACAGGCCGGCGGCCGCGAGCCACCCTCGCCACTCCCCGCCCAGCCTCGAATGCAAGCCGATGCCCTCCCCTCGCCGATCGATCCTCGCCGGTGCCTGCCGGTACGGGACCGCCTGCCTGTCTGGAACCAAGCCCTAGAGTATTTTCTCTTTACGTAGACATATTCCCCCCTCTCCCGCACGCTGGAGAGGGGAACACATGCATCCGTCTGAACTGAAAATGCCCTAGGTGCAGCTCTTGCGGGCCTTCTTGGTCTGCTCACGCAGCCAGCCGATCAGGCCGTCAAAGCCCTTCTGTTCATACAGCCGATTGTACTGTGTGCGGCGCAGCGCAAGGTCGCTGACGCCGTCGGCGATGACGTTGATGATGCGCCAGTTACCGTCCTTGCCCTGCAGGATGTAGTCGAAGGCGACGCTGTCGCCGCTGCCCGGCTGCAGCCGCGCGTGCACGATCTGGTCGCCGTCGGGCAGGGGCGCGGTGTCCTGGGTGGTGAACGTCTCGCCGCCGAAATCGTTGAACTGGGTGGCATAGGTAACCACCGTGGTCTCGCGGAACGCGGTGACAAGCTGGCTGCGCTGCGGCTCGGATAGCTCCGCCCAATGCTTGCGCATGACGGTCTGGGTGATCAGCGGGACGTCGAAGCTGCCGTCGATGACCGGCTCGAGCTTCTTGATGCGGCCCTCGCAGCCGTATTCCTTGGCGTGCTTCATGTTGTTGAGCAGGGCGCCGTGGAAGGCATCGACCACTTCGGCCGGTGCCCCATCCGCCCGGGCCGGGGCCATCCACGAAAAGAGCGCGAAAAAAAGCGACAATAGAGCGGTTCGCAAGATGCGCAAAGCGTTCTCCGTAACGGGATCGCAGGCTGGCGGAACGGCTGAGCCGATGCCGTGTTGGGTGAACCAGCCGGCTGAATGTAAAGATTAGTTTACACGAGTCGCCAATAGCTCCGGCGGCTGGCGTTTATTACAACAAATCCTGTTGATTTTACTGGAATCCGAGTGCAAAACCTAAAAGCCGAGAGCACCCTGGCCCGCGCCCTCCGCGGCTGGGTGGAACGGGTGCAGGCCCATCCCCGCCAAGTGGCCGGCCTGGCGCTGCTGCTGGCCGGCCTGGTGGGCTGGTACACGCTGGGCCACCTGAGCGTCGACACCGACCCGGAAAACATGCTGTCGCCCAAGCTCGGCTGGCGCCAGGCGGAACAGCGCATGGACCGGCTGTTCCCGGAACAGGACGTGGGCATGGTGCTGGTGGTGGACGGCGCCACACCGGAGGTGGCGAACGACGCGGAACAGCGGCTGGTGAAAAGCCTGGGGACCCAGACCGACCATTTCGCCGAGGTCTACGCCGCCGAGACCGATCCCTATTTCCGCCGCAACGGCCTGCTTTACCTGGATACCCCGGCGCTGCAGAAGATGGCGGACGGCCTCGACCAGGCGCAGCCCTTCCTGGGCGCGCTGGCCCACGATCCCAGCCTGCACGGCCTGTTCACCCTGCTGGACCGCGCGCTGACCAACCCGGAATCCGGCGATTTCGACTTTGCGCCGGCGCTGGGCAAGGTGGCGGAAGGGGTGGAGGCGGCAGCCGCCGGCCGTTATTACGCCCTTTCCTGGCAGGCGCTGATGGGCACCGGTGTCAGCCAGGACGACGCCGGGCGGCGCTTCATCGAGGTGAAGCCACGGCTGGACTACGAGCGCCTGTTCCCGGCGCAGGCGGCGGTGGATGCCATCCGCGCCACCATCGGCGGCCTGGAGCTGGACGCGGCCCACGGCGTGAAGGTGCGGCTGACCGGCTCCATCGCGATGGAGCACGAGGAGCTCAGGGTTGCCTTCAGCGGCGGGCTTAAGGCGTTCGCGCTGGGGCTGCTGATCGTGGTGGGGCTGTTGTACCTGGCCCTGCGCTCCTGGCGGCTGGTGGCGGCGGCGGTGATCACGCTGCTGTTCGGGCTGCTGCTGACCGCGGGCTTCGCCGCGCTGGCGGTGGGCCACCTCAACCTGATCTCGATCGCCTTCAGCGTGCTCTACGTCGGCCTGGGCATCGACTACGCGCTGTACCTGTGCATGCAATACCGCGAGCTGCTCGGCGGCGGCCTGGCGCAACGCGAGGCGCTGCCGCGCGCCGCCGGCGACGTCGGCAGCTTCATGCTGGTGTGCGCCGCCACCACCTCGATCGGCTTCTTCGCCTTCATCCCCACGCCGTTCACCGGCATCGCCGAGCTCGGCATCATCTCCGGCGCCGGCATGTTCATCAGCCTGGCGGTGAGCCTGAGCCTGCTGCCGGCGCTGATCAGCCTGTTCCCGCCGGACCCGGCCAGGGTGAAGCTGCGGCCGCCCGGCAGCGGCCTGCTGGGGCGGGTGCTGGAGTGGCCGTACACGCGCGCCCGCACCATCTGGACCGTCGCCGCGCTGCTGGCCGCCGGATCGCTGCTGCTGCTGCCCAAGGCGCGTTTCGACTACGACCCGATCGACCTGCGCGACCCCGCCAGCGAATCGGTGAGCACCTTCCGCGACCTGCTGCACGACCCCAGCATCCCCACGCTGACGCTGTCGGTGCTGACCGACAGCGCCGAACAGGCGCGCACGGTGTCGCGCAACCTGTCGGAACTGTCGCTGGTGAAACAGGCGATCACGCTGCTGGACCTGGTGCCGGCGGACCAGGACGCCAAGCTGGCGATCATCGCCGACCTCAACCTCACGCTCGGACCGGCGCTGTCGGCGGGCAGCGGCCCGCTTCAGCTCGCCTCGCGCACCGACGACTACGCCGCCATCCACGAGCTGGGCGGCGTGCTCCCGGCCTATACCGAGCAGCATGCCGACCGCCCCGAGGCCAAGGCGGCGCAGGCGCTGCAGAGCGCCATCCAGCAACTCGACGCGGCCTGGGAGAAGGGCGACGGCGCCGCCCACGAGCAGCTGCTGGGACGGCTGCGCTATGGCCTGCTGTCGGCGATGCCGCAACAGATCGACAGCCTGCGCGACGCGCTGCAGGCCGGCCCCGTCACCGAGAAGGATCTGCCGGCGCAGCTGGCGCGGCGCTGGAAGAGCGCGGACGGCCACTACCGGGTCGAGATCTGGCCGAAGGAAGTGATGGACAACCCGGCCGCGATGGAGCGCTTCGTGGCGCAGGTGCGCAGCGTGGCGCCGGACGCCTCCGGCGGCGCCATCGGCTTCATCGAGTCCGGCCATGCCGTCACCACCGCCTTCAAGCAGGCCTTCCTCTACTCCTTCGTCGCCATCACGGTGCTGCTGCTGGTGATGCTGCGGAGCGTGGCCGACACCCTGCTGGTACTGATCCCGCTGGCGCTGGCCGGCATGCTGACGGTGGCGGGCGCAGTGCTGCTGGATGTGCCGTTCAACTTCGCCAATGTGATCGCGCTGCCGCTGATCCTCGGCGTGGGGGTGGACTACGGCGTATACCTAGCGCAGCGCGGGCGCGTCACGGCTTCGGCCCACGTCAACCTGCTGCAGACCGGCACCGCGCGGGCGGTGCTGTTCGGGGCGCTGATCACCACGGCCAACTTTGGCAATTTGATGCTGGCGCGGCATCCGGGGATTGTGAGCATGGGGGTGCTGCTAACGGTTGGGTTGAGCATGACGTTGGTGTGTGCGCTGGTGTTGCTGCCTAGTTTGTTGGCGAGGAGGTATGGGGCGTCGTCTGGAAAAGGATGACGCTTTTGTCCGCGTCTCCGGTCACGAGCTTGATACCGCGGCACGCGCTTCGCGTGGTAGCACGTGTAGTACGTGTAGGTCCGAACCGCCGAAGGCGTTTCGGACGTATTGCAAACGCTCGCTCGGTCGCTGGGGGTGAGTGAAGAGGCGTCCTACGCTGGCTGGAGACAAAAAGAAACCCGCCATTTATGACGGCGTCCCGGATACCGGCTTTCGCCGGTATGACGACAGCGAAACACCGCGCGTACCCTCAAGCGATTGAGGACACTCGAAACCCGCGCATCGTTACAACCCCTATCGCAGCACCGGCTGCTTGCTGAACCACGCCCGCCGGATCAACCGCCCGCACATGGCGCTATCGATATAGGCAGTGGCGCCGAGCTTCTCCCGCGCCAGCACACCATAAGTGGCCTTGTCCGCCGAGATCCACGGATAGAACCCGAACGCCCCCGGGCTGCTGAAAGCACCATCCCCGGTCCGCGGGTCGTCCTCGATCCAGTGGTTGAGGCTGTAGTGCCAGGCCTCCTTGGCCGGGCTGTAGCTGGCGCTGATGCAGAAGCCCGGCAGGGTGCAGACCGGCTTGTAGCCGAGGTACTGCTTCATGACGAGCTGGCCGGCGACGACCTTGCGCAGGAAGGCGGCATAGGCCGAGGGCGGCCCTTCCAGGCCGCCGGCGAGCTGCGGGTGGGCATAGTGCAGGCCGTCGTTGCCGATGTAGCGCATCACCTCGGCGGTGAGCTGGTCGGAGCTCATGTTGCCCAGGCCCATGTCCACCGCCAGCTTCTGGCTATGGCCGCCGCCGTAGGAGAAGCGGCCGATGTCGAACGGCTTCACCTTGCTGTTGGAGCCGGCGCTGAAACAGCCGCCGACGGTGCGTGAGAAGCCGCACATGAAGGGGTTGAACGCGGTGTGGCCGGAACGCATCTGCAGCTTGGCCACCTGCTCCTCGCCGAGCCCGCCCTTGCCGCCGAGCTTCTGCAGTACGTAGGCTCCGAACACCCATTTCGAGGCGGAGGCGATGTTGATGCTCTTGTTGGCGCTGTAGGTCGAGCCGATCTGGCCGCTGGCGAGGGTGCCGGTGGCGTCGCCGATCTCCCAGTAGAAGTCGCCGATGCTGGTGCAGGCCGGGGCCTGCTGAGCGGTCTGGGTGGCGGCGCTGATGCGCGCGGGATCGGCGCCCAGGGCATGCACTGCCGGGCTGAGTGCCGCGATCAGGGCAAAAACGCAAAACAACGCTCCGGCCCGCCGGAATGGATTCCGGCCGTTATGCAGCGTCCGCATGGGTTCCCTCCGTGGGTGGCGGTGGCTGTGGTCCGGCCTAATGTACAACAGACCCCGCCGCCGCTACCCGGGAACCGGGCGGGCTACCAGGGCAGCTTCTCCCCCAGGTGGACGAAGGCGCCGTTGGGCCCGTCCGGGCCGAGCAGGGCGAGCTGCACGCTGGTGCGCGCGCCGTCGACGATCTCCATCGGCGCCGCCGCGCCGCCCATGTCGGTCTTGACGTGGCCGGGATGGGCGGCGTTGACCTTGATGGCGGTGTCCTTCAGCTCGTAGGCGAGCTGCACGGTCCAGGCGTTCACCGCGGCCTTGGACACGTTGTAGGCGGGCGCCTTGAAGTTGTAGACGGGCGACTCCGGGTCGGCGTGCAGCGCGATGGAGCCGAGGATGCTGGACAGGTTGACGATGCGGCCGGCCGGCGACTTGCGCAGCAGCGGCAGGAAGGCCTGCGTCACGGCCACCATGCCGAACAGGTTGGCGTCGAAGGTCTTGCGCCACACCTCCAGGGTCTGCTCCGAGGGCTTCCTGGCGAGGTCGTCCAGCAGCACACCGGCGTTGTTGATGAGGATGTCGATACGGCCGTGGCGGCGCTCCACCTCGCGTGCCGCCTCGGCGACGCTGCCCGCGCTGGCGACGTCGAGCAGCAGGGCCTCGACGCTGAGCCCCTCGCCCTGCAGCTTGAGCGAGGCGTCCACGCCTTTCTTGCGGCCGCGGCTGGCCAGGATGACCTGTACCCCGGTCTTGGCGAGCTGGCGCGCGGTTTCGAAGCCGATGCCCTTGTTGGCGCCGGTGATCAAGGCGATTTTTCCGCTCAATGGAATTCTCCTGCAGTCAAAACCACGCGGAACCGCGGCTCGCTACTGCCTGCGGCGCAGTCCCGCCAGGGCCGGAACCGGGGCGCCAGTGCCGGCGCACTTGACCTGTCGCTACAATGCCCTGTGATAGAGGGGCGACGTTACAGGGAGGTCACGTTCCGAGGTAACAAGTTAGTTACCGGTAAGTAACGAGTCAAGCGGGAACGGGTCAGGGAACCCGTAATGAGTTAGCAAGTGACTATAAATAAAGAAGTTATTTCTGCAGTTCGCGATCCTGGAGCGAGCCGGCCACGGGTCCGGGACCGGATTTTCGCCACGGCGCGGGATCTGTTCTACCGGCACGGCATCCGTGCGGTGGGCGTGGACACCATCGCCTGCGAGGCCGGCACCAACAAGATGAGCTTCTACCGCAGCTTTCCGTCCAAGGACGAGCTGGTGGCGGAGTACCTGCGCGACCAGGAACGCGAAGGCTGGAAATGGTGGGACGGCATCGTCGCCGCCCATCCGGGCGAACCGCGCCGGCAGCTCGAGGCGCTGTTCGACGCCCAGGTGCAAAGCACCTGCGCCGACGGCTCGCGCGGCTGCGCCCTGGCCAACGCGGCGATCGAGATCGCCGAGGAGGAGCACCCCGGCCGCGCGGTGGTGATGCATTACAAGAACGAGATGCGGCGGCGCTTCCGCGAGCTCGCCGCGGCGATGGGCGCGGCCCGCGCCGACGAGTTGGGCGACGCCCTCATGCTGCTGTGGGAAGGCAGCTACCTGACCTGCCTCACCTTCGCCTGCAGCGGCGGCCCGGCGCAGAACGCGGGGCAGGCGGCGCGGGTGCTGATCGCGGCGTATACCGCGCCCGCCCCGGCCGCAACGCCGACGCGAAAAACTAGGCGTTCTCGATAAACGGCGTCGTCGGCGGCTTGCCCAGCGCCAGCACGGTCGAGCGCCCCTGCTCGTCCACCTTGCGCATCTGGAACGAGGTCTGGCGGAACACGGAGGACTTGATCCACCAGCGGCCGTCGCGCCGCAGGTACTCGTCGCGGTACTCGCCGGCCATTTCGACCACGGTGCGTTCCTTCACGTTGATCTGCGAGAAGTGCAGGTCCCACAGCCCGCGGGCGGTATCCGGCCCGGTGAGTGTGATCTGCGGGTTCTGGCCGTGGTGCATGTCCATCACGTTGGGGTTGTTCACCGCCAACTGGGTGAAGAGCTGCACCCAGCCCTCGCGGTCCTTGAAAGGCGGGAAGCCGTCGGCCTCGATCACCACGCCCTCGGGCAGGAAGCAGTCGCGCATCTGGTCCGGCTGCTTGCGGTCGCAGCTGCGGAAGTAACGTGCCTTCAGCTCCTGGATGGCATGGATGTCCTCCAGCGCGCGCAGGCGCTGTTCCAGCCGGGCGAGGTCGTCGATGGCCATGCGGTCCACTCCTTCGGTAGGTTTGGACACGATTGTCCGGCAGGCCGGCACCGCCGTCCCGCTCCGTTCGGACGATGGCCGCCAAGGCTCAGTAATCGCGCCGCGGCGCCTGGTAGCTGTCCTCCGGCACCACGAACGGCACCTGGCGCCCGCAGAGGGCCTCCAGGGTCATCAGCTCCAGGTCGGTGTGGTTGCGGAACGGTGCCGGCACGATGCGCCGGCCCTGGTCGGGCCGGGCCAGGATCCAGCGCGGCGCATCGTGGTGCTTGGACACGACTTCCTCGGACTCGCCGGCGCCAGCCACGCCGATGCGGGTGCGGCCGTAACAGGTGCAGAAATAGGTCTTGTCGGCCGCCGACTCGGTATAGAAGCCGGTGCCGCGGATGCCAATGGTGGCGGTGGGGGTGTTGACCTCCACCCCGTCGTCTTCACCGCGGTGGCCGAACACGCTCAGCAGCCCGCCGGTGAGCATCTGCAGGCCGCGCACCAGCAACTGCTTGCCGCTCAGCTCAAGCACCGAGCGTTCGCGCACGATGAAGGCGCCGTCGCCCACAGCCAGGATCACGAAGCTGTCGGCCGAGGTTTCGACGCGGCTCTGCGCGGTGACCAGGGTGTCGCGCGTGGCCGGCTGGCCGTCGACCTTCACCGTGCCCTTGAGGTCGAACACGGACTTGCCGGCCGGCATTTTGCCCGGCAGCTTGCCGAACAGGGCGGCCAGCGCCGGCAGGTTCCAGCCCGCGCCGCCGAGCAGCAACCCGGACGACAGGGCCCGCACCAGGAAACGCCGGCGCGCCTCCAGCGCCGCTTCGTCGTGGACAGTCGGAGTGCGCTCTGGCAACTTGTCGCTCACGGGTCCCCCTCCCCTTCTACGGCCAGCTGGAATGCGAAGCCATGGGCAGAACTTTACACGCTCGTCCGCCCGCCGCGCGGCTGCTCCTGCTGCTCGCCGCGGGGTGCTGTGCCGGCGCTGGCGCGGCGCCGCCGGAGCTGCACTTCAGCGGCAGCGCCGGCCTGGGCTACGACAGCAATCCCGCCAATGCGGAAACCGGCAGCACCCTGCCGGCCACCGGCTATGCCGTCGCCAACCTGGCTGCCAGCATGACCCGCACCGCCGGCGAGCACGTGGCGCTGCTGCTGCGCGGCAGCCTGGACGGGCAGCAGTATTTCGACTACGTGGGGCTCTCCAACGCCAAGGCCGGCGTGCTGGCGCGCGGCCTGTACCGGCCCGGGGGCGGCTTCTACATGCCGACCTTCGCCGCCTGGGGATCGGCTGCGCTGTGGGAGTTCCGCAGCCATATGCGCGGCGGCGCCGAATACCGCGCCGGCGCCTACGCCAGCGAGCAGCTCACCACCGCCATCGACCTGCGCCTGGGCGGCTACGCCAGCGAGCGCGATTCGCACAGCGGCGTGTTCGACCTGCGCGGCCAGGCGGCGACGCTGGACGCCGACTGGATGCTCGGCGACGCGCTCACCGCCTATCTCGGCTACGAGTTCCGCCAGGCCGACTTCGCCGTGTCCTCCGCGCCCGACCCGGGGGCGGCGGCCTACGCGGCAGTCCTGCAAGCCGACGATTCACTGGGTAGTAACGGCGTGCCCAATACCGTGTACCGGCTGCGGGGTCATGCGCAGATCGGCACCCTGGGGCTCAACTACGCGCTCACCCCGGGGCTGGCGCTCGACGCGCAGGGGCAGCAGATCCACACCCGCGCCGAATCGGGTGACCATTACAACCGCTGGCTGACCACGGTGAGCCTGCTGGCCCGGTTTTGACGCCACCCCGGCGGCGGGGATAACGTAAAGCATACGAATACAAAGTCCGCGCGCTTGGCGCGCACCGTGCCGCTGTCATTCCCTGGGGAGGTTTGCCATGCGTCAGTCTCGTCTACGTTCCGCCGCGCTCGTGCTGCTCGCCGCCGCACTACCGGCGTACGCCGCGGAAACCGGCATCGCCGCGATCGACGCGCAGTGGATCAAGGCGGTGAAAGCCGGCGACGCCGATGCCGCCGCCGGCCTCTACGCCAACGACGCCATCCTGTGGATCCCGGGCGCGCCGATGGCCAAGGGCGCCAAGGCGATCCACGATGCCTACCAGGGCTGGTTGTCCGCCACCACGATCCAGGACGTCAAGCTGACCCTGCTGGGGGGTTCGACCAAGGGCGCCGAATCGGTGGGCTGGGGCACGTTCTCCATCACCTCGGCGCCGAAATCCGGCGGCGCCACCACCACCGAGGTGGGCCGCTATACCGAGGTCGGCAAGCGCGTCGGCGGCAAGTGGGTGTACGTGGTGGACCACGCCTCCGACGACCCGGCGCCCACGCCGGGCAAATAGCCGCGGCAGCGGACGCCGCGCTTCAGATCGGGATGTAACCCGCCGTCAGGGCCAGGTTGCGGCGCGGTATGCGCCGATGGCGCGGCGCACGCAGGGCTTCGCGCAGGGCGCTGCCGGCTTCGGCCGGGCGCATGCCGAGGATGGCGCGCAGCGGTTCGGCGTTGATCGCCTCGCAGCGCCGGCGCAGGTCCTGCTGCAACTGGCCGCTCCGCAGCACGCCGTGCAGCCGTCGCATGTGGCTGTGCACCACGTCCTCGTAGAGATTGCGGCCGCCGAAGTGGACGGCGGCGTAACGCTGCACCCCTTCGAAATGACCCTCGATGCGCTCGCTCCACAGCTTGTGGCGGAAGTCGTGGGTGCGGCCGAGCAGTTCCTCGCGCGAGGAGTAGATCGGCCTGGCGCCGTCGCGCGGCGCGCCGGCGAGCCCGCAGATCTCGAATTCGGCGTAGAGGAAGTCGCGACACTTCTCGAGGTAGCAACGGTCGGACATCTGCGCCAGCACGTCGGCGGTGCCGAGCATGAAGCCGAGCCGGCGATCCAGCGGGTCCGCCACGTCGATGTCGTCCAGCGCCATTTCGTAGCCGGTGTAGTGCACCAGTTGCTCGACCACCCGCGCTTCCGGGGCGAAGCCGACGGTGGGCAGGAAATGCGCCAGAAAGTCGCCGCTGCGCCGCACGTGCGACAGGGTGAACTCGGCGCCGTGGCGCTGGCTGTCGCCGGCGCTGCGGATATAACCGGCGTCGTGGAACAGGGCGGCGATCACGCCGACCACCACGCGCCGCTGATCCAGGCGCTGCGCGGCGGGCACACTGCGCTCGTGACCATCCATCAGCCGTGCCATGGCCAGGGCGCAATCCAGGCTATGCTGGGCGTCGTGGTACCAGGTTTCGCAGCCCAGGTAGCCGGGCAGGGTTCCCGCGTAGAGGCGGCTGAACTGGTCGAACGCCTGCGCCACCGGGCGCAGGTCGGCACTCGGATAGAGGCCGTGGAGGAGTTCGCAGACGGCAGCGCAGACGGAACGAGGATCGGCCAGGAAAACCCGGTCGGTCACATCGTAATGGTTGCGTCTGGTCACTTCGCTGGTCATCGTTTCGCCTCGCGCCGGGCTTGTCCCGCACGCTCCGTCATGATAGGACCCCCGCAGGCCCGGGCCGCGCGCGCCCGTCGGCCCGCCGCGACCACTCGCCCAGGCGGCAGAAGTTGGGATCCGTTGTTCGCCCGGGCACCACCGTCCGTCGGCCGGTACGGCCGGCAGCGTGCCTGCCGTGAGTGCCCTGACGAAGTGGGCCGGTCTAGGGCCTGTTGACCATTACTTTGGCAGGGCCAAAGTAATGGTCAACAGGCCTAAACCTTGAGCTGAAACAGCATCTGCACCAGCTGCGCCAGCCCGCGCGCGCCCATCTTCTGCATGATGTGGGCGCGGTGCAGCTCCACCGTGCGCTCGCTCAGGCCGAGGTCGATCGCCACCGCCTTGTTGGCGTCGCCGGCGGCCAGCCGCGCGGCAATCTCCCGCTCACGCGGGGTGAGGCTGTCGAAGCGGGTGCGGATCTGCTCCAGGCTGCTGAGCTGCTCGCGCAGCCTGGCGTCCTGCTCCAGGGCCTTCTGCACCCGGCGGATCAGCTCGTCGTCCTTGAACGGCTTCTGCAGGAAATCGACCGCGCCGGCCCGCATTGCTTCCACCGCCATCGGCACGTCGCCGTGGCCGGTGATGAAGATGATCGGCACGGCCCAGCCGCGGCGGTTCAGCTCTTGCTGCAGCTCCATGCCGCTCATGCGCGGCATGCGGATGTCCAGCACCAGGCAGCCGCGCTGCTCCGGCTGGTAGCCGTCGAGGAAGGCGCGCGCGTCGGCGAAGCCGCGCGAGCGGACCCCCACCGAGCGCAGCAGCAGGCCGATGCTGTCGCGCACGGCCTCCTCGTCGTCGACGATGAACACCACCGGTTCCTCGCCGCTCCCGCTTTCCGTCTGCTTCATTGTTCCAGCGCCGGCAGCCTCATGATGAACTCCGCCCCCCCGCGAAGGTTACGCCGATATTTCAGGGTCCCGCCATGCACCGACATAATAGACTTACAAATGGAGAGTCCCAAGCCCATCCCCTGGGCCTTGGTGCTGAAGAAGGGCTCGAACAGGCGCTCCTCGGAGGCTTCCGCCAGGCCGGGACCGCAATCGCTGACGCTGATCTCCACCCAGGCGGCCTCGGGGGCCGAGGCGGTCACGGTGATGGTGTCGCCGCTGGCCTTCTCGTTCATCGCCTCCATGGCGTTGCGTATCAGGTTGAGCAGCACCTGCTGGATCTGGACGCCGTCGCCGCTGATCGGCGGCAGACTCGGCTGCACCGCCAGGAGCAGCTTCCAGCCGCGGGCGCGCAGCTCGAACTCGATCAGCTTGGTCACCTCGCCGATCAGGGTGCGGCAGTCCAGCGGCTGGCGCGCCGACTCGCTGCGCCGGATCATGTTGCGCAGGCCGCGGATCACCTGGCCGGCGCGCTCCGCCTGGGCCGCGATCTTGTCGTGGATCGCCGCCAGCTCCTGCGGGCCGATGCCGCCCGCCAACGCCAGCCGGCGCGCCGCGTTGGCGTAGTTGGCGATGGCGGTGAGGGGCTGGTTGACCTCGTGGGCGATGCCGCTGACCATCTCGCCCAGCGTGCCGATGCGGGCGACGTGGGCCAGGCGGGTGCGCAGCTCCTCGGCTTCCTGCATCGCTTCGTAGACCTGGCTGCGGTCGACGATCTCGCAGATCATCAGCAGCGGCCGACCCTGGACGTCGCGGGCAACCCCGACCTGCAGCAGCGCGTACAGGGCCCGGCCGTCGCGCGTGCGGTAGCGGACGTCGCGGCTGAAGCGCTCGCCGGTTGCCCAAAGAGCGAGGAATTCGGCGTCCACCGCCTCGCGGTCCTCGTCGACGATGAGATCGCGGTGGCGTACCCCGCGCAGCTCGTCGGTGGCGTAGCCGAGCAGGGTTTCGCAGGCCCGGTTGGCGTCGAGCACGCTGCCTTCGACGTCGGTGATGGCGACGGCGCTGGGGCTGCTCTCGAAGATCAGCCGTAGCTCCTCGGTGCTTGCGCGCAGCTCGGCCTCCTGCTGCTTGCGGCGGCTGATGTCGCGCAGGATGCCGACGAAACCGTGCTCGGAGTCGCTGCGGAACTCGCCCACCGAGAGATCTATCGGGAAGGTGCTGCCATCCTTGCGCTGCGCCGTCACCTCGCGGCCGATGCCGATGATGTGCGGCTCGGCGGTGCTCAGGTAGCGGGCGAGGTAGGCGTCGTGCTGTTCCCGGTAGGGCGCCGGCATCAGCATGGAGACGTTGCGGCCCTGCACCTCGGCCTCGGTATACCCGAACACGGCCTGGGCCGAGCGGCTGAAGCGCGTGATGAGGCCGCGCGTGTCGATCAGCACGATCGGGTCCACCACGGCTTCGAGCAGCGCTTCCAGGCGGCCGCCGGGCACGTGCATGCCAGGCGGAGATTCGGTCTTGTCTGTCATGCCCCGGGGCCGTTCCTTGAATGGCGACCCTTCAGTTCACCATGGCCCCCATTGTAACGGCCTTGATCTGGATCAATACAAGGCGCGCCGCCGGCGACCCGCCCGGAACGGCATCCGCATCAGATTGGCACGCCCGGCGGAGCCCCCGGGCGCGGCTGCGCTCCCCCCTTTGCCGGCGGGGAGCGCCGCGGCACTTCAGAACTTGTAACCCACGGTGATGCCGTAGGCCAGCGGGTCGATCTTGACCGTGCCGATGGGCGCGCCGTTCAGGCTCGCTTTCGGCTCGATCTGGATGTAGCGCAGGTCAACACCCACCAGCCAGTTGGGCGCGAACTTCCAGTCCAGGCCACCCTGGAGGGCGTAGCCCCAGGTGTTGGAGAGCTGCAGGTTGTTGCCCGCCAGCGGGCCGTTCAGCGACTCGTTGAAGAAGAAGGTGCGGTTCAGGCCCACGCCGACGAACGGGTCGAGGGTGCCGTCGGGAATGGGATGGAACTGCACCGACACCGTCGGCGGCAGGTGGCGGGTGCTGCCCAGCCTGTTGCCGTTGAGCTTGATGTCCTGGGTGAAGGGCAGCGCGCCCATCACGTCGAGGGTGAAGTTATGGCAGAAGCGGTAGTCGAGGTTGACCGTCGGACCCAGCTTGCTCTCCACGTCGACCTTGATGGCGCCGTTGGCGACCGTGCTGGTACCGCCGCTGGGATCGATGTTGTGCACGCCCGCGCGCACGGTCCAGGGCTGCGCCTCTTGGAAGCAGGCAGCCGAGGCCAGCATCGGCGCAATCAGAGCGGCACCCGCGAACAGGGCCGGCAATGTCTTGAGCTTCATGATTCTTCGTTCCATCGGTAGGATCACCGGATTGATGACCGGCGCATGATCTGCGTGCCTGGAGCGCGCGGCATTGATCCTGATCATTGCCCGTGCGGCCCACTGCGGTTTCCACTCCATTCATGCACGCGCCCCGCGCCTTTTGTCGCCAGGCAGCCCGCGCTACAAAAAAAAGAGCGGCCGAAAGGCCGCTCAACTGTTCAGTCCCGGATGGGACTGCAGGGAGGACGTATCGGATCAGCGCTCCTGCCTGGGCGCCTCACGCGAGCCCTGCGCGGGCTCGGGTTCCGGAAGATGGAGATGTCTGGCCAGCTCGTCGCGGAAGCCCTCGGGCTTGACCAGCAGCACGTCGCAGGCGAGTCGCCGCAGCAGCACCTCGGCGGTGGTGCCGAACATGAGACGGTCGATGCCGCTGTGATAGGCCGATCCCAGCACCACCAGGTCGGCGTGGCGCTCGCGCACGCAGGCCGCTACCGCCTCGGCGGTGTCGAACGCGCTGCGCCGCAATACCTGCGCCGGTGCGATGTGGTGCCGCTCGGCGAAGGCGGCCAGGGCCTCGCGATGGGCCTTGTCCATGATGTCGTAGGTGTCGGCGATGAAGCCGGAGCCGTAGGCCTCCAGCGGCACGTAGCAGAACACCGACAGCAGGTCGGCCGGCGCATCGGTCAGTGCGGCGTACGACTGCGCCGCCATCACCACCCGGTCGTTGAGGCCGCCCTGCTCGCCCGCCACGCTCACGTCCACCGCCGCCAGCACGCGGTGCGGCAGCAGCTTGGACTGCGGGTGGACCAGCATCAACGGCGCCGGCGACAGGCGCAACAGCTTCCAGTCGAGAGACGAGGGATGCAGCGTAGCCTCGGCGCGGGCGTCGCAGTCCACGTCCTTCACCACCAGGTCCGGCTGCGTCTCCAGGATCCTGCCGACGATCGCCTTGTGGGCATGCGGCGCCCAGATCACGTCGCATTCGACCTGCAGGCCCTGCTCGGCCAGGCCGCTGGCCATGCCGGTCAGCCAATGCATGCGCTCGTCGATAAAGTCGCGCCGCGCCCGGTCGGCCACTTCCACGCCGAAAATGGCCCTGGAGTAGTCGATGGGGCCATAGTAGTCGAACAGGTACAGCCGCAGCACCGCCTTGGTGCGATGGGCGTAAGCCGCGGCCCGGTGCAGCGCCGGCGTTGCCCGCCGCTGCGGCGACATCACCACCATGATGGACCTGGCTGTGCTCATCGGTATTCCCCGGTGCGGGAACTGCCTCGTCGGCTGTACTGGATGGCCTGCAGTATCCCCCCGCCGAGGCCGGCCGGCTTTGATCTGGATCAATGCCGCGCGCTGACGCCGCATTCATCCTATCCGCCGAACCTCACCGGGGATGGAGATGGATCAGGCTCAAACGATTGTGCGCTACGAGGACACCGCGATCCGCCGCTTTGCGGTCATGACGGTGGTCTGGGGCATTGTGGGCATGCTGGTCGGCGTGTGGATCGCCGCCGAGCTGCTATGGCCCCAGCTCAATATGGATATTCCATACCTCACCTACAGCCGGCTGCGGCCACTGCACACCAACGCCGTGATCTTCGCCTTCGGCGGCAGCGCGCTGTTCGCCACCAGCTACTGGTGTGTACAACGGACCTGCCGGACGGGGCTGTTCCTGCCCAAGCTGGCCAACTTCACCTTCTGGGGCTGGACGCTCGTCATCGTCCTGGCCGCGGTGACGCTGCCGCTGGGCATCACGCAGGGCAAGGAATACGCTGAGCTGGAATGGCCGATCGACATCCTGATCGCCATCGTCTGGGTCGCGTACGCCGTGGTGTTCTTCGGCACCATCGCCAAGCGCACGGTGTCACACATCTATGTCGCCAACTGGTTCTTCGGCGCTTTCATCCTGGCGGTGGCGCTGCTGCACATCGTCAACAGCGCGGCGATCCCGGTGAGTCTGTGGAAATCCTACTCGGCGTACAGCGGCGCCACCGACGCCATGGTGCAATGGTGGTACGGCCACAACGCGGTGGGCTTCTTCCTCACCGCCGGCTTCCTCGGCATGATGTATTACTACGTGCCGAAGCAGGCCGGGCGGCCAATCTACTCCTACCGCCTGTCCGTGGTGCACTTCTGGGCCCTGATCGCGGTCTACATGTGGGCCGGTCCGCACCACCTGCATTACACCGCCTTGCCGGACTGGGTGCAGTCGCTCGGCATGGTGTTCTCGCTGATCCTGCTGGCGCCGTCCTGGGGCGGCATGATCAACGGCATCATGACCCTGAGCGGGGCCTGGCACAAGCTGCGTGAAGACCCGATCCTGAAGTTCCTGATCGTGTCGCTGTCCTTCTACGGCATGTCGACCTTCGAAGGTCCGATGATGTCGATCAAGACGGTCAATGCGCTGTCGCACTACACCGACTGGGGCATCGGCCACGTCCATTCCGGCGCGCTCGGCTGGGTGGCGATGATCTCGATCGGCTCGATCTACGCGCTGATCCCGCGCGCCTTCGGCCGCCCGCAGATGTACAGCATCAAGGCCATCAACCTGCATTTCTGGCTGTCTACCATCGGCACCGTGCTGTACATCACGGCGATGTGGAGCGCCGGCCTGATGCAGGGCCTGATGTGGCGCGCCACCGAGGCCGACGGCACGCTCACCTACAGCTTCATCGAGTCGCTCAAGGCGACCTATCCGTTCTATGCGGTGCGGCTGGTCGGCGGACTGGTGTTCTTCTCCGGAATGCTGGTGATGGCCTGGAACGTGTGGCGCACGCTCGCCACACCGGCACCGCAACCCGTCATCCCAACCGCGGAGGCTCGCGCGTGAAACACGAAACCATCGAAAAAAACGTCATGCTGCTGGGGGTGCTGACCGCAGTGGCGATCAGCTTCGGCGGCTTGGTGGAAATCGTTCCCCTGATGAACGACAAGTCGGTCAACACCCCGTCCCCCGGCCTGCACATGCGCACCGCGCTGGAGACGGCCGGCCGCGACGTCTACATCCACGAGGGCTGCTACAACTGCCACTCACAGATGATCCGCTCGCTGGCGGAGGAGGTGCTGCGCTACGGCCCCGCCTCGCAGGCCGGCGAGTCGGTGTGGGACCACCCGTTCCAGTGGGGCTCCAAGCGCACCGGGCCGGACCTGGCGCGCGTGGGCGGCCACTATAGCGACGAATGGCACCGCATCCACCTCAACAATCCCCGCGACGTGGTGCCGGAATCCAACATGCCCGGCTATCCCTGGCTGGCGAAGGAGCAGTTCGAGCCTGGCGAAGTGCCGGCAATGATGCGCGCGCTCAAGAGGGTCGGCGTGCCTTACGACGACGCCGATATCGCCAAGGCGGACGCGGACGTGGCCGGCAAGTCGAAGATGGACGCGCTGATCGCCTTCCTGCAGAGCCTCAAGCTGCCCAAGCCGGAAGCCGCGCCCGCCGCGGCCGCGGCCGAGCAGACCAAGACCGCGGGAGGTGCGCCATGATCAGCGGCATCTTCACGCTGTCCGCCCTCATCGGCTTCCTCGGGGTGACATGGTGGGCGTACTCGCGGCACAACCGCGCCCGCTTCGATGAAGCGGCGCAACTGCCGCTGACCGAAGAAATGCAACACACGCCGCCGCCCGCCCCCGCGGAGCTGCCACCTTGCTGCCGGGAGATCCAGCAATGAGTGTTTTCTGGAGCTGTTTCATCATCGTCATCACCGCCGGCATGATCGTTGGCTGCTTGTGGCTGCTGTTCGCCAACGCACGCGGCACGCCCGGCGAGAGCACCGGCCACGTCTGGGACGACGACCTGCGCGAGTGGAACAACCCGCTGCCGCGCTGGTGGCTGAACCTGTTCATTCTCACCGTGGTGTTCGCCGTCGGCTACCTGGTGTTCTACCCCGGCCTGGGCAACTTCGGCGGCCGGCTGGGCTGGACCTCCACCAAGCAGATGCAGGCGCGGCTGGACGAGATCACCGCCAAGCGCAAGGCGGTGTACGCCTCGCTCGCCGGCAAGGACATTCCGGCGCTGGCCAAGGATGCCGCGGCGCAGTCGCTGGGCCGCGCCGTGTTCCTCAACAACTGCGCCGGCTGCCACGGCGCGGATGCGCGCGGCGCGGTGGGCTTTCCGAACCTGACCGACAACGACTGGCTGTACGGCGGCGAACCGGAGCAGATCGTGGAAACCGTCACCCACGGCCGCCACGGCGTGATGCCCGCGATCGGCGCCGCGCTGCCGCCGGAAGCGCAGCAGGCCCTGCTCGACTTCGTGCCGTACTGGTCCGACGCCAAGCTGGACCCGGCCAGGCGCGAAGCCGGCATGAAGCAGTTTGCGCTGACCTGCGCGCCCTGCCACGGCGCGGACGGCAAGGGCAATATCGCCCTGGGCGCGCCCAACCTGACCGACGACATCTGGCTATTCAAGGGCGGCCGCGAAGGCGTGCAGCAAACCATCATGAAGGGCCGCGAAAGCATCATGCCGGCGCATGAAAGCATCCTGTCTCCGGACGAGATCCGCATGGTGGCCTCGTACGTCTACAGCCTGTCCCACGGCGGCGACGCCCACGTGGCGGTGCAGGACTCCAAGCCGTGAACGACCCAGGGCACGGCGAGGCGCTGCGCGCGGAGTACGCGCAGCGCGGACTGGGGCGCCGGCCGCGGCTGCGCCTGGTCAGTGCGGTGCTGTGGGCTTCATTCCTCGGCGCTTCACTGTCCACCGTGGTATTGCTGCTGACCCCGGACAGCTGGACGCTGCCGCCGACGACGGTCGACGGCGCCGCCCGGGTGTTCGTAGTGCTGTGGCTGTTGGCGCTGGTGCCGGCGACCTTCGCCGCGGTACTGACACTGCCGTTCCGGCGGGAGCCGTAGCCATGCGCGCCGAGCCCAAGGAAGAGGTGCTGTTGTACCAGGCCGCGCCGAAGATCTATCCGCGCAGCGTGCACGGCCGCTTCGCGCGGCTGCGCCTGGTGGCGGTGGGTGTCCTGCTCGGGTTGTTCTACGTCATGCCCTGGCTGAGCTGGCACGGCCAGCCACTGGTGTTCTTCGACCTGCCGCACCGGCGCTTTCACGTGCTGATGCTGACGCTGGTGCCGCAGGACCTGCTGCTGCTGGCGCTGCTGCTGCTGCTGGCCGCGCTGACCCTGTTCTTCTTCACCTCGCTGGCCGGCCGGCTGTGGTGCGGCTACGCCTGCCCGCAGACGGTATGGACCGAGGCGTTCCTGCTGATGGAACGGCTGTGCGAGGGCGACCGCTATGCGCGCATCAAGCTCGACCGCGCGCCGTGGAGCCGGGAGAAGGTGGCGCGCAAGGGCGCCAAGCACCTGCTGTGGCTGGTGTTCGCCCTGTTCACCGGCCTGAGCTTCGTCTCCTACTTCTTCCCCGCGCGCGAGCTGTTCCCCGCCGCGGCGCACCTGCAGCTCGGCGGCTGGCCGTTGTTCTGGTCGTTGTTCTACGGCTTCGCCACCTGGGGCAATGCCGGCTTCATGCGCGAGCAGGTGTGCAAGTACATGTGCCCCTACGCGCGCTTCCAGAGCGCCATGTTCGACCGCGACACCCTCATCATCGCCTACGACGAGGACCGCGGTGAGCCACGCAAGAGCGTGGCGAGGAAGAGCGCAAAGACCGCCGGCGACTGCACCGACTGCACCCTGTGCGTGCAGGTCTGCCCGATGGGCATCGACATCCGCAAGGGGCTGCAGTACGAATGCATCGCCTGCGCAGCCTGTGCCGACGCCTGCGATTCGGTGATGGACAGCATCGGCAAGCCGCGCAGCCTGATCCGCTACACCAGCACGCGCCACGACAGCGGCGAGGGTTTCCACCTGCTGCGGCCGCGCACCATCGGCTATGGCCTGGTGTGGCTGGCCGCCTGTACCGGCTTCCTGGTGCTGGTGTTCACCCACGCCACGCTGCGCTTCGACGTGCTGCGCGACCGTCACGCCCTGTACCGCGAGCTGTCCAGCGGCGCGATCGAGAACGTCTACACCCTGAAGGTCACCAACGACGACGAGCGTCCGCACCGCTATGCCGTGTCCGCGCATTTCGCCGACGGCACGCCGCTGGAAATCGAGCCGGCGCAGCTGGAGCGCGCGCCGGAGCAGACCGGCGCCACCACCGTGGCGATGCGCACCCCGCCGCGCGGTGCCGGCGCCGCTCCCCTGCCCATGATCGAGTCGGTGGTGGTCGAGTTGCACGACGCCGACGACCCCGCCGTTTCCACCACCCGCAACGCAAGATTCCTCACCGGAGGAGGTTCCCAATGAGCGCACAGTCACCATCCGCTGCACCCAAGGAATTCCGTTTGTTCCTCGAGCTGGTCATCGTGGTCGGACTGCCGATCCTGTCCATCTTCATCGGCTCGACCCTGGCGATCGTGGCTTACACCAAGGGCTTCACCGCCCTGCCCGAGCCGCCGGCGCAGGTCTCCCACCACCGCTGACGTGACCGACTGGACGGCATTCGACCGGCCGGAGGTGCGCGCGGGCTTCGCCGCGACCGCCGGTGAGAGCTGCCAGGTCCTGATCGCGCTCGACGGCATCCACTGTTCCGCCTGCGCCGCGCGCGCCGAGCGGCTGCTGGCGGGCCAGGCCGAGTCGGTCAGCGTCAACCTGGCGGCGCGTACCCTGTCGTTCCGCTTCAAACCGCAGCAGAAGCCGCTGTCGGTGCTGTTGCGCGCCCTCGACGAAGCCGGCCTGCAACCGCGCGTGCTGGCGCGCGAGGATGCCGGTGCGCGCGAAGTCCGCGAGCGGCGCCGGGCCTTCGCCCGCATCGGTGTCGCCACCATCTGCGCCATGCAGGTGATGATGCTGGCCTGGCCCAGCTATTTTGGGGTACAGCCGGAGCCGGCTATCGCACAGCTGCTGCGCTGGGCGCAGCTGGTGGTGGCCGCCCCCGGCGTACTGTGGGCCGGCTGGCCGTTCTTCGAGGGCGCCTGGCGCGCCGCCCGGGGCCGCGCGCTGGACATGAACGGGCCGGTGGCGCTGGCGCTGGCGATCGCCTTCGGCGCCTCGGCCTGGCGCACTGTCGCCGGCAGCGGCGACCTGTATTTCGACAGCGCCACCATGTTCGTCTGGTTCCTGGCCGTGGGGCGCTACCTGGAGAGCCGCACCCGTGCGCGGGCCGGTGAACACCTGCGCCTGCTGGCGGGGCGCCGCGCCCTCACCGCGCAGCGCCGCGTCGCAACCGGCCTGGAAACCGTGGCCATCGGCCAGCTCCGTCCCGGCGACGTGGCGGTGGTGGCGCCCGGCGACGCCGTGCCGGCCGACGGCGTGCTGCTGGAGCAGCCGCTGGAACTGGACGAATCCCTCCTCACCGGCGAGTCGCAGGCGGTGCTGCGCCATCCCGGCGAGCCGGTGCTGGCCGGCGCGATCAACGTCGGCGCCGCTCCGCTCGCCTTGCAGGTCGGCCGCTGCGGCGCCGACACCGTGCTGGCGCAGATCACTCAACTGATGAACCGCGCGCATATCTGCAAGCCGCGGCTGCAGCAGATCGCGGACCGCATCGCCGGCCACTTCGTGGCGGCGGTGCTGCTGCTGGCCGGACTGGGCTACGCTCTGGCGCTGCACCGTGGCGCCAGCCAGGACGCGGCGCTCGGCATCGTCCTGGCGGTGCTGGTGGCGAGCTGCCCCTGCGCGCTGTCGCTGGCCGTGCCGGCGGCGCTGGCCGCGGCCACCTCGCGCCTGGCCCGCAGCGGCGTGCTGGTGGCGAACGCCGGCGCGCTGCAGGCGCTGGCGGCGATCGACACGGTGCTGTTCGACAAGACCGGCACCCTGACGCGGACCGAGATGAAGCTGCAGCGCGTGATACCCCTGGCCGGGCTGGACGAGCAATCCTGCACCGCCATCGCGGCGGCGCTGGAGCATGGCAGCCGTCATCCGATCGCCACCGCCTTCGCCGGGATCGCCGCTGCGGCCGCGGACGAACTGCGGCAGGCGGCAGGCGCCGGCGTCAGCGGCCGCGTCGACGGGCAGCACTACTGGCTTGGCGCCGCTGAGCACGCGCCCTGCCCGGTCCGGCTGCCGGAGACGCAGCCCGGGGAGACGCTGGTGGTGCTGTGCGGCGCGGAGCGGGCCCTGGCCTGCTTCGTGCTCTCCGCCAACCTGCGCCCGGAAGTGCCAGCCCTGGTGGAGGAGCTGGAGAGGCGCCGCCTGTCCCTCGAGCTGCAAAGCGGCGATGCGCCCGCCACCGTGCAGGCGCTGGCGCAGCGCCTGGGCATCGAGCGCTACGCCGCGCGGCAGACGCCGCAGGCCAAGCTGCAGCGGCTGCAGCAGCTGCAGGCCGGCGGCGGGCGCGTGCTGGCGATCGGCGACGGCGTCAACGACGCGCCGCTGCTGGCCGCGGCCGACGTGTCGGCGGCGATGCCGCACGGCGCCGCGCTGGCGCAGAGCCGCGCCGACCTGCTGCTGCTCGGCGACTCGCTGGCGCCGGTGACGCTGGCCCTGGACGTGTCGCATGCCGTGCAGCGCCGCATCCGCGAGAACCTGCTGTGGGCGCTCGGCTACAACCTGCTGGTCCTGCCGTTGGCGATGAGCGGGCACCTGCCGCCGTGGCTGGCGGCCGCCGGCATGTCGCTATCCTCGGTCGTGGTGGTCGCCAACGCGCTGCGCCTTGACGCGGTGGTGCCACGGCGTGCGCCAACACCTGCTCTCGCCGTCGTGGAGCAACGCTGATGCCCAGTCTCTACCTGCTGATTCCGCTCGGTGTGGTCGTGGTATTCGCCGCCATTGCGATATTCCTGTGGGCCGCGTCGAGCGGACAGTTCGACGGCCTGGAAGACCTGTCGAAACGGATGCCCGACGACGACGCTTGAGGCGTTTCGCCCCGACTCTTGATCCAGGTCATTGGCGCCGGCAAGCCAGTCCCGGAGACTATCTCAATGCTTCTATCCGGACTCGCAGAACCCATGGATCCCATCGCATATGCAAAGGCTTACCTGAGCAACCGCGCGCAGGAATTGACCGAGCGGCTGGCTGGCGTCGAACGCAGCCGCCAGCGTGACGATGGCACCCTGTCGGCCGATGCGGAGGAACGGGCGACGGAATGCGAGAACGACGAGGTGCTGGATCACCTGTCCGACGTCACCCGGGTGGAGCTGGCGCAGGTGCGCCGCGCCATGGAGCGGATCGACAAGGGCGAATACGGCCTGTGCGAGCACTGCGGCCAGCCGATCGAGGAAGCCCGGCTGCTGGCGGTGCCGGAGGTAACCGGCTGCCGCGCCTGCGCCCGCGCGCGCATCGCCGCCTGAGGCGGGCAGTGCCATGTGGGTTCCGGGTTCGGTGCTCGGTGCTCCGGCGCTGCTGATCGCGGGAACTGCCGCCAGCGCCCACTGCGCCGCCATGTGCGGCGCCCTGAGCATCCATCACATGCGTGCCGCCGAGGGCATCCCGGCGCGGCGGGCGCTGCTGCTGGTCCACGGCGGACGCATGACCGGCTATGCGCTGCTCGGTGCGCTGGCCGGAGCCCTCGGCCAATCCCTGCTGCGCTACCTGCCCGGCGTGGGCATCGGCTACGCGCTGCAGATTCTGGCGGCCTCGACCCTGATCCTGATCGGACTGCGCATGCTGCTGGGCCGGACTTCGCCCACGCCGGCATGTTGCGCCCGGGCGCCGCGGCGCCTGGGCCGCTGGCCGCTGACGGCCCAGCTGTTCGCACGCGGACTGCTGTGGGCCGCGGTGCCCTGCGGCCTGCTCTACTCGGTGCTGTTCCTGGCCGCCCTGTCCGGCAGCACCGGCGGCGGCGGGCTGCTCACGGCCGCGTTCGCGCTCGGCGGCACGCCGCTGCTCGCGCTGGTGGGTTGGAGCGGTGCGCGCGGCACCCCGACGGCACTGCGCGGTCCCCGCGCCGGCTGGATCCTGGTGGCCTGCGGCGCCCTGGGGCTGTGTGCCCTGCTCTGGTTTCACGCCGCCTCTGCCGGCGGCGCCTGGTGCATCGAGACATGAACGGTACGGATCGCAAGGAACGCAAGGGTATACCCATGGACATGCTTCACCCCCAGCTGCCGGATACCGGCGAAGCCGCCGAGTCTTCGGCCGCCAACGTGCAGAAATACCAGGCCGAAGCCATGCGCCGCGCCCAGGAAGCGCTGGGCCGCGCCGCCGCCCTGGCCGATGCCGACGGCACCATCCGCACCATTTTCAACGCCCAGCCTCAGTTGCTGGGCTATGGCGCCGCGTCGTTCGCCGGCCGCATGATCACCGACTTCGTCCATCCCAACGACCGCAGACGCGTGGGGCGCGCGCTCGCCGGCACGGTCGCCGGCGACGACTCCGAGCACCTGTGCAAGCTGCGCCTGGTGCAGCGCGACGGCAGCGTGCGCCGGGTATGGATACTGTACCGCGCTCTGCTCGGCCGGCCCGGCATCGACGGCATCCTGGGCGTCGCCCGCGACGTCACCGACATGAACGGACGCCTGCGCACGCCGCAAGGAGCCGCGGCCGTGGAAAGGCTGCTGCGGGGGGACTTGCAAGCCGCCATCGCGGCCTGCGGCGAACAACCTGAGGAGGATGCCGTGCCCGATCATTCGAACGCCGCCCGCCCGAGCCTGGACCTGATCCGCAGCTATGACCTCAACGGTCCGCGCTACACCTCGTATCCGACCGCGCTGCAATTCACGCCGCAGTTCGGCCTGAACGACTACCTGGAAGCTGCCGCGCGCAGCAACGCGCACGGCGCCGACGCACCCCTGTCGCTGTACGTCCACATCCCGTTCTGCATCAGCCCCTGCTTCTATTGCGCCTGCACCAAGATCATCACCAGCCGCAACAGCATGGCCGAGGACTACCTCAAGCGCCTCGAGCTGGAAGCGGAGCTGCAGGGCCGCCTGTTCTCGCGTACGCGCGTGGTGGAGCAGCTTCATTTCGGCGGTGGCACGCCGACCTATCTGTCGATCGCGCAGCTGCAGCGGCTGTTCGACACGCTGCGCCGCAGCTTCGCGCTGAGCGACGGCGCGGGCCGCGAATTCTCGATCGAACTGGATCCGCGCACGATCGAGCCGGCGACCCTGCCGCAGCTCGCTGCGCTGGGCTTCAACCGCGCCAGCTTCGGCATCCAGGATTTCGACCCGGCGGTGCAGGAAGCGGTGAACCGGATGCAGACCTACGAGCAGGTCGCCGACCAGGTCGACGCCGCGCGGCGCGCCGGCTTCAACTCGCTGTCGTTCGACCTGATCTACGGCCTGCCGAAGCAGAACCGCGACTCCTTCGCCACCACCCTGGAGCGCGTCATTTCGCTGCGCCCGGACCGCATTTCCGCTTACAGCTACGCGCACCTGCCGCAGCGCTTCAAGCCGCAGCGGCAGATCCGCGCCAAGGACCTGCCCGACGCCGATACCAAGCTGGGGCTGCTGGAACTGACCATCGAGCGACTGCTCGATGCCGGCTACGTCTACATCGGCATGGACCATTTCGCCCTGCCCGGCGACGAGCTGGCCACCGCGCTGCGGGCCGGCACGCTGCAGCGCAACTTCCAGGGCTACTCGACCCGCGGTGGGCTCGACCTGGTGGGCCTTGGCATGAGCTCCATCGGCCGCCTGGGCGAGGTCTACAGCCAGAACGCGCGCACAGTCGGCGCCTATCAGGCCGCCCTGGACGCGGGCCGGCTGCCGGTGGAGCGCGGCGTGCGCCTGTCGCAGGACGACTGCATACGGCGCGACGTTATCGGCGCGTTGATGTGCGGCGGCCGGCTCGACTATGCGGTCATCGAGGACCGCTACGAGCTGGACTTCGGCAGCTACTTCGCCGCCGAGCTGCGTCAGATGGAGCAACTCGAGCGGGACGGGTTGGTGGAGACGGACCAGCGCGGGCTCACCGTGACCGATACCGGGAGATACCTGTTGCGGGTGATTGCGATGCCGTTCGACGCCTATCTGCCGAAGGCTGCGGCCGCGGCGGCGGAGCCGCGGTTTTCGAGGGTGATCTGAGCATTCGCCTCCCTCTCTTCCCTGTGGGAGAGAGTTGGGGAGGGCGCGCGCTCGACCTCGTGCACGTAGTGCGCCTTCCGGGCGACAACGAGTTCAAGGGTATCGGCAACAGCTGTTGGAGCCTCGCCGCATGCGCTTGCGCGCGTGTGGGTGCCTTCCCGAGCTTGAAGGCGTGTATTTCGCCTGGCGGCGACCTACTTCTTGTCAACAGCGACAAGAAGTAGGCAAGAAACGCCGCCCCGGAGGCTGCGCCGATCAATCGCAAAAGCAGAAGCGCGATTGATCGGTTCCCTGCGCTTCTCGCCCGCGGCGGGTTCCGCACACAGGCCATCCATGGCCTGCGTGCGGAAGCATCGGCATCCTGCCTCGCCTCGCGCCAAACAGGCGCGAGCCTCTATCGCCGCGGACTGCGATGCTCGGCGCAGCCAACGGGGAGGAACGTCAAAAGCGAACTGCTCAAGTCGGAACCGCTGCGCGGTCCCGACTACTTCGGGACTACGAAGCCGTGAACCGCAGTCTTAGGCCGTCTCCTGCCTGGGAATACAGAGCGTGTGGGCGATCCGCACGATGTTGAGAATGCCCCAGCGCGACTGGACGTGTTCCGCCAACTTCAGAGTGTGCACGATGTAGGCATTCCATTTCGGCGTCTTCATCCACGATCCGTCAAGAAGATTCGATACCTTGTCGTAAAGCTTCAGAAGCTTTGCTTCTTCCGAGCGCTCCCACAGATGATCGATCTCCTGCTGAAAGGACTCAAACGTCATTTCAGCAACCAGTGATGAAACCTTTTCAGAACTCCACGAGGGCAGAGGCAGTCGGGTGTCTTCCAGCGTGTCGTGCCAGAGCAATGCAATGGCCCCGTTCCTGCGCAGCTCCTCGGGCAATGCTGGTTCCGACAGGAGGCTGGTCGCGCACCATATGGGATGTACTACGTACGGTGTTTTCCTATCATGGAACCGGACGGCGTCATCCGGACTATTGGCGTGCTTGTTATGCGCCGCAACTGCATGGACTATCGCTGCCTCCAACTCATGAGACCATTGCGACGTTGCCGAGGCAGACATCGGTGCTCCTATTCGGATGTGATAACACTCGTCTAGGCGCCAGAATACAGGAGCGCAGAGTTTCGATGCGATTCAAACCGACCTACCCCCCCAAGATTCCAGGAGCCCTGTCATTTCGAAGTAGTCGGAACCGCGCAGCGGTTCTGACCTGAGCAGTTCGCTTTTGACGTTCTCCCCCGTTGGCTGCGCCGAGCATCGCAGCACGCGGCGGTATGGGCCGGCGCGTGTGCTCGCGCCGGGCGAGGCAGGATGCCGAAGCTTCCGCACGCAGGCCATGGATGGCCTGTGTGCGGAACCCGCTGCGGGCGAGAAGCGCAGGGGACCCTCTCATCGCGCTTCTTGCTTTTGCGATGAGAGGGCGCAGCCTCCGGGGCGGCGTTTCTTGCCTACTTCTTGTCGCTGTAGACAAGAAGTAGGTCGCCGCCAGGCGAAACACACGCCTTCAATCCCGGGAAAGCACCACACGCGCGCAAGCGCATGCAGTGAAGGCTCAGCACACTGTTAGCAATATGTCTGTGACCCGAAGCGAAGGCCCCCTGCCTCTCTCTCGCAAGCGGGCGAAGGGAGAGCGACTCGAAAACCAGCACTCCCTGCAAGGGAGAACAAATCAAGCCGCTTTCGACAACCCTGCCGGCGCGTGGAAGATCCCCACCACGTCAGCCAGCTCGTGCAGGCCGGCTTCGTCGAGGATGCGGATGTTCTTGTCGGACAGCGACAGCCAGCCGCGCCGCTCCATGCTCTTGAGAGTGCGGCACACCGTCTCGGTGGCGAGGCGCAGGTAGCTGCCGACATCGCGCTGGGCCATCGGCAGGCGCATGGCGCCGCCGACCGCGAGGCGGTCGCGCATGTGCAACAGGAACGCGGCCAGCCGCTGTTCGGCACTGTAGTCGCCGGACATCGCCAGGGCCACCCCCAGCTCGCGGCTGGTCTGTTCCATCAGGCTCAACGATACGCTGGGCCAGCGCTGCATCAGCTTGCGCAGCTCGCACACCGGCACCACGCAGACCTGGGACGGCACCACCGCGGCGGCGGTGGACAGGCAGACGCCGCCGCCGAAGCCGTCCAGCCCCACCAGGTCGCCGGGCAGGTAGAAGCCGCGGATACGCTCGTTGCCGTCGGCATCGATGGTGTAGGCCTTGATGCAGCCGCCGCGTACCGAGAACACCGCCTTCATCTTGTCGCCGGCCCGGTGCAGCGCCGCGGCGCCGGGCATCGCCGCCATGCGCGGCGCCAGGATGGACGACCAGGCCGCGGCGGCGTCCGCCGAGCCCCTGCGCGCCATGCAGGTCCGGACCGGGCAGAGCTGGCAGTCGGTGCCGACGCAGGCGGAGAGTGTGGTGTCGAACGGCATGGCGCAACTCCTTGATCTTCTGCCGCCAGCTTGCGCCAGTACTCGCCGCAGCGGCCATTCGTAGTTTCCGCAGGCCGCTTGCGGCAAGTACGTATTGCCGGGTGGCGGCCGCCTTGATCCAGATCATGGAAATCCTGCCGCCCGGCCCGGAATATCAGGGTTTTCCTGGAGTTATGGCCCCATGGCGGCAACCGGCATGAACGAGCTCGAACTGATCGCGCGCTTCGCCGCGAGCCTCAGCATCGGCCTGCTACTGGGCCTGGAACGCGAGCGCATCCGCAGCGCCAAGGCCGGCCTGCGCACCTTCGGGCTGGTGGCGTTGTTCGGCACGCTGTGCGGCCTGCTGTCCGACAAGACCGGCAATGCCTGGATCTTCCCGGCCGGGCTGCTGGCGCTGGGCGGCATGATGGTGTCCTCGTACCGCAGGGCGGGACCGGAGGACGACCCCGGCACGACCAGCGTGGTGGCCCTGTTGATCTGCTTCGGCCTCGGCGCCGCCATCTGGTACGGCTACCAGCACATCGCGGTGGTCATCGCCCTGACCGTGACCAGCCTGCTCTATTTCAAGGCCGAGCTGCACGGCATGACCCAGCGCCTGTCGCGCCAGGACTGGATCTCCCTGCTGCAGCTGGCGGTGGTGTCGCTGGTGGTGCTGCCGGTGCTGCCGAACACCGGCATGGGGCCGTACGGCGCACTCAATCCGTACCGCATCTGGTTGATGGTGGTGCTGATCTCCGGCCTCAGCTTCACCGGCTACGTGGTGCTGCGGCTGGCGGGCGAGGCACGCGGCCTGCCCCTGATCGGCCTGCTGGGCGGCCTGGTGTCGAGCACGGCCACCACCCTGGCCTACTCCCGCCACACCCGCGCCGCCAGGATCAGCGGTGGCGCCGGGCTGGTGGTGATCCTGATCGCCAACGCGGCGGTGCTGATCAAGCTGGCGGTGATCACAACGCTGATCTCGCCGGCGCTGGTACCGAAGCTGGTGCCGATGTTCGCCGCCGGCCTGCTGGCCGGCCTGCCGCTGCCGCTGCTGACCTGGCGCGGCCTGGCCAGCGAAGCCGAGGCGCCGCACCTGGAGGTGAGCAACCCCAGCGAAATGCGCATCGCCCTGGGCTTCGGCGCGCTGTTCGCCATCGTGCTGCTGGCGGTGACCTGGATCCACGAGGTCGCGGGCAGCGCCGGGGTCTACTCGATGGCGGTGCTGTCCGGTCTGACCGACATCGACGCCATTACCCTGTCCACCCTGCAGCTCGCCAACGCGGGCAGCCTGTCCGGTGACCAGGCGGCGAAGGCCATCGCCCTGGCCTACGCGGCGAGCATCGTGATGAAGTTCGGCATCGCCTGGGGCATCGCCGGACGGCCGGTGGCGCGCCGGGCGGCGCTCGGTTACCTGTGCGTGCTGGGCGGCATGGCGGCGGGCCTGGCGGTGACGGGCTAGGTTCCCCGGGCTTGATACACGTCAATGTGGTGGCAGGCCGCCGCGGACAATCCTGTCGCAAGACATTGACAGCAACCCGCGCGAGACCGCCACGACAATGCAACTGCAATTCCTGGGCGCCACCGGAACCGTTACCGGCTCCAAGTACCTGCTGACCCATCAGGGGCGGCGGGTGCTGGTGGACTGCGGCCTGTTCCAGGGCTACAAGCAGCTGCGGCTGCGTAACTGGGAGCCGCTGCCGTTCGACGTCGCCGCGCTCGACGCGGTGGTGCTGACCCATGCCCATCTGGACCACTCCGGCTATCTGCCGCTGCTGGTGCGGCACGGTTTCCGCGGCAGGATCTTCGCCACGCCGGGGACCCAGGAACTGTGCCGCATCATGCTGCCGGACAGCGGCCGCATCCAGGAAGAAGACGCGGAACACGCCAACCGCCACGGCCATTCCAAGCACACGCCGGCGTTGCCGCTGTACACCGAGGCGGACGCGTTCCGCGCGCTGGAGCTGTTCGACACGCGTCGCCTGCACGAGCCGTTCGAGCCGGCGCCGGGGATGCGGGTCGAGCTGCTGCGCGCCGGCCACCTGCTCGGCAGCGCCATGGTGCGGCTGCGCTACGGCGACAGCACCCTGCTGTTCAGCGGCGACCTGGGCCGGCCGCACGACCTGCTGATGCAGCCGCCGGAAGCGCCGGGGCAGGCCGATTTCCTGGTGGTGGAGTCGACCTACGGCGACCGCTGCCACGACGCGGTCGATCCGGTGGAACAGCTCGGCGCGGTGGTGCGACGGGTGGCGCAGCGCGGCGGCGTGATCGTGGTGCCGGCGTTCACCGTGGGACGCACACAGACACTGCTGCACTGCCTGGCGCGGCTCAAGGCGAGCGGCGGCATCCCGGCGGCGTTGCCGGTGTACCTGAACAGCCCGATGGCGGTGGACGCCACCGAGATCTACCGCCGCCATGCCGCCGAGCACCGCCTGTCGCACGAGGAGTGCGCGGCCATGTTCGGCGTGGCTTCGATGGTGAACACGGTGGAGCAGTCCAAGGCGCTGAACCTGCGCAAGGGCCCGATGCTGATCATCGCCGGCAGCGGCATGGCCACCGGCGGCCGCGTCATCCATCACCTCAAGGCCTTCGCGCCCGACCCGAACAACGCCATCGTGCTGACCGGCTTCCAGGCCGGCGGCACCCGCGGAGCGGCGATCCTGGCCGGGGCCGAGTCGATCAAGATCCACGGCGAGTACGTGCCGGTGCGGGCCGAGGTGGTGAGCCTGAGCAACCTCTCGTCCCACGCCGACCGCGACGAGATGCTGGCCTGGCTGCGCGGTTTCGAGGCGCCGCCGCGCCGCACCTTCATCACCCATGGCGAGCCCGCGGCAGCCGACGCCCTGCGCCATCGCATCGAGGAACAGTTGCGCTGGCACTGCCGGGTACCGGCTTACCTGGAAACCGCCGCCCTGGATCCGACCGGAGGCGCCTGAACCGTGCTGCACAACGAGCTCAAGGCGCGCCGCCTCGGCATCGACACCTACCGCGAGCGGGTGGTGTTCATGCGCTACGACTGTCCGGTCTGCCGGGCCGAAGGCTTCCGCAGCATGGGACGCGTGCGCGTGAGCCTGGGCGAGCGCAGCGTGATCGCCACCCTCGACGTCGTGCAGGGGAACCTGCTGGGCGGCGACGAGATCGGCTTTTCCGAGGCCGCCTGGAACGCGCTGGGTGCGCACGACGGCGACTGCGTGCGTATCTTCCATCCCGACACGCTGGACTCGTTCTCGGCGGTGCGCAACAAGATCTACGGCGGCAGGTTCAGCCAGAGCGACCTGCACAACATCGTGCGCGACCTCACCGCCGGCCGCTACTCCTCGATCGAGATCGCGGCGTTCATCACCGCCTGCGCCGGCGACCGCATGTCGACCGAAGAGACCATCGCCCTGACGCAGGCGATGGTCGACTCCGGCACGCGCCTGGCCTGGCCCCAGCACCCGGTGGTGGACAAGCACTGCGTCGGCGGCCTGCCCGGCAACCGCACCACGCCGATCCTGGTGCCGATCGTGGCCGCCTGCGGCCTGACCATACCCAAGACCTCGTCCCGTGCCATCACCTCGCCGGCAGGCACCGCCGACACCATGGAAGTGCTGGCGCCAGTCGACCTGACCCTGGAGCACATGCGCCGCGTGGTGGAGCGCGAAGGCGGCTGCGTGGTGTGGGGCGGCTCGATGGCGCTGAGCCCGGCCGACGACCTGCTGATCCAGGTGGAGCGCCCGCTGGACTTCGACAGCACCGGCCAGCTCACCGCCTCGATCCTGTCCAAAAAGCTCTCGGCGGGATCCAGCCACCTGCTGATCGACATGCCGGTGGGCCCCACCGCCAAGGTGCGCGACGACAAGGCCGCCGCCGCCCTGCGCGCCCGCCTGCTCGCCGTCGGCGAGGCGGTGGGCCTGAAGCTGCGCGTGGTGTGCAGCGACGGCCTGCAGCCGGTGGGCCGCGGCATCGGACCGGCGCTGGAGGCGCTGGACGTGCTGGCGGTGCTGCGGTGCGATGCGGCAGCACCGCAGGACCTGCGCGAGCGGGCCCTGCTGCTGGCCGGCCACCTGCTCGAGCTGGGCGGCAAAGCGGCGGACGGCGAAGGCCTCGGCCTGGCCGCGCGCACGCTCGACTCCGGCGCGGCCTGGGACAAGTTCCAGGCCATCTGCACGGCGCAGGGCGGCCTGCGCGAACCCGGCCGCGCCGCCCACCGTCTGCCGGTGACCGCCGCGCGCAGCGGCGTGGTGACGCGCATCGACAACCGCCGCCTGGCGCGCGTGGCGAAGCTGGCCGGAGCGCCGATGGCGCCGGCGGCCGGGGTGGAACTGCTGGCCCGGCTGGGCCAGCGCGTGGCCGCCGACGAGCCGGTCTACCTGATTCACGCCGAAGCCCCCGGCGAACTCGACTATGCCGCAAACTATGCCGGTTCGCGGCCCGATATCATCCACGTGGAGGACATCCCATGACGTCCGGCACTTCCCCCGTCGTGCTGGCGCTGCCCGGCAACGAAGACCTCGCCGCCGACCTGGCGACGGAGATGCACGCCGAACGCGGCGTCCTGGCGCTGCACCGCTTCCCCGACGACGAGACCTGCGTGCGCGTGGTCACGCAGGTGGCCGGGCGCGACGTGGTGCTGGCCTGCGCGCTGGACCGTCCGGACGAGAAGCTGGTCGCGCTGTATCTCGCCGCCTCCACCCTGCGCGCCCTCGGCGTCCACCGCATCGTGCTGGTGGCGCCGTACCTGCCGTACATGCGCCAGGACCGCAGCTTCCACGTCGGCGAAGGCGTCAGCGCCCAGCACATCGGCGCGTGGCTGTCGAGCTTCGTCGACGGCCTCGTCACGGTGGAGCCGCACCTGCATCGCATCCACAACCTGGACCAGGTCTACCGCATCCCCACGCGCGTCGTTTCCGCCGCTGTGGGCATCGCCCGCTGGATACGCGAAAACATGCTGCAGCCGGTGGTGGTGGGCCCCGACGAGGAAAGCCGGCCGTGGGTCAGCGCCATCGCCCACGACGTGCCCTGCCCGTTCCTGGTGCTGGACAAGGTCCGCTACGGCGACCGCGACGTTGAAGTACGCCAGCCCGACGTGCCGACCCACCTGGAATGCACGCCGGTGCTGGTCGACGACATCGTGTCCAGCGGCCACACCATGATCATGGCGATGCAGCGCCTGCGCGCCAACGGCTACGGCCCGCCGGTCTGCATCGGCGTCCACGCGCTGTTTTCGCAGAATGCGTATGAGCAGTTGCGCCACATCGGCGTGCAGGAAGTAGTCACCTGCAACACCATCCGGCACATCTCCAACGGCATCGACCTGCGCCACTCGCTGGCGGTGCAGGCCACCGAACTGCTCGACAGCCTGCCGCCGCGGCAAGGGGTTACGCCGTGAGCCTGCTGGTCTTCAACGCAGGCAGTACCTCGCTCAAGTTCGCCGTCTACGATCTCGCGACCGGCGTGCCTTCGGCCGTGGCGCGCGGCGGCATCGAGCCGCTCGACGAGCGCGCCGTGCTGCACCTGGCGCAGGGCGCCGACGAAACCCGCCGGCCGCAACCCGTCGACGGCATCCGCCCGGCCGTGCGCGCCTGCCTGGAGCTGCTGGCGCAGACCGTGTTCAAGGAACATCCCGTCACCGTGCTGGCGCATCGCTTGGTCTACGGCGAGCCCGGCATGGGCGAGTTCGCGCACATCGACGAGCCGCTGCTGGAGCGCCTGCGCAAGTACGTTTCGCTGGCGCCGCTGCACGAGCAGGCCGAGATCGATGTGATCCACGCCTGCGCCGGGGAGCTGGGCCGGGAGCTTCCCGCCTACGCCGCCTTCGACACCGGCTTCTACTGCGAACTGCCACCCGCCGCCAGCACCTACGCCATCCCGCCCGGGCTGGGCGAGCGCTTCGGCATCCGCCGCTCCGGCTTCCACGGCTTCGCCCACCGCTCGATGCTGGAAGGATATTGCGCCGCCGCAGGCGCCAGGCCGTCGCAGGCCCGCATCGTCAGCTTCCAGCTTGGCGGCGGTTGTTCCGTCACCGCGATCGACCGCGGCAGGCCGGTGGAAACCAGCATGGGCTACACCCCGCTGGAAGGCCTGGTGATGGCCACCCGCAGCGGCGACCTCGACGCCGGCATCATATTCGAGTGCCTGCGCAAGGGCATGGCGGTGGACGAGCTGTACGAAATCCTGGAACGCGACAGCGGGCTCAAGGGCCTGTCCGGCATCGGCTCGGACATGCGCAGGCTGCTGGCCGAAGCCGAACGCGGCCACGCCGGGGCGGGCCTGGCGCTCGACGTCTACTGCCACCGCGCGCGCAAGTACCTCGGCGCCTACCTGGCCGTGCTCGGCGGCGCCGACGCCGTCGTCTTCGGCGGCGGCGTGGGCGAGCATGCGGGACAGATCCGCACCCGCATCTGCGACGGCTTCGAGTGGTGCGGACTCAAGCTCGACGAGGCGGCCAACCGGCGGCCGGTGTCGCGGCCGCAGTGCATCTCCGCTCCACAATCGAAGATCGGGGTTTATGTGGTGCCGGTGGACGAGGAGTCGGTGATCGCGCGGGAGGTGTTGCGGGTGTCGCGGGGCGGGGTGGCGGCGGCGCAGTCGTAGGTGCGCCGTGCGCACGCTGCGCTCCGAAAGCTTGGTGCATGCGCTTGCGCGTGTAGTGAGCTTTCAGCGTGCAGCCAAGCGCGTGGGCACACAAAGCGTGTCCACCCTACCAGCCACTCTTAACCATGTCCCTGCACTCCTCCGGAGCGAAAAGCCCCTCTCCCCTACCCCTCTCCCGCACGCGGGCGAGGGGAAACAACACTGGTTGATCAGAACTTCCGCTCGCTCACCGGCGGCGGCACATACTGATCGATCCACGTCTCGCTCAACACCTTCCCCCCGAGCACAAGCATCAGCCGCAGGTTGATCGGATCGGTCCGCTCGTCCGGCCGCAGATCGAACATCGCCCGCCACCCTTTCAGCGGACGCAGCGGACGCGCCGACACCAGTTCCAGCTGGCCGCGTTCGGCCCGCACCTGCGCCTCGACCTTGGCATCCTCGCCCAGCTTGGCCAGCCCGCCGCCGGCGAAATCCACCACGAAGCGGCGCGAGAAGTGGTCGCGCTTCTGTCCCACCACGCCGCCGATGCCGGTGTAGGTGGCGTGCACGGTGGCGAGGCCGGAGGAACGCGGCAGGCTGCGGCACCAGTAGAGCTTGTAGCCGAACTGCAGCTCCTGTCCGGGCCGGGGCGGCTGCTGCGGATTCCAGAAGGCGACGATGTTATCGTAGACCTCGGCGTCGGCCTGGATCTCCACCAGCACCACGGCGCCCTTGCCCCAATTGCCCTTGGGTTCGACCCAGGCGCCGGGGCGCTTGTCGTAGAACACGCCGTCGTCCTGGTAATGGTCGAAGTTGCGGTCGCGCTGCAGCAGGCCGAAGCCGCGCGGGTTGTCGTCGGCGTAGAAGTTGGCGCGCAGGCCCAGGGGGTTGTTGAGCGGGCGCCACAGCCATTCGCCGGCGCCGGTCCACAGCTGCAGGCCGTCGCTGTCGTGGATGTCCGTGCGCCAGTCGTCGGCGACGCGGCGATCGTTCTCCGCGGTGAGAAACATGCTGGTGAGCGGTGCCACGCCGAGGCGTTCGATCGTCTGCCGCGGGTACAGCGTGGCGTCGATGTCCATCACCAGGGTGTCGCCGGCGTGGATGACAAAACGGTAGGCGCCGGCGATGCTGGGCGAGTCGAGCAGGCCGTAGACGGTGACGCTGTCGCCGCCGGCCTGGGGCCGTTCCAGGTAGTAGGCGGTGAAGACCGGGAATTCCTCGGCGCGCTGCATGCCGCAGTCCACCGCCAGGCCGCGCGCCGACAAACCGTACTGCATGTCACTGTCGACGGCGCGGAAGTAGCTGGCACCCTGGAAGGCGGCGACGTCGCGCGCCCAGTCGGTGCGGAAGTTGAGGCGGAAGCCGGCAAAGCCCAGGTCGGCCGGCAGCCGCGAGCCGTCGAGCCCGCTGCGGCTGTAATCGAACATGGCGGGATCGTAGGCCAGCTCCTGCGCCGCGCCGTCCTTCACCTCGTAGATGCGCACCGGGTTCCGGACGGTGAAGCCAAGGTGGAAGAAGCGCGCCTGGAACGGCAGCTCGTCCTCGCGCCACAGGGAATGGTCGTCGCGGAAGCGGATCGCTTCCCAGTGGTCCCAGTCGAGGACGGCCAACGGCGCCGGCAGCGCCGCCGCCGGCGCCTGGTAGGCGCGGCCGGCCAGCGCGCGGGCATGGGCTTTGAGGCGCTCGAAGTCGAACGGCTGCGGCTCACCCAGCGGGCGGGCAGCGGCGCCGGCAGAGGGCGCGAACAACCAGGACAACGGCAGGACCGAAGCGGCGCAGGCGGCGCCGGACTTCAGCAGCTGGCGTCGATGCATCGACGAACTCCTTCAGGATTTTTCGTTGGCGTTGGAGGCGGCGCAGGTTCAGGCGACGGTGAGCACCGCAGCGCCGCTGAGGCGTCCCTGGCGCAGATCGGCCAGCGCGGTGTTGGCCTGCGCCAGAGGATACACGCTGACGTGGGTGCGCACCGGCACCCGCGGCGCCAGCGCGAGGAACTCCTCGGCGTCGCGACGGGTGAGATTGGCCACGCTGCGCAGGCAGCGCTCGCCCCACAGGATCGCGTAGGGGAAGGCGGGGATGTCGGACATGTGGATGCCGCCGCACACCACCGTGCCACCCTTGCGCACGGCCTTGAGCGCGGCGGGCACCAGCTCGCCGGCGGCGGCGAAGATGATGGCGGCATCGAGCGCCTGCGGCGGCGGCTCATCGGAGCCGCCGGCCCACACTGCGCCGAGGCTGCGGGCGAAGGACTGGGCCTGGGCGTCGCCACCGCGGGTGAAGGCGTAGATGCTGCGGCCCTGCCATTGCGCCACCTGGGCGATGACGTGGGCGGCGGCGCCGAAGCCATAGAAACCGATGCGGCGCGCCTCGCCGCACAGGCGCAGGGAACGGTAGCCGATCAGGCCGGCGCAGAGCAGCGGCGCCACCTCCAGGTCGCCGTAGTTCTCCGGCAGGGGGAACACGAAGCGGGCGTCGGCCACGCAGTGGCTGGCATAGCCGCCATCGAGCTGGTAGCCGGTGAAGCGCGCGCCGTCGCACAGGTTTTCCTGCCCGCTGCCGCAGTAGTCGCAGTGGCCGCAGGTGGAGCCGAGCCAGGGCACGCCGACACGCCGGCCGCGCTGCATCCCGGCCACGCCGTCCCCGGCGGCGAGCACCCGGCCGACGATCTGGTGGCCGGGCACGACCGGATACGGGATGTCCGGCAGTTCGGCGTCGAGCAGGTGCAGGTCAGTGCGGCAGACGCCGCAGGCCGCCACTTCGATCAGCACCTGCCCGGCCTGTGGCGACGGCAGCGGACGCTCGCGCATCACCAGCGGACCATGCGGCTGCTCCAGCACCATGGCGCGGCACACTGTCATGCGGACTCCTCCGTACCCATCGAAGAGCGCGGCGGCGGGTTTACAGCGAATGCTCCCTGGCCGCGGCGCACAGACTGGAATAGGTCGCCTCGCGCCGCAGCTTGAGGGTGACCGTGAGCTCGTCGCCTACCCTGAACGGCCGGGCGGCAACGATAAAATGCGTGGGAATCTGGCGCGCGTCCAGTCCCGCCGCGGCCAGCGTGGCGCGGATCTCGCCGCGCAGGTATTCCACCGGGTCCGCCGCCGCCGGAATGTGGCGCGGGTCGACCGCCACCAGCACGCCGGTCCCTTCGGGCCGGCGCGCGTAGAGCATGGCCTGCTCGATGCAGGGGCTGTTGCGCAGCGCGTTCTCGGTCAGCTCGGGATAGACAGGCCCAGCGGCGGCGCGCAACACGTTGACGACGCGGCCGACGAACACCAGCCGGCCGCCGCGGTCGCGCCATCCGAGGTCGCCGCTGAGCAGGAAGCGCCGGCCGTCGATGACGGCGAAGCTGGCGGCGTCGCGCACCTCGTCGGCGTGGTAGCCCAGGCAGACATTGGGACCGGCCACCGCGAGCTGCCCCACCTCGCCCGGGCCGACCTCGCGCAGGCCCCGGTCCACCACGCGCAGCTCGACCTGCGGCAGGGGTTCGCCGATGGTGCCGGGCGTGTTGCCGTCGCGCCGGCGCACGCAGCTCACCACCTGCTCGGTGGAACCGTAGCCTTCGAGCACGGTGAAGCCGAGGGCGCGCAGATCCTCGTCCACTTCGCGGGGCAGGGGGGCGTCGCCGACCAGCCCGAGCCGCGGCAGCGCGGCCAGACGGCGGCGCAGGGCGGCCTGCACGGCCCAGCGCGCCAG
>JARLJS010000041.1 GCA_031291075.1 Nevskia sp. | reverse complement strand
GCCGGTGCGGCCGCCGGCGCCGCCGGGCCTGCAGCGGTGCCGGCCACTGGCAGCGTGACCACCGGCGCAGCGGTTGCGGGGCCCTGGGCCGTGGCCGTGCCCTGCGCCGCCGCCAGCAGCAGCGCCGCCAGGAGTGTGCGTTCAGCGTGGCGGTTCATAGCTCATTTTCACGTTGCGCTGCAGCTGCATGGATTGTTCGGTCCAATCGGCGCGCATGCCCACCGCGCTGCCGGTGCGGCTGGGGCTCTGCAGGTCCACCGGCGCGTCGGTGTCGATCTCGTGGCGGTCCGGGTCCACCCACAGATGCTGGGTGCGCACCGTGAGTTCGTCGCCGCTGTCCGGCCATTGGCCGCTGGCCAGCACCGGCCCTTCCAGCATGAAACGGTGCTGGTGCGCGGGCAGGGTGGCGGCCGGCGAGGTGAGGTGCCAGGTCTTGTCGCCGTCCGCGATCAGGTCGGCTTGCAGGTCCTGGGCGCGCCCCGACTGGTCGTCGAAATACTCGATCGTGGCGGCTTGGCCGAGCAGGGTGGGGCTGCCGTCGCTGTCGAAGCGGGTCAGCTCGGCGTCGGCGAGCGTGTAGCGCGGCAGCCCTCCCGGTGCCGACTGCACCTGCACGCTGGTGCTGTCCATGCGCTGGAAGGTATAGAGCAGTCCGGCCATGGCGGCCGCCAGCAGCAGTGCGATCGCCGGGCGGCGCCAGTTCATGGGGTGGCGGCCTGGGCCTGCAGGATCAGGTCCGCCGCTTCCCGTACCGCGCCGCAGCCGCCCGCCAGGCGGCTGGTCCAGTGCGCCGCCGCCAGCGCCTGCGGGTGGGCGTCGGCTACGGTCAGCGCCAGGCCGGCACGCCGCATCAGCGGCAGGTCCGGCACGTCGTCGCCCATCACCGCGACGCGGCGCTCGTCCAGGCCGAGCGTGCGCAGCAGGGTGTCGAAGGCGGTGGTCTTCTCTTCCACGTCGAGCCAGACGTGGCGGACGCCCAGCGACTCCAGCCGCCGCTGCATCGCCGCGGAGGGGCGGCCGGAGATCACCGCGACCTCGATGCCGGCCTGCAGCAGCAGCTTGATGCCGAGTCCGTCGCGCACGTTCACCGCCTTCCACTCGGTGCCGTCGGGGCCGAGGTACAGCTTGCAGTCGGTGAGGACGCCGTCGACGTCCAACACCACGCAGCGGATGTCGCGCGCGCGCTGGTTCACGCCGTGCGCGTCCATCACACCACCCCCGCGCGCAGCAGGTCGTGCATGTGGATCGCGCCGACCAGCCGGTGCTGCTCGTCGAGCACCATCAGCACGGTGATCTTGTGGCGGTCCATCAGGTTCACCGCCTCGACGGCAAGCTGCCCGGCGCCGATGCTCCTGCCACCGCGCGTCATCACGTCGGCGATACGGGCGCTGCGCACGTCGATGCCGCTGTCGATGACCCGGCGCAGGTCGCCGTCGGTGAAGATGCCCAGGGCATGGCCCTGCGCGTCCAACACGGCGGTCATGCCCAGGCCTTTGCGCGTCATTTCCAGCAGTGCCTCCGACAGGCTGGCGTCGGGGCCGACCGCCGGCATGCGCTCGCCGCTGTGCATCAGGTCGGAGATCTTCAGCAGCAGCTTGCGGCCGAGGGCCCCGCCCGGATGGGACAGGGCGAAGTCCTCCTGGGTGAAGCCGCGCGCCTCCAGCAGGGCCACCGCCAGGGCGTCGCCCATCGCCAGCGTGGCGGTGGTGCTGGCGGTGGGCGCCAGGTTCAGCGGGCAGGCTTCCTGCGCCACGGATACGTCGAGGTGCACCTCGGCGCTGCTGGCCAGGCTCGATCCGGGCCGGCCGGTCATGGCGATGAGCGGCGCGCCCATGCGTTTGATCAGCGGCAGGATGGTGAGGATCTCGGCGGTTTCGCCCGAGTTGCTGATCGCGATCACCACGTCCTGCCGGGTGATCATGCCGAGATCGCCGTGGCTGGCCTCGCCCGGGTGCACGAAGAACGCCGGCGTGCCGGTGCTGGCCAGCGTGGCGGCGATCTTGCGGCCGACGTGCCCGCTCTTGCCCATGCCGGTGACCACCACCCGGCCGGGGCATTGCAGCATCAGGGTGCAGGCCCGGGTGAACGCCTCGTCAATGCGCGGCAGCAGTTGCGCCACGGCATCGCGCTCGATCTCCAGCACGCGCAGGCCGCTGGAGCGCAATGCGGCGGGATCGGCGTGGAAGGCGTGGTCGTTCAATGCGGGCCGCACGTTCGGGGGGATGGCAATGTTACCGGATGCGGCGCCGGGGCGGGTTCAGCTCCGGTTCAGCCTATGTCGCCCCAGGCCGCCAGGGCGCGCCGGCGCGACGCCGCCAGGTCGACCAGGGGGGCGCAATATCCGTCCGCCACGGCGCCGTTCGAGGATACGTGCAGAGCGGCATCCGGCACCTGTGCCAGCTCCTCCACCCAGCGCCGGACGTAGTCGCCGTGCGGGTCGAAGCGGGCGCCCTGCAGCAGCGGGTTGAAGATGCGGAAATACGGCGCGGCGTCGGCACCGCAGCCGGCGCTCCACTGCCAGCCGAGGGTGTTGTTGGCCAGGTCGGCGTCCACCAGGGTGTCCCAGAACCAAGCCGCTCCTTCCTGCCAGGGAATCAGCAGGTTCTTGGTCAGGAAGCTGGCCACGAGCATGCGCACCCGGTTGTGCATCCAGCCGCTGCGCCAGAGCTGGCGCATACCGGCATCGACGATAGGCACGCCGGTGCGCCCGCGCTGCCAGGCGCGCAGGTCGGCGGCGTAGTCGCGCGGCTTGCGCCAGGGGAAGCGTGCGAACTTCGCGTCGAGCGGCTGCTGCGGCGTGTCGGGATAGTGGTGCAGCAGGTGATGGGCGAACTCGCGCCAGCCCAGCTCGCGCAGGTAGTGCTCGACATGGGGCAGCAGGCCGGCACGCGGCTCTTCGTCGCTCAGGCGGCGCAGGCGTTGCATGATCTGCAGCGGGGATATCTCGCCGAAATGCAGGTGCGGCGACAGCCGCGAGGTGCCGTCGACGCCGGGCAGGTCGCGCTGCTCGCCGTACCGCCCCGCCGCCTCCGCACAGTAGCGGTGCAACAGTGCGGCGGCGCCCTCGGCCCCGGGCTGCCAGGCCTGCTGTATGCCGTGGTCCCAGCGGATCCGCGGCAGCAGGTCCAGTGCCTTCAGGTCCAGTCCGGCGGGCGGTCGCGGCGTTGCCGCGAGGCGGGCCGGCTCCGGCAGGGGCTCGCGTGCGGGCAGCAGTGTGGCGGCGGCCCGCCAGAAGGGCGTGAAGACCCGGAACGGCGCGCCGGCACGCGTACGGAGCTGCCCCGGCTCCACCAGCAGGGCCGAGCCGAAATGCTCCACCTCGAGCCCCGCCTCGCGCAGCGCCTGCTCGACCTGCCGGTCGCGCGCCAGCGCGGCGGGTTCGTACAGGCGGTTCCAGTAGACGGCGCCGGCGTCCACCGCGCCGGCGAGATCGCGTAGCGCCTGCAGCGACGGTCCCCGGCGCAGGATCAGCGGCGCTCCGGCACGACGCAGCTGCAGCTGCAGCGCGGCGAGTGAATGATGCAGCCACCAGCGCGCGGCACCGCCCGGCGACCAAGGAGCATCCTCATCCGGCGCATGGACGTAGACCGGCAGCACTTGCGCGTGATGTTTCAGGGCATGGTGCAGCGCCGGGTTGTCGGCGAGCCGCAGGTCGCGGCGGAACCACACTATGGCGGTGGACATCGGCGGCGCTGGAGGTCGGAACCGGGGCGGGCGAACCCTAATTGTGATGCATTTCCGATTGTTGCCCGCGCCTGCGGTTTCGCCGGCAGTGCCGGCCAAGGAAGCCGCCGGTGCGAGGCGTATAATGCGCGGCCAATGAATACTCTCGTTCCGGACGCGCTGAGCATCGACGGCGTCCACAAATCGTTCGGCACGGTGCAGGCGCTGGACGGCATCAGCTTCGCCATCCGCCGCGGCGAATTCTTCGGCCTGCTGGGCCCCAACGGTGCCGGCAAGTCCACGCTGATCAACATCGTCGCCGGCCTGATCCGCCCGGACCAGGGACGGGTGGCCGTGCTCGGCCACGACACGGTGCGCGATTGGCGCAGCGCGCGGCGCCTGATCGGCGTGGTGCCGCAGGAGCTGGTGTTCGACCCGTTCTTCAAGGTGGTCGACATGCTGCGCATCCAGGCCGGCTACTACGGCTGCGGCCGCGAGGTGTGGCCGTGGATCGACGAGATGCTGGTACGGCTTGACCTGGAGAACAAGCGTAATGCCTCCATGCGGGCGCTGTCCGGCGGCATGAAGCGGCGTGTGCTGATCGCACAGGCGCTGGTGCACCGGCCGCCGGTGGTGATCCTTGACGAGCCCACCGCCGGCGTCGACGTGGAGCTGCGCCGCACCCTGTGGAGCTTCCTGCGCGAGCTGCACGCCAGGGGCACCACCGTGGTGCTGACCACGCATTACCTGGAGGAAGCCCAGGACCTGTGCGAGCGCATCGCCATTATCGACCGCGGCCGGGTGCGGGTGATCGAGACCACCACCCAGCTGCTCGACCGCCACCCGTTCCGCTTCCTGCGGCTCAAGCTGGGCAACGGCGGCGTGCTGCCGGAGTCGCTGCGGCCGCTGGTGTCGGACGAAAAGAACGGCGTTACCGAGCTGCGCCTGGAGCGCGGCAAGCACCCGATCAGCGGCGTGTTCGCGGCCCTGCGCACGGCCGGGCTGGACATCGAGGACGTGCACACCCGCGAACCGGACCTGGAGGATATCTTCATTGAGCTGACCGGCGAGCACGCGGTCGCAGGGCGGGTGGCCGGATGAGCCGCGGCGATTCCCAGCCGCCGGATTTCGCGGCCGCCGAACTGGCGCGGTTTTCCGACCGCGTCGGCTTCCTCACCCTGACCGGCAAGGAGATCAAGCGCTTCTGGAGCGTGCTCGGCCAGACCGTGACCGCGCCGGTGATCACCGCGCTGCTGTACCTGCTGGTGTTCGCCCAGGCCATGCAGGGGCGGGCGCCGGTCTATCCGGGCGTGAGCTACACCGCCTTCCTGGTGCCGGGCCTGGTGATGATGACAGTGATCCAGAATGCCTTCGCCAACAGCTCCTCCTCGCTGACCCAGTCGAAGATCATGGGCAACCTGGTGTTCCTGCTGATGGCGCCGCTGGGGGCCTGGGAATGGTTCGCCGCCTACGTCGTCGCCGCGCTGGTGCGGGCGGCGCTGGTGGCGACGGTGATGCTGACGGCCACGCTGTTCTTCGTGCGCCTGCCGCTGCACGCGCCGCTGGCGCTGCTGGCGATGTTCCTGCTGGCCGGCGCCAGCCTGGCGGTACTGGGCCTGATCGCCGGCATCGTCGCCAGCAAGTTCGACCACCTGGCGGCGTTCACCAACTTCATCATCACGCCACTGTCGTTCCTGTCCGGCGTGTTCTACTCGGTGCATGCGCTGCCGCGGTTCTGGTTCCTGGCCTCGCACCTGAACCCGTTCTTCTACATGATCGACGGCTTCCGCTATGGCTTCTTCGGCCAGGCCGATGTGCCGATCCTGCTGAGCCTGGCCTGGGTGGCGGGGTTCCTGGCACTGGTCTCGGCGATCTGCCTGTGGATGCTGATGACCGGCTACAAGCTGCGGAGGTAAGGCGAGTGACCAAAGACGAGATCAAGGCGTTGATCCAGGCCGGCATGCCGGACGCGGTCGTCACCGTCAGCGGCGACGATGGCCAGCATTTCGAGGCGGAGGTGATCTGGATCGGCTTCGCCGGCAAGACCCCGGTGGCGCAGCACCGGATGGTGTACGAAACGCTGGGTGACCGCATGGGGCGGGAGATCCACGCCCTTAAGCTGCGTACCCACGCGCCCAAGGCGCCGTGTGCCTAGGGAACCTGGCTCCATCACGCAAATACCGCTGTAATTGCACTAAAAAGACACCAGCGCTGCCGTTCGGCACGCTAGGCTCCGTTAAGGCTTTGAGGGACGGTAGCAGACATTGGACAAGTTCGTGATCGAGGGCAACGGCCCTCTGTACGGTGAAGTGCGCGCCTCCGGCGCCAAGAACGCGGCGCTGCCGATCCTGTGCGCGGCGCTGCTGACCGACGACACGCTGACCATCCGCAACCTGCCGCAGCTGTGGGACGTGGACACCACGCGGCGGCTGCTGACGCAGATGGGTGTGGCGGTGAACCTTGCCGGTCCCGGCGCGGTGGAGGTCAACGCCGCTTCGATCAGCACCTGCGTCGCTCCCTACGAGCTGGTCAAGACCATGCGCGCCTCCATCCTGGTGCTGGGCCCGCTGCTGGCCAAGCGCGGCGAGGCGCAGGTGTCGCTGCCCGGCGGCTGCGCCATCGGCGCCCGGCCGGTGGACCTGCACCTGAGCGGGCTGGAGGCGATGGGCGCCGAGATCGAGCTGGACGGCGGCTTCATCAACGCCCGCGCCGGCCGGCTGCGGGGCGCGCACATCGTGTTCGACACCGTCACCGTCACCGGCACCGAGAACCTGCTGATGGCGGCGGTGCTGGCGGAGGGCCAGACCATCCTGGACAACGCGGCGCGCGAGCCGGAAGTGGTGGACCTGGCCAACTGCCTGGTCGCCATGGGCGCCACGATCGAGGGTGCCGGCACCTCCACCATCCGCGTGCAGGGCGTGAGCAGGCTGCACGGCGCCGTCCATAGCGTGATCCCCGACCGCATCGAGACCGGCACGTTCCTCATCGCCGGCGCCATCACCCGCGGCCAGGTGCGCGTCACCCACACCGATCCGGCCATGCTGGAGGCGGTGCTGGTCAAGCTGCAGCAGGCCGGCGCCGGCGTGGAGACCGGCGGCGACTGGATCGAGGTCGACATGCGCCACCGCCGGCCGCGGGCGGTCGATATCCACACCACGCCGCACCCGGGCTTCCCCACCGACATGCAGGCGCAGTTCATGGCCCTGGACTGCGTGGCGGAAGGCGTGGGCACGATCCGCGAAACCATCTTCGAGAACCGTTTCATGCACGCGCAGGAGCTGATGCGCCTGGGCGCACAGATCGCCATCGAAGGCAATACCGCGATCATTAACGGCGTGGAGCGCCTGGACGGCGCGCCGGTGATGGCCACCGACCTGCGCGCCTCGGCGGCGCTGGTGCTGGCGGCGCTGTCGGCCGACGGCATCACCAGGGTCGACCGCGTCTACCACATCGACCGCGGCTACGAGCATATCGAGGAGAAGTTGCGCGGGCTCGGCGCGCTGATCCGCCGCGTCACCGGCTAGGGAACCTACGCTTCACCAGGTACCGGCCTGCAGGGCCGCGTTGACCGCGGCCCGCGCGCCAGCGGGCCGCGTGTCCAGGAACTGCATCACAGCGCTGGCCGGCACGTTCAGGGTGTCCAGCGTGCCGACGATCGTTGAGGTCATGGCCGGCTGATCGGGGTTGCCGTATTCGAACGCCAGCACCACCCGCCGCAGCTTGCCGACTTTCTGCCCCGGACCGAGCATCGCCGCCATGATGGTTTCGGGCGCCAGGTGGTTGTGCAGGACGACGACGTTGGTGAGGTGAACCAGCGCCACCTGGTTGACCGCCTTCGGCCCGTCGGAGAAGGTCATGGCGACGCCGACGCAGGTGCCCAGGCCCTGCGTCCAGCAGCCGGCATTGTCGAGGCCGTGCACCGGGGGCTGTTTCGGGTCGGTGGTGACCTGGCCGATCTTTCGGGCCCAGGTGTCGTTGCGCCAGTCCTCCTCGCTCAGCATCTCGACGAAGCCGAGGTACTGAGGATTGCCGAAGTGGTTCAGATCCGCGGTGACCTGCAGGTCGGCGGGGATCGGAGGCAGTTCGACCGTGGCGATGTCGTTCATCCGGAATCTCCTTGCTTGCGCAACGAGCGGCAGGAGGGGGAAGCCATGCGGTCCGCAGGCCCTGCCGCCGGGTTTTTCGATGTTCGGACCCAACCCTACCGGGCCGAGGCCATGACGTCTGTGACCGCGCTCTCAAAGCGCGTCCGGAGGACCGCAAGCAGCCCCGGCCAAAAAAAAGCCCCGCTTGGCGGGGCTTTTTCGTTGGTGCGGATCGCTTACTTCTTGGCGGTCGGCCCGGCGTCGACGTCCGGCACGTAGTCCTTCGCCGGCTGCTGCGAAAACCACGCGGCGAGCTGCTTGATGTCGGCCTCGCCGAGGCCGGAGGCCTGGGCGCCCATGATCGGATTCTTGCGTTCGCCGCTCTGGTATCCGTGCAGGGCATGCTCGATGTAGCTGGCCTGCTGGCCGGCCAGGTTCGGGTAGATCGGCTGCAGCGCGACGCCGTTCTCGCCGTGGCAGGCGGCGCAGACCGCCACCTTGTCCGGCTTGGCCACGCCTTCCGCATGGGCCGAAGCTGCGAAGGCTAGGCCCAGGCCGGCCAGGACGATGTTCTTGGTGGTCATGGATCAGTCCTTCTTTTCCGGCGCCGTGGACAGGAACGCCGCGATATCCGCGATGTCCTGGTCGGACAGCGACGAAGCCTGGGCGTGCATGGTCGGATGGCTGCGTTCGCCGCTCTTGTATTCCTTCAGCGCGGCGACGATGTATTCGGCGTTCTGTCCGCCCAGCTTCGGCACCCGGTATTCGGGATAGACGTTGTTGTAGTTCGGAATGCCGTGGCAACCGACGCAGGTATAGAACTTGTGCCGCCCCGCGGCCGCATCACCATCCGCATGCGCGGACATGCACATCAAGGTGGCGGTGAGGGCAACCAGGCCCCATCGCGCTGATTTCATCGTGGAATCTCCCATAGCCAGGACCCGCGGCCTTGGGCCGCGAAGCGGCACTATGCTCGTAGAAACGGCGCGTCCCGTCAATCGACCGGGCCGCCGGCGGGTGTCCGACCCCCCGTTTCCGTTCTTTTTTGCGTTCCTGCGGGGCGGCCGCGTGCCGTTGCGCGACATTTTTTGGCGCCGACCGGAATCGGGCAGCTTCCGGGCCGGAAACTGCTTTATAGTGCGCCCCGAACCCGCTTCGACCGTCAGCCATGACCCTGTCGCCGACCGCCGGCCAATCCAGCCTTCCCGACGACGCCGCGGCGGGGACCACTTGAGGGGGCTCGCTTGAGAAACGGCAGTGCGCCGCGCCCGCGCCCGCGCCGCGCCGCCGCCGCCGCGCGTGACGCGGGCGGCGAGG
>JARLJS010000302.1 GCA_031291075.1 Nevskia sp. | reverse complement strand
TGGCGATCGCCAATGTTGCCGTGCCTGGTGTGGTGGCCCTGTTCGCCCTGGGCGGGGTGCTGGGGGTGGCGCTCTATCACGCCAGCTTCGGTTTTACGTCCGCCTATCGTGCTTTTCTGTCCGAGCGCCGCAGCGCCGGGCTGCGCGCCCAGCTGGTGATGCTGGCGCTGGCCGTGGTGCTGTTCTTCCCGGCGCTGGGGGCGGGGCAGCTGTTCGGCCATCCGGTCAGCGGCAACGTCTCGCCGCTGGGAACCTCGGTGGTGGTGGGCGCGTTCCTGTTCGGGGTGGGCATGCAGCTCGGCGGCGGCTGCGCCTCCGGCACGCTGTTCGCCGCCGGCGGGGGCTCGACGCGGATGCTGGTCACGCTGGCCTTCTTCATCGTCGGTTCGGTGGTGGGGGTGGCGCAGCTCGGCTGGTGGCAGGCGCTGCCGTCCCTGCCGCCGGTCTCGCTGGTGACCTCGCTGGGCTGGCCGGTGGCGCTGGCGCTCAACCTGGCCGCCTTCGCCGCGATCTACGTCTGGGTGAAGGCGGTGGAGCGGCGCCGCCACGGGGAGGTCGCACCGATCTCCGGCCCGCTGGGGGTGCGGCGGCTGATCTCCGGGCCGTGGCCGATCGTGGCTGGCGGGTTGGTGCTGGCGGTGGGCAACTTCGCCACGCTGGCGCTGGCCGGGCGGCCCTGGGGCATCACCTCGGCCTTCGGCCTGTGGGGCGGCAAGCTCGCCGGGGCGGCGGGGATCGACCTGTCGGCCTGGGGCGGCTGGGCCGCGCCGGCGGTGCAGCACGGCCTTGCCCAGCCGTTGCTGACCGACATCACCTCGGTGATGGATTTCGGCATCATGCTGGGGGCGCTGCTGGCGGCGGCGCTGGCCGGGCGGTTCCTCCCGGCGCGGCGGGTGCCGCTGGGCCAGCTCACCGGTTCGGTGGTGGGCGGGCTGCTGATGGGCTACGGAGCGCGGCTGGCCTACGGGTGCAACATCGGCGCGTTCTTCTCGGGCATCGCCTCGGGCAGCCTGCACGGCTGGCTGTGGATCGCCGCCGCGCTCGTCGGCAGTGCCGCGGGCATCCGCTTGCGCCCGGCCTTCGGCATGGCCCCGCCGCCGGTGCGCGGCGGCTGCTGAGCGCCCCTCCGAAAAAGGGGTTTCCGCAAAAATAGAAAAGCCGCCGGGGAGGTGGGGTTCCCGGCGGCTTCGCCAACAACCGGACGGGCCATATGGGCCGTCGGGCCCGTCCGGCCGATCAACCCGGCCTTACTTGCTCGCGGCCGGCGGCATCATGCCCGGCCCGCCCATGTCATGGCCGCCCATGCCCGGTCCGCCCATCCCCTGGCCGCCCATGTGGGGCCCCATGCCAGGCCCCATTCCGTGGCCTTCCGGGCCCATCATCGGATGATGCTCGCGCATCCATCCGGCGGTGCCGGGATGCGGTCCGGCCAGGGTCTGGGTGTGTTCCTTGTCCGGGCCGAGCGTCTGAGCGGCCACCACCTTGCCCAGCGTCCCCTCGCTGCCGGGGCCGCGCACATAGAGTGTCTTGCCCACGGCCAGCTCGGCCGCCAGGCGGGTCGCCTCCGGCGGCGGCAGACGCACCGTGGTGCCGTCGGTCAGCAGCACGCCGTCCACGTCGCCGCGCGGCGTGTGCAGCTGGGCCTTGACCGTGCCGGTGGCCTCGATCGGGGCCATCAGCGCCCGCGGCCCGCCGGCCAGGGTGGCGCCGGAAGCGTCGTTGGTCACCGAGGCGGCCATCACCATCGGGAGGGCCTTGGCGCGCAGGCCATGAATGGTCACCGCATCGCCCGGCTTTACCGAGAAGGCGAGCTGGGTGGACAGATACGGGGCGACGTGCACCTCGGTGCCGTCCACCAGCAGCAGCCCATCCACGTCGCCGCGCGGGGTCAGCAGGTATTGGGCCACCTTGCCCTTGATCTCCGGCAACTGGGCCGGGTCATAAACCGGGCCGCGCTGGGCCAGCGCAATCCCGGAGAGGCTCACCAGAAGGCTCGCCGCGAGCAGGCCAGTACGGAACTTCATATTAGTCCTCCATGTGGGCCGCGCGGTTGGGTTGCGCCAAGCCCTCGCCAACCCGCATCGCAAGCCCCGTGCCAGAGGTCAGTCCATTGGAAAATCAGGGTTTTTCCGAACCGCTCCGGCCGGCCTCGTCCGCCTCTCCGACGCCCTCCGTCCGGTTAGCGGACGCCTCCAGCCCGTAGCGGCGCAGTTTTTCGTACAGCAACTGGCGGTGAATCCCGAGCTGCCGCGCCGCCTCGGTGCGGTTGCCGCCGCAGTTGGCCAGCGCGCGGCGGATCATCGCGCTCTCCAGCCGCGCCACCGCGCCGGGCATGTCGCCAGCCAGCCAGTCCGTCTCGGCCGGTGCGGCCCCGGTGCGGGCGCTTTCGAGAAAGTCGAAATCCACTGCCGAGAGCACCGCCAGCGGCGCCAGCACGGCGGCGCGCTCGATGGCGTTGCGCAGCTCGCGCACGTTGCCAGGCCAGGGGTGGGCCAGCAGCCGCGCCGCTGCCTGCGCCGAAAGCCGCCGGCTGCTGCCGCTCAGCACCAGGAAGTGCTCGGCCAGCGGCAGGATGTCCGACAGCCGCTCGCGCAGCGGCGGCAGGTGCACCGGCACCACGCCGATGCGGTAGAACTGGTCCTCGCGGAAGCTGCCCTTGTCCACCATCACGCGCAGGTCGCGGTGGGTGGCG
>JARLJS010000301.1 GCA_031291075.1 Nevskia sp. | reverse complement strand
CTCCCCAAGCCGTACCGCTTCAACCTTGAACTCGTCCGTGTACTGCCGCTTCGGACCGTCCACCTTCCTCTTGCCCATTCGATTCTCCGTTCATCAGAAAATGACCAACCTTCTGATGTACGTCAAATCGAGGCAGGGCCATTGTAGGCTGGGATGAAGCGTAGCGAATCCCAGCGCTTTGCCAGTCGATCAGCGACGCTGGGATTCCACTCCGTTCCATCCCAGCCTACAACTCCTCACCCGACACTCGCAGACCTGGCTGCTCGCCGCATCACGCCCAAGAAGAACACGACGTTGATGCTGTAGGGCACAGCACACACAAACACGGACAGCAAAGCTGTCAGCAAAGGCTGCGGTGGCGCCCCGAACAAAGTAAATACAAGTCCCGCATAGCCGAGCAGAGCGAACGGACCGTTAACCAGTAGTCCGATGAGCGCCGACGGCACGCCCGGCCGCGCGGTGAGCGCGCGAAGAGCAAGGCCGCTGGGAATGATAAGCAGGCCCGGAAGCAGAACCTGGAACAGCTTGCCAAAAATCTGCGCAAACGCGACGCTGAGCACAGCGACTCCGATCATTACCCAGTTGAGAACTTGGACGAGCTTGTCAAAACGGATTCCATAAGCTTCAACAAATCCCAAACGCGGTACCTTTGCTTCGCCGGACTTCGCAAGCTCCGTCATTTCGAGGTAGGAATGCAGCAAGGCTGTCGCGCCCCATAGGCCGCCACTTACTTGCAGCAAGATGCAGAACCAACCGAGTATGAACGTCACGGTTAAAAATGTCTGATTGGCCGTGAAGACCGGGGGCAGGTTGCATAGGAGGGCGCCAGCAATCGCAGAGGCAGTGGAGATAAATAGGATGCGAAGGCTTCTCTGAGCGGTCCGTCTGAACGCCATGTATTGGACCAAGAATAGCGCCGACATTGCGACCAGAGAAAGGCTAATGAAAACAGAAGCCAGACCGGCCTTGAACTGGTCGTTCACGCTTTGTTCCCCACCCGCACTGCCAGCATCGAAATCGACCCTCCATCCATCCCCTCCACCGGAAAGCTCAGGCCCTCGCCATCCCGCCGCGTTCCCAGCACGTACAGCAGCGGCAGGTAATGCTCCGGCGTGGGCACGGACAGCAGCGCGTCGCGCCCCAGCTTCTCGTAGTCGATCAGCGGCGCGTAGTCTCCCGCCAGCATCAGCTCCCTGGCCTTGGCCTCGAAGCGCAGGGCCCAATCGTAGGGCGCGGCCGGGTGACGGCCCCAGGCGTAGGCGTGCAGGTTGTGGACGAGGTTGCCGCTGCCGGCGATGAGGATGCCTTCGTCCCGCAGCGGCGTCAGCCTGCTGCCGAGTTCGAAGTGGAAGGAGGCCGGCTTGGTCTCGTCGATGCCGAGCTGGACGACGGGGACGTCGGCCGCCGGGTAAACGTGCTTGAGCACGGACCAGGTGCCGTGGTCGAGGCCCCAGGACTCGTCGGGCTTCACGTCGAGCGGGGCGAGCAGTTGCCGGACCCGGCTGGCCAGCGCGGGATCGCCCGGCGCCGGGTATTGCACCTGGGACAGCTCGGGCGGGAAGCCGCCGAAGTCGTGGATGGTGCGCGGGGCGGCGTTGGCGGTGACGGCGGTGGCGGGGATGTACCAGTGCGCGGAGATCGCCAGGATGGCCTTGGGCCTCGGCGTCTGTTCGCCGATGCGCCGCCAGGCTTCGGTATAGCCGTTGTGGCCGATGGCGTTCATCGGGTTGCCGTGGCCGAAGAAGATCGCGGGCATGCGCTGGGCCATGGTCGAAATCCTCATGCTGCCGGTCCGACGCGGTTTGCGTCACGGTGTGGCTATGATAGCCGCACGTTGCGCGCGGGATGCATTGCCGCGTCTACATCTCGAACCCGTCGAGTAAGGCAAGGTTGTGAGCGGCCCGCTCCACCGCACGATGACCTTCCTCGATCGCTTCCTTCGCACGGTGGAAATCGACCAGGCGCAGGCGCGCCAGCCGGGGCGCTATGACCACGTCCGGCGGCTCCCCGGCCATGCGGCTGCGCGCGATCCGCACCTGGACGATGTCTATGCAGGCGGACAGCACGTCGAATACCGAGGGCATGGCGGGTTCCTCCGGCGTCCTCGCAGGCACGAGCGCGCCGAGATTTTCCTGCAGCTTGTGCATCCAGTCACGAATCGGTCCGGGCGGCGCCGGCGGTTCCGCATCGGCGCGGAAGCGCCGACCCAGGATGTCGGAGCCAAGGTCGACCGCGATCACGATGTCCGCCCCCATTGCCCGCGCCAGCGACACGGGGATGGGGTTGACCAGGCCGCCGTCCACCAGCAAGGCTCCTTCCCACCGCACCGGCGTGAACAGTCCCGGCAGGGCGATCGAGGCGCGCACGGCTTCGAGCGTCGAGCCCTGGCGAAGCCAGACTTCGGTCCCGGTGGCCAGTGAAGTGGCGACCGCGGCGAACGGCATTGCCAGCTGGTCCAGCGGGCGGTCCTGACTATGGCGGCGGAAGAACTCCATCAGGCGATCGCCCTTGACCACTCCTCCGCTCAGGCTCACGTCGGCGAACCTGACCACGTCCCCGAGGCCCAGCCCGAGCACCCAGCTCTCGAGCCGGTCGAGCTCGCCTGCCGCGTACGCGGCGCCGACCAGGGCGCCGATCGAAGTGCCGGTCACGATGTCCGGACGAACACCGGCCTTTTCCAGCGCACGGATCACGCCGATGTGGGCCCAGCCGCGCGCGGAGCCGCTGCCCAGCGCGAGTCCCACGCGCGGCTTTTGCGGCGTGTTCAGGCGCGAGCCCTGCGGGCGGCGTGCCGCCCTTTGGCGTATCGAATCATCATATCGAGCGGCCTTCCGGATCGAGTGGTCAGCATGGACATCGGCTGCGGCATGTGCGCGGCGCCGCGGAGCGCGCCCATCGACTATGCGGCCAGAGGGAGGTGCCAGATCGAAAAGCGATTCTTGCCGAGGGATTTGGCTGTGTACAGAGCCTTGTCGGATGCCTCCATCAGCATCTCCGGCGTGATACTCCAGTCCGAGGCGATCGCCACGCCCAGGCTGCACGAGGGCTGCAAGGTGGTTCCGGACAGCTCCACCGGCGCCCGCACCGCATCGAGGATACGAGTGGCCAGCCCCTCCAGTTGAGCCCGGCTATCGATATTCGGGAACAGGAGGAAGAATTCGTCCCCACCGACCCTGGTCGCGGTGTCCACATCTCTAAGCGAGCGCCGGATTCTGCCAGCCACCTCGACGAGCAGCTTGTCTCCCGCTACGTGGCCCAGGGAGTCATTGATCTGCTTGAACCCGTCAAGGTCGAGCGTAGCGCCAGCAATGAAATTTTGCGTTCGCCTGGCGAGCGCCAGCGCCTGCTGGATGCGGTCGTTTAGCAGCACGCGGTTCGGCAGCCCGGTCAGGAAGTCATGGGTGGCCAGCCGTTCGGCCTGCTCCTTCGCCTCCCGCAACTCGGTTTCAAGCAGCTTGAGCGGCGTCACGTCGGTCACGTGCACGAAGATTCCCTGCACTTCGCCATCGACGATGTGCGGGGTATAGGTCGCGAGGCTATGACGAATGCTCCCCTGCGCCGTGGTCAAAGTGCGTTCGAATACCTGCACCTGTCCGGCATAGGCAGCCACGCGATATGGCGAGTTCATCCTGTAGAGCTCGGGCCCGAGCAGTTGTCGAAGGGTAATGCCGGACATCTGCTCCCGCGTCTTGCCGAACCAGTACAGGTAGGCGTTGTTGGCAAACTGGCACACCTCGTTCTTGTCCCAGTAGGCCACCATTGCCTGGAGGTGGTCCAGCAGCGACATGACGACATCGATTTTTGGATGTTGCATCGAACCCCGGCCTTGGCACTCCCTTGCGTGACCAAACCTCGCCGGGAGGTCCTATTTATTGACCGCAGGGACCCATGCGCGCAAGCCTTGCGTGAGCCGTTGGTCGGCCCGCAGCTACCAGTAACGCCGCCGCGCGGGGGTTGCAGGAGGAGCCTGAAGGAAGCACTTGGTGATGATGACCGCTTGACCGGTAGTCGCAACCTCGTCCAAGATCTTGAGGCAGAACGCTTTGAATTTGCTGGCAGAAATGGGCGTTTCCATAGCTGCATTCAACACTGCATCAGCCCGGCTACAAACTGGATGCATCACGGTCGCCAGTGATCGGTCAAGGCGTTTTTGTGCCCCATCCACCCTCTACCGGAAAGTTGGGGCTATCTCTTCCGCCTCAACCTACCGCACCGCCAACATCGAAGGCCGCAAAAATGCACTAATTGGCTGACACCGGCTCGAAGCTGCCAGTCATGACCGTCCGCTATGCGGTAGCCTGTTTCCACAGGGTTCTCAGATCGCAGGCTGCCGCGTGGCTCAGGAAATGCTCCAGCCTGCGATGAATCCCGAAGGAGATGGCCATGCAGATCAAACGAAGCGGCTCCCAGGCTTCCGGCAAAGGACCCGCCGAATACTTCACCGGCAATGTCCGCATCGACCCGCTTTTCACCGCGCCGGCGCCGGCCCGCGTGGCCTGCGCCAGCGTGACGTTCGAGCCAGGCGCGCGCACCGCCTGGCACACGCATCCACTGGGCCAGACGCTGATCGTCACCGCGGGCTGCGGCTGGACGCAGTGCGAGGGTGGGCCGATCGAGGAGATCCGGGCCGGTGACGTGATCTGGTGCCCGCCGAACCATCGGCACTGGCACGGCGCCACGCCGACCACTTCGATGACCCATATCGCCATCCAGGAGGCACTGGACGGCAAGGTCGTGGACTGGATGGAAAAGGTCACCGATGAGCAGTATCTCGCCGGCGTCGGACGCGGCAAGTGAGGTTCGGCGGAACCCACGCCCGTCGTTTTCGGTGAACAGTTTCGGAAACTGCGAGCGCCGGGGCCGCATATATCCCGGCGCGGACTTGACTTTGTGTCTCAAATACGCAGAGTTACCTGATGTCCTATACCTACGATTACCCTCACTACGCCGTCACCGCCGACATCGTCGTCTTCACCATCCGCGACGGCACGCTGCAGGTGCTGCTGGTCAAGCGCGGCGCAGCGCCGTTCAAGGGGCGCTGGGCGCTGCCCGGCGGGTACCTGAAGCCGGACGAGGACCTGGAAGGCTGCGCGCGGCGCGAACTGGAGGAGGAAACCGGGCTGGCCGGCTTCTACCTGGAGCAGCTCTATACCTTCGGCGCCATCAAGCGCGACCCGCGCGAGCGCGTGATCACCGTCGCCTACTTCGCCCTGATCCGTTCGGACGCGGTCTCGCTGCGCCCGGCCACCGACGTGGTGGGCGCGGACTGGACGGCGCTGGACGCGCTGCCGCCGCTGGCTTTCGACCACGAGCAGATCATCGCCTATGCCCGCGAGCGGCTGGCGGCCAAGCTGGACTACTCCACGCTCGCCTTCCAGTTCCTGCCGGAGCGCTTCACCATGCGGGAGCTGCACGCGGTGTACGAGACGGTGCTGGGCAAGCCGCTGGACCGGCGGAATTTCTACAAGAAAATGCTGGCTTCCGGCGAGCTGCAGGAGACCGCCGAAAGCCGGCTGGAAGGCGCCCACCGGCCCGCCGCCGTATACCGCCTGCGGCATCCGGGAGAAGTCAGAATTACCCGCTGAATCAATAATCTATCTGCTCTTTGGCAAATAGCGTTTGACTTTGTGTATCTACAACACTAATACTATGTGTATACGATACACAAAGAGGGGATGGACAATGAACGACTGGCGCTACGACCTCCTGGTTTTCATCGGGCGCTTCCAGCCCTTCCACAACGGCCACCTGGCGGTGGTGCGGGGCGGGCTGGAGCAGGCCGAGCACCTGCTGGTGCTGGCGGGCTCCGCCGACCGGCCGCGCTCGATCCGCGATCCCTTCACCGCGGCGGAGCGCGCCGAGCTGATCCGTGGCTGCCTGACGCCGCGCGAGGCGATGCGGGTGACGGTGGCGCCGCTGCCGGACGCGATGTACAACGACGCGGCCTGGATCGGCAACGTGCATCGCGCGGTGTTCGACTGCGTGCGCACGCGCTTCGCCGACCGCCCAGAGGCGCAGCTCCGCATCGGCCTGGTGGGCCACAGCAAGGACCACAGCTCCTACTATCTCAAGCTGTTCCCCACCTGGGGCGCGGTGGACGTGCGCAACCACCAGGGCATCAGCGCCACCGACCTGCGCCGCGTGTATTTCCGCCAGCCGTACGAAACCGGCAAGGTGGACGCGCAGACCGAGACTACGCTGGCAACCCGCCTGCCGGCGCCGGCGCTGCGCTGGCTGCGCACCTTCGCGCTGACCGATGCCTACCAGGATCTGAAGGCGGAGCAGGCCTATGTCGAGGAATACCAGAGCCAGTTCCGCGACCTGAAATACCCGCCGCAGCACCACACGGCGGATGCGGTGGTGACGCAGGGCGGGCATATCCTGTTGGTGCGCCGCGGCGGGCGGCCGGGGCGGGGGCAGCTGGCCCTGCCGGGCGGATTCATCCAGGAAGACGAGACGGCGTTCGATGCGGCGGTACGCGAATTGCGCGAGGAAACCTGCCTGGAGGTAGCGGATGGTGAACTGCGCGGCGCGGTGGCGGCCAAAGAGTTGTTCGACGACCCGCATCGCTCGACCCGCGGCCGCACCTTCACCACCGCGTTCCGCTTCGACCTGCGGCCGGACACGCGGCTGCCGCCGGTGCAGGCCGGCGACGACGCCGACCAGGCGTTCTGGCTGCCGCTGGCGAAGCTGCGGTCGCAGGAGATGTTCGAGGATCACTATTACATTGTGCGCAAGATGGTGGGCGTTTGAAGCGAGCGGCAAGCCGGAGACCGACATGACAACCCAGAACCTGATCCTCAATACCGACAGCTACAAGCTGACGCACTACCTGCAGTATCCGCCGGGCACCACGCGCATCTCCAGCTACATCGAAAGCCGCGGCGGCGCGTTGGGCAAGGTTTTGTTCTTCGGCCTGCAGGCATTCCTGAAGGAATACCTGGCCAGGCCGATCAGCCGCGCCGACATCGACGAGGCCGAGGAGGTCTGCCGCGCTCACCTGGGCGTGTTCAACCGCCAGGGCTGGGAGCACATCGTGGAGCGCCACGGCGGCTACCTGCCGATCGAGATCCAGGCGCTGCCGGAAGGCACGCTGGTGGGCAGCCACGTGCCGGTGGCGCAGGTGATCAACACCGACCCCGCCTGCTTCTGGGTGCCGAGCTACATCGAGACCGCCCTGCTGCGCGCGGTGTGGTATCCCAGCACGGTGGCAAGCCTGTCGATGGCCTGCAAGGTCGTGCTACGCCAGTACCTGGAGGAGACCGCCGACAATCTGGACGCGCTGCCGTTCCAGCTTCACGACTTCGGCGCCCGCGGCGCCACCTCCGACGAGGCGGCCGGGCTCGGCGGGGCCGGCCATCTGCTCAACTTTCAGGGCACCGACACCATGGCGGCCTTGATGGTGGCGCGGCGCAGCTATGGCGAGGCCATGGCCGGCTTCAGCATCCCGGCCTCCGAGCACAGCACCATGACGAGCTGGGGCAAGGCCGGCGAGGCCGCGGCCTACCGCAACATGATCCGGCAGTTCGCCGGGCCGCAGAAGGTCCTGGCCTTCGTCATCGACAGCTACGATGTGTGGAACGCGCTGGACCACATCGTCGGCGAGGAGCTGCACGGCGAGGTGGTGGCCAACGGCGGCCGCATCGTGGTGCGGCCGGACAGCGGCGACCCGGTGGCGGTGGTGCCGCGCGTGATCGAGCACCTGATGCGCCGCTTCGGCCACACCCAGAACAGCAAGGGCTACCGCGTGCTGCCGCCGTACATCCGCATGATCCAGGGCGATGGCGTGGACCTCAACAGCCTGCCGCGCATCCTGGAGGTGCTGAAGATGCACGCCATCAGCACCGAGAACCTGGCCTTCGGCATGGGCGGCGGCCTGCTGCAGAAGGTGGACCGCGACACGCTGAAGTGGGCGATGAAGGCGAGCTGGGGCGAGATCGATGGCCAGCCGCGGGAGATCTTCAAGGATCCGGTCACCGATCCAGGCAAGCGCAGCAAGGCCGGACGCTATGGCGTGATCCGCGTCGGCGACGGCTACGAGGCCGTGCGCGAAGAGGCCCTGGGCGGCCGCCGCAACCTGCTGCGCCCGGTATGGCGCGACGGGCGGCTGCTGGCCGAGGATTCCTTCGCCCGGATTCGCGCCCGCGCGGCGGAGCACTTCGAGATCGCGTACCGGGACACCCTCGAAGCGGCGCAGCGCAGCCAGGCGGTTTGACAGCGGGAACGGTCGGTTGATTCGGTGGACCATGGCATGCACGACACCGACTCCCACTTCGCAATCGGCCCCGACTGGACCCATTTCCGCCTGGAGCTGAATCCATGCTCGCTGCTGGTTCGCAAGCTGGCCTTGCCCATCGAGGTGCGCTTCGCGCATTACGCCGGAATCCTGCAGACGCTGGAAGGCCCCAACCGCTACGAGGCCAACGCGGCGATCTGCACGGGTGTACTGGGGGAGTGTTGGCCGATGCGGATCGACGAATTCATGGACCGCTACCGTGTTGCCGGTCCGCAACAGATGGGGCAGGACGGTCTTTATGTACCGCTGCCGCGTACGACCTGGGCCTGCCGGGTGAGCGCGCATTTCCACGTGCGCTCGGGTTTCGCAGGCCAGCGCCTGCTCGGGCAGGCGGGCGACTGGCTGGTATGGATGGACAAGGGCTGCGGCGTCGTAGCCCGGCGGATCTTCGAGGCGACCTACGAAATCCTGCTGCCGCGCTAGGCGACAGCTGAACCCGCTCCGACGCGGCGCAGCCTGGGACACCACCGCATGCGTCTACGCGAGGCTGCCCGTCTGATACACGGGGTTGACGCGATGTCGCAATGCTGGCGCAATGCCCCGTGGGAGCTCGAAGCGGTCCGGCCGATGATCGGCCGATTGGTTGCCTGGGAAGGTGCGCGGCCGCGCTTCCGATCGCCGACCACCTGCGGCACGACTTCCCGGAAACCGGCATGCGCAACGGCAAACTGATCCAGCTGGAAGCGGGAAGAGGCATCGCCGCCCTGGTCGTGGTGGTGGGCCACTTCCTGTATGGGCTGGATCCGCAGGGCACGCTGCTTGGCTTCATCCCCATGCCGGCCGGATTCTACCTGCTCAACGGCAAGGGAGCAGTGACTTTCTTCTTTGTGCTCTCAGGCTTCGTGCTGACGTTCCGGCTGTTCAACAATCCCGACTGGGCGGAAATCGCCAATGCCTCGATCAAGCGCTATTTCCGCCTGACCCCTGCCATAGCGGTCAGCGTGCTGCTGTCGTGGCTGCTGTTCCATTTCGACCTCTACCACTACCGGCCCGTGGGCGCGCTCACCCGGCACTGGACGGCGACCAACGGCGGGGTCTACGAGGGCCTTGCGGCCCCCACCTTCGGCACCGCCGCGTACGACGCGTTCTTCGGCGTCTACCGGGGCTGGTCGCTGTTCAACTCCGCGCTGTGGACAATGCGTATCGAGCTGCTGGGCAGCTATCTGAGCTTCGCGCTGGCCGGGATCCTGATCTACGGCGCCCGGGCGCGCTGGCTGGTGGTGGCGGGGGTGGCGGCGCTTTGCGCCGTGTATGCGCCGGCCTACTGCGCGTTCGTCGCGGGCACTGCCCTGGCTTACCGTGTTTCCCGCTCCGGGGCGCCGCGGCTCGGACCCTGGACCACCTTGGCCTTGCTGGTGCTGGGGTTTTGGGTGCATTGCTACGAACCCCCGGAGGGGCCGGGCCGCTTCGTGCCGCTGCCGGCGGAGCATGCGACCTACTTCCTGCACACGCTATCCGCGCTCTGCTTCATGCTGGTGCTGCTGGGCAATGCCACGGCCGCCAGGCGCCTGGGCGGCCGCGTGGGTTATTTCCTGGGGCGGATTTCGTTTCCCGCCTACCTGGTCCACCTGCCGATCGTGTTCTCGCTTTCGTGCTGGCTGTACCTCGCCAAGGTTCCGCTGCTCCTGAATCTGGCCGGCACCGTGGCGCTGGTCCTGGTCGTTTCCTGGTACGCCAGCAGCCTCGACAACGCCTGGGTGCGGATCGTAAACCGCGTTTCGCGGCGATTTGGCCTACCGGCGCTATTGAAATCCAGATCCGCTGCCCGCGGTGCCGAAGCGGCATCCTGATCCGCGCGGATCGGTCCCGGCGGGAATTCCTGCAACTTTCAGTACGTATGGACGTTCTAAGTCGATACGGGGATGATCAAGTCCGCGCAGCGGTTGCGGTTTCCAACGACAAAGGGCACTTCTATGGCACAGGAACGGCACTGGACACTGGGCGACATCCCCTGGCACGAGATCCGCCCCGAGCATATTGCCGGCAGCGACGAGCTGTTCTACATGGTGGCGACGGCCTCGTTCATCGAAACCACCTCCGACCTCTACACGCGCAACCTGGTGCGGCATTTCGCCGGCGACCCGGAGGTGAGCCATTGGCTGGAACACGGCTGGGAACCGGAGGAGCTGCAACACGGCGCCGCGTTGCGCGAGTATGTGCGCCACGCCTGGCCGGACTTCGATTGGCAGGCGCAGTACGCTGCCTTCCTCGCCGACTACGGCAGAACGTGCAAGCCGGAGAACCTGCTGCCGGAGCGCAGCCTGGAGATGGTGTCGCGCTGCGTGGTGGAAATGGGCACCTCGTGCTACTACACCGCCCTGCACCACGCCAGCAACGAGCCGGTGCTGGCGCAACTCACCCGCCACATCTACGAGGACGAGGTCGGCCACTACAAGCATTTCTACAAGTACTACCAGTTCTACCGCGAGCAAGAGAACGTGAGCCGCAAGCAGGTGCTCGGCGCGCTGTGGCACCGCCTGAAGATGATCGAGGACGAGGACACCTACATCGCGCTGCGGCACGTCTACGCCTGGCACCGCCCCGGCAAGCGCTACGACAAGGCGGTGTACCGCAAGGTGGTGAAGCGCTGCCGCAAGCTGGTGAGCCGGTATTTCCCGCACCACATGTCGGCGCGCATGCTGCTCAAGCCGCTCGAAATGACGCCGGTGGCGCAGCGGGTGGTGGAGCCCGTGGTGGAAGGCATGACCAAGCTGGTGATGTTCTAGAGCATTTTCTCTTTACGTGCACACATTCTTTCCCGTCTCCCGCTTGCGGGAGATGGTGGCCCGCAGGGCCGGGAGAGGGGCTTTGCGTCCGGCCAAAAGCCCCTCTCCCCTACCCCTCTCCCGCACGCGGGAGAGGG